>MVRK01000073.1 GCA_002067365.1 Methanosaeta sp. PtaU1.Bin060 | reverse complement strand
AAGGAGTACTTTGAGAAGTGGCTGGATATGCCTTACAAGGGGGTATGGGCGTACCCTGATAAGTAACTCTATTTTTCTAAGTTGTTCTCAAAATTATAGTATAATTTTATATATTAAACCCACTTTCCGCGTGTTCAGTTCAACCCGTAATAATTTCCGCATTCTTTCCAATCAGTCACAGAATGGCAGTCTGCGACACGCTTAGATTCACGATTGAGATCGCCAGGAGAAAGACCTCATGCCGTGATAAAAAGAGTCTTTAAAGCCGGAAGTGTAATGGCAACCACTGTTAAGAGGGTATGTGTCATCATGATGGTTACAGCATTTGCTTTCAACTTATATCAGCTCTGCACATTAAAAAAAAGGCGCAATCATCTAAGCCTAGCAGAAGCTATCGAAGAATGACCTACAGAAAGGCTAAACCAAGATCTATTCGGCCCTAAGAATGCAAAAGGCGCTCTTCTTGAATGCAGACTCCTGAAACGAAGTTAATAGGAATCCTCTCAAATAGCTGGCTCCGATACCGTATCGTCCACTGAACAGCTCTCTAATGCAAAGCTGTTTGCTCATGACTGCTTCTGTATCTCTCGATTCGGCGCCAGCCTCCTTTTCAGCTCATCTCCCAGCAGGTTGATTGAGAGTACGGTTATGATGATCATCATCCCTGGAAATAGCGCAGTCCACCAGATGCCTCGCATGAGGTCTCTTTGGGCCTCGTTAAGCATATTTCCCCAACTGGGCAAATGCGGCGGAATCCCCAGTCCTAAGAAGCTCAAGAAAGACTCGGTCAAGATAGCATGTGCAGTCATCAGTGTCACTGAAACCATGGCGATGAACAGCAGATTTGGCATGATATGACGAGCAAGGATGTATCCGTCTCCTGCACCTAGCGCCGTTGCCGATTCCACAAAAGGTCTTTGTTTAATCGAAAGGGCTTCGCTTCGGATCAGGCGCGCCGTGCTCATCCAGTGGGTCAAGCCGATGGCCAAGATGATCGTCCAGATGTTCCTGGTGAACATGGTTACGAGAACCATAAGCAAGATGGTTTCAGGGGGTGAGTAGATGGTATCCACCAGGCGCATCAGCAAGCTATCGATCAGGCCTCCGAAGTATCCGGCCAAGAGACCTATAAGGACTCCCAGGAATACGGCCAGGATGGCTGCACAGATCCCAACCAGAAGCGAGACCCGCGTTCCATAAAGAACTCGTGAGAGCATGTCGCGTCCAAGATGGTCAGTTCCGAATGGATGTTCTAGTGATGGTGACTCTAAGGGCCGGTCAAGCCTTGCTTCTACCGGATCGTATGTGGAAATGTAAGGGGCCAGCAAGGCCAGGAGCGCCAGCAACGATATTATCAGCATCCCTGGAGCGATCTGCTTAACGTTATGCCCCTTACAATTTTTCCATTCAATCACCAGCATTTCAGTTTTTTTGTGATTGCCGATCATGTCTCACTTTTCTCTTCCTCATCTGTACTTGATCCGAGGATCAACCATAGCGCAGCCGACATCCGCCATTAAATTCCCCAAGATCACTATCGAGCTGGAGAATAGCGTCAGCCCCATGAGCAGCATGTAGTCAGCCCTGAGCGCTGCATCGTATGTCAGCTTCCCGATTCCAGGCCAGGCAAATATGCTTTCTACTATCACACTTCCGCCTATCAGAAGGGGGATTGAGAGTCCTACCTGAGTAATGAAAGGGAGAAGTGAATTTCGGAAGGCATGTCTTAAAACTATCTTCATCTCGTCAAGTCCTTTGGACCTCGCTGTCAGGATATAATCCTCCTGCAGTGATTCCTGAAGAGACGATCGTATATACGAAGAGAAGACCGCAAGGTGGCTGATCGCCAAGATCGATGCAGGCAACATGAGGTGGTATATCCTGTCAGCCAAATTAGGCAGGAACGCCGTCGGTTCATTAACGGAGACCATGCGGGAGGATGGAAACCAATCCAACCATACCGAAAAGACCAGCACTGCCAGCAGGGCGACTAGAAATGTCGGTGTTGAGTACAGCATATAATTCAGGCTGTTCAGAATGGCATCGAATCTCGATCCTGCTCTGAGCGCAGAATATAATCCCAGAAGGATTGCCAGGGCGGCACTGAGGCCGTATCCGGTAAGCGTTAGGAGCAGCGTTGCGGGGAATCGTTCTAGAATTATGTCGAGGACCGGCCGCTTTTTGATATGCGAAAATCTCCAGTCCCCATGCAAGATCCGCTCCAGCCAGGCCAGATAGCGAACATGTGCTGCCTGATTCAGACCAAGCTGCTCTTCCACGCGTGCCACGTCTTCTGGTGGCATCTTCTGCACAGCTACCAGGCCCAAATAGGCTACCACAGGATTCACTGGCGAGAGATAAAAGATGAGGAAGGTCAGGATGGAGATCCCCAGCATAAGAGGCGGGATCTGCAGGCTCCTCCTCAATATGTAACTGGCCAGGCTGCGATCCAAACCGGTCTCACTCCTTCTGCCAATTCTCCACGTTCCACCAGATCTCCCCGTTGATGCCTCCTCTTGTTCCTTGTCCGTGGGGTGCATTGCGTGGAGCAATGCCGGTGATCTTATCGTTGATAGCGTAGACGTAGTTGCAGAAGACTATGAATGCCAGCGGCTGGTCTTCGGCAAGGATCATCTGGAGGTCTCGATAGTACTGTTTTCTCAAATCCTTGTCGAATTCGATTCTGGCAGCCTCGAGAATAGAGTCCACTTTGGGATTGCTATACGACGCCGGATTCCACCACCCCTGACCTATAAACCTGGTGCTCCAAAGCTGATAGTTATTGTCGTCAGGATCGAAGGGGGATCCGAAGGCTGCCACCATGGGAGCGCTTCTGAAAAGCTCCGGCGATATCTCGTCCCAGCTCTTCCCCACAGGCTCGACATCGATCCCAACCTTTTCCAGGTCGGACTTGACTGCAATCGCTATATCCTTACGTTCCGGATTTGTAGAACCGTAGATCAGTTCAAACCTGAACTCCCTGCCGTCTTTCTCCAGCACGCCATCGCCATCAGAATCCTTGAAACCAGCCTCTGTCAAGAGCTGCCTGGCTTTCTCTGGATCGTAGGGGAAGGCGATATCTGGATTGTAAACCCAGTCCTCAGATCTAAACGGCCCATAGGCGATCTCGCCCTGGCCATTGAAGACCGTATCAAGTATCTGCTTCTTGTTTATCGCATAGGCAATTGCTTTACGAACCCTCTTGTCTTCAAACGGCCACATCTTATTTGGCAGGTTCAGAGCGTACCAATTTGCAGACGGCATGGAATAGATCTTGATTCCTCTTGCGCCCTCCAGGATATTCATGCTCCTGGGGTCGATCTTGTCGGCATCCACGTCTCCTCTCTGCAGAAGGCCGATCCTGGCAGCCTCCTCGGGGACGAAGACATATCTCAAGACCTCTGCCTTGGCAGTGTTGCCATAGTATTCAGGATTTGATGTCAGGACGAGTTCCTCTCCGCGCTTCCAATGCTTGAACCTATAAGGGCCCGTGCCTACTGGCTTTTGCCAGAAATCGGTCCTGGATAGGTCCTGTCCATCCAAGATATGCTTGGGCAGTATTGCTGCAGAAAATCTCTCCTGGAATGGGACTATGCCCTCTTTTATTGTGAATCTCACCGCCTTCGGATCGATCACAGATACGTCATCTATATCTACATAACCGGCAGAGGTAGGGAAGATAGACGTCCATCTTCCGCTTCTTAGTAGGTCGTAGGTAAATTTGACATCTTCAGCAGAGAAATCCTCGCCATCCTGCCACTTGACTCCATCTCTAAGATGGAATGTGTAGGTCTTGCCGTCTGGTGAGATCTCCCAGGATTCTGCCAGGTCCGGAACCATCTCCAACCGCTCGTCTGATTTAAGCAGGCCGCTGAAGATCTTAATCAAATCATAGAAGTCGGAGGTGCCTGTATTATAGAGCGGATTCAGGTCGTCTGGCTCGCTTCCCAGGGCGATATTCAATGTGCCTTCTTCTGCATTTCCCTGGGGCAGTGCGATCAGCATAAACAAACAAGCTACAAGAGCCGCCCAGGTCAGATGTACTCTGTATGTCATCTCGATCTCCTTCTCATTTCGTCACATTTTTCAGTTGCTTTCCCGAATCAACGAGATCCTTCCTTCCTGTGATCATGTAATAGGGAAAATCGTAGGCAATCTTCTGAGAAAATGGCATGTATTTCCGCTGAATATCCATGAGATCCTGCAAAATGACTACATCTATTTTCTGAAAATCCGCGCTCTCTAAGTAGATTTTCGCCTGATCGGCGTTCATGCCAGATGGGTGCGGAAGTGTGGAATTGATCCTTTTGCTATACCATCCCCTTCGAGGATCTCTTCTCTCCAGCAATAAGACGTAAATAGCTCTCGCATATCTACGCAGACGATGGTCAATAGAACCATCATCCCACAATCCATCTATCACTATCAATCGTCCATCTTTCTTGAGAACCCGCTTCCACTCCTGTAATGCTCTCGTTGGCTGAGGCAGTGTCCAGAGTAGATGGCGATTGATCACCACGTCAAAGCTCTCGTCTCTGAACTTCAGCTCTTCAGCGTCGCCCACCTCAAACCGCGTCTGGTAATTCGAGGACTTGGACTTGGATCTGGCCTTTTTCAGCATCTTTTCGGAGAGATCGATGCCTGTGACTTTGTATCCTAGTCCAGCGAGAAGGACGCTAAGCTCTCCTGTTCCGCAGCCTACATCAAGGATATTCGATCCGACGGGGGGAAGCACATCGGCCAAAGCATTTATCCACGCTTCCTTCTCCTCCATCGTCCTTATGCCATGGCCATGTTGGCTATCATAGCCTTCCGAGGAGTCGTCCCATTTGGCGGTGATCTCGGCTTTTGACTCCTTCTCCGTCAAACGCATGAAAGATGATATCCTCCATTAGTATTAAATCTTTCTATAAATTTATGTATTCTATCTGATTTTTACTCAATATAGGTATAAACCACTTCAACGGCAATTGAGCCGATCACGATTTGGAAGCGTTGCCCTCAATTCCACTTCTGCGGTGGCGGCTGCCTGGCCAACAAAACTGAGTCTGGAAAAGAATACTACTGCCCATACAACTCTGTGACAAGATAGTGCGTAGATAAGCATATATCGTATGCTGCAAATCATCGATACAACATGCCAGCTTCCCAGATCATCCAGGTCAGCAGCCTCTCCAAGACCTTCTCAGCCCACAGGGTCGTCAACGACGTCTCGTTCTGCGTCCCTTCAGGCCAGACGCTGGGCCTTTTAGGCCCCAACGGGGCAGGCAAGACCACAACAATCCGCATGCTCACTGGGCTTGTCCGACCTTCTTCAGGATCCATCACCATTGGGGGCCACGACGTCCTTTTCGATCCCATCGCTGCCAAGCGGCTCTTCGACGTCTCGCCCCAGGAGGCGAGCCTTCACCCTCACTTAAGCATAGCCGAGGACCTGTACTTCTACGCCCGGCTGCGGGGGCTCTCCCGCAGTGAAGCGAAGCTTCGGGCAAAAGAGACGCTAAAGTGGGCCCACCTGGAGGAGCACGCCAAAAAAAACGGGCACCAGCTCTCCGGCGGCATGCAGCGACGCCTGCTCATGGCCCGGGCGCTCATCACCGACCCGCCAATCCTCTACCTCGACGAGCCCACGACTGGTCTGGATCCGCAGTCCAGGCATGCCTTATGGGACTACATCTGGGAGCTGAAAGGCAGGGGCAAGACGATCATACTGACCACCCACTACATGGAGGAGGCTGAGATGCTCTGCGACCGGGTAATCATAATCGATAATGGCAGGATAATCGCCGAGGGCTCACCAGCCCAGCTTCAGAGGTCCCTGGGAATCGACTCAATCCTCACCCTAAAGCCGCGCCGGCCCCTCTCTTCTGCTGATATGGAGGTCTTGCGAGGCATCCCAGGAGTGATGCAGCTGCATATCTCTGAAGGCCGCATCTCCATGAATCTTCTGGACAAAGAGTCGCTTGACCGGATAGTTGTGACCGCATCTGGCCTTGCTGGAATCGAGGAGCTGAGCCTAAAAGAGCCGAGCTTGGAAGACGTCTTTCTCCAGCTCACCGGCAGGGGGCTGCGTGAATGATCCCCAGGGCTGTCTCGGCCTCACTTGTAACCTTCGAAAGGGAGATCTACGATTACAGGAAGAACCTGTTCTACTTCGCCCTTCGAAATCTCGTCCAGCCCGTCTTCTTCGTGCTTGTGATAGGCGTGGGACTTGGCTCAATGGTGAATATGCCAGGCCGGGAGTCGTACCTGAGCTTCATGCTTCCTGGGATCCTGATGATGAGCGTTGTCCAGGTAACCTACCAGCACTTCAGCTCGGAGATTTGGATGTCCAAGAACCACGAGGGATATCTTGAGCTGCTCACGATGACAGCGCCGATCAGGCCCGGGGAGGCGGTGGCTGGGTATCTTTTGACCGGAATAGTCGTGGCCTTCTTCGCTGTTCTATGCTTCCTTCTGCCGGTCTGGCTGTTTCTGCCAGGATTTCGCATCTCGCTTGCCGCCCTGGTCCTGTTCACAATCGGGCTTGCGCTGTTCTTCACCTCGGCTGGAATCGTGGTCGGGGTAAAGGTGCTTGACCCCCACAACCTGACAACGGTCTCCATATTCGTGACCATGCCGCTGACTTATCTTTGCGGCGTATTCTTCCCTCTCGATATGTACCCGCAGCCTGCCAGGGTGCTTGTCGAGCTCATCCCGCTGACCCAGGCAATCGAGGGGCTGAGAGGCGGAGCGTTTCCGTTTGTGGAGATCGGGTACGTCTGGGCGGCTGCTGCCGTGGCCGTGGTCTTTGCTGTCAGGATGTTTGAGAAGAACATGCACCTGTGAATAGTTGGAGCAGATGCCTCCGGGATTGAATTCGAAAA
>MVRK01000072.1 GCA_002067365.1 Methanosaeta sp. PtaU1.Bin060 | reverse complement strand
AATCTCCCTGACCATCAATGCGGAGTAATCAAAGACCCCTAGGGCCTCCAGCTCGAAGATGATGAGAGCTGCGAGAGGCATGGTTATCGCCATTCGCTTAAGCGGTCGGATAGAGTCGTACACTCCCTTGTGCACAGCATCCCTCAGGCTCGTCTTCGCCTCATCACCTGCGCAGGCGTCTATGAAGTTCTGAGCAGGACTTCTCCGCCCTACTGCGATGACAAACGTCATTTTGGCTGCGATTACAGTGGCATGAATGCCCACATAGATGCATCCCAGCGTCCCTCCCAGGATTGAGATCGCAGTTGGCAGATAGTAACTTATGAACTCCCTGAAGAAGACGGGGATGGAGAGCGCCATCGATGAGAGGAGGGCCTGACGATCATCGATCAGCTTTCTCTCCAGCAGGTCGACAACAATTGCCCCACCCACATAGGACGAGCCGAAGCTTGAGATGAAGGGCAAAGAGACCTCCGCGGGAAGATGTGCGACCTCGGTGAATCTTCTTCCCAGGGGCATGAGCCTCTTCATCAGGCCCGTCTCAAGGAGGATATTGCACAGCACGAGAGTCGGTACAATCCTTGGAAAGACGTAGGCCATAAACTCCAGAACTCTGTATAGAATATGCAGCTGTTCCGCCATATTTTCACCGAAGCTCAAGGATCTTCTTCGGGCGCGTGCCGGGCCGAAAAAGAAGATGGTTTCAGGATTCGGGATATCCGAAGGTGCCCCTCGCCACCTCACCGGGATAAAACTTCTCAAGCACTTCCTTGTATACCCCTGCGGGATCGATCTCCTCGAAGAGCTGAGGATTTATCCACTTGGCGAAGTAGAGCAATCCCACCACCATCCTGGGGCCCGTGGTGACCTCTTTGGAGATCACATAGACCTTTCCCGACTCGACCGCCTTGACATCGCTCAAGCCGGAGCGGTTCAACACCTCGGCCCTCACATTGCTGAGCGCCTCGGCGGTGGGCAGCTCAGATCCCTGTTCGGTAGTGCCTGACCAGTGGATTATGATATCAGGGTTCTCCTCCACCACCCACTCGGGGCTGACTGTCGGCGAAGAGCCGACTGCCAGGTCATCAGCGATATTGATGCCGCCAACCTCGGCTATCCGTTTGGCAAGATAGCCCTTGGCAGAGGTTCTATAGGCAGAGGACTCATAGAATACGCGGGGCTTATCCTCATCCTTCAATCCAGCCACCCTTGATTGGACCAGATCCTGATAGCCAGTTATGTAATCCGCCAATTCCTTTGCCTTTTTGTCTTGACCCAATATCTCTCCCAGGAGGGCTATGGATGGTACCAGATTCTCCCCTTCACACGGCTTGAGCATCACCAGGGGAATATTGCTGTCCCTTATGCTCTCCTCCTCACCGCCCTTGAAGTACTGCACAGGGGCGATTATCAGATCCGGTTTCTGCTCCAGCAGCAGCTCGACATCCGGTCGTGTGCATCGTCCGACCAAGGCCTTCTCTTTGATATCTCTTGGAAAGATGCTGTACTCATCGCGTGCCACAACTCTTTTCCCCTCGCCGAGAGCCGAGATTATCTCGTTGACGATATGATTCAGGCAGACGATTCGCTCTGGTGGACAGGGGACTTCTACTGACCGATTCATCGCATCGACGATGGTTATCGTCTCATTCTCTGTCGTTTCGCAAGACGCGATGCAGCTCAAAAAGAGGGCTGCTATGAGGAGTATCCCCAATATCTTCATATGCATCTTTAAAGCTCCTTAAAGCTGATCATCATGTCTCCGGATAGGCCCAGGTCCCCGTTGAGTCGACTCCGTAGAACTCTTGGAGTATCTCCCTCTCCACAGTCGTCGGGTCGATATCCTCGAAAAGGTCCGGATGGAACCATTTTGCGAAATAGAGAAGATATCCGACCAATCGAGGCCCTCTTCTCAAGAAGGGATGGTAAACATAAACAGTCCCGTTCTTGACTGCTTTCGTCTCCTTCAGGCCTGGCCTCGATATAACCTCGTCCCTCTTGAGCCTCAGGGCCTCTTCTGTGTCTGGATCTGAGCTGGAGAGCTTCGCAATGATTATGTCCGGATTCTTCTCCAGCACCCACTCTTTGCTTACGATCGGCCTTTTCACAGCCTCATCATGGGCGATGTTCATCCCACCGGCGAAATCGATGTGATCGTCCTTGGGGGTCCCATCAGAGTTGGTCTTGTCCTCCTTGCATTCGTGGTAGACCAGAGGCTTCTCGCTCTCCGGCAGATCCTTGGTCCTCTCCCGGATTATGTCGGTGTACTTCTGCATAAATTCGATAAGCTCTTCGGCCTTTTTCTGGTCGCCCATCATATTGCCCATCACACGAATGTTGCATATTATCGAATCCAGCTCGCAGTTCATCCCCACGACTACGACGGGCACACCAGCATCCTCGATCTGCTTGATGGTCTCAGGGAGCATGCTGCTGTCGGCTATCACCACATCGGGCTGCATATCCAATGCAAGCTCGACATTTATGGTCTTGCTGTAGCTGCCGACTACGGGCTTCTTTGCAAGACCATATGGAAATGTGGAATATTCATCCCGACCCACAATATTGTCCAGGCCGCCGAAGATGCAGATCAGCTCCGATGCAGAGGCTGTGGTGGAGACTATGCGCTCTGGCGGGCATGAAACCTCCACAGATCTGTTCAGACTGTCAATAAGGGTTATTTTCTCTCCGCTCACATTCTCGCAGGCCCCCATGCAGACCAACAGCATGACGGCCAAGAGGATGCATCTTGAGTTCTTCATTTTCATAATATCACTTCCATGCGATGATCATCATCTAACACAGGTCATGACCCAACATAGATTCTCTATATGGGCTCGATTGGCATGACATAGGGCCTGTCCATGTGGCCGTTTCTCACCTCGGATCTGACGCCATATACATTCTCAATATTCGCAGGAGTCAGGACGGATGCCGGATTCCCCATGGTATATATGCCCCTGTCCTTGAGCATCACAACCTTATCCGAGAACCGCGATGCCAGATTCAGATCGTGCATGGCCATGACAACAGAGATCCTCCTTTGCAGGACGAGTCTCTTGACGATATTCATCACCTCGAGCTGATGTCTTATGTCGAGGCTGCTGGTGGGCTCGTCCAAGAGGAGGATCTCCGGCTCCTGAACGATCGCTCTGGCCATTGCAATCTTCTGCTTCTCTCCGCCGCTCAGCTCATCGAAGTATCTGGATGCGAACCGCTCAATCCCCAAGAATCTGAGCGTCTTGGCCACTATCTTCACATCATTGGCGCTGACGCGCCAGCCTATGTGAGGTCTCCGCCCCATGAGCACAACATCGAACACAGTGTACGTAAACACCTCATGTGTGCTCTGAGGAACATATCCCATCATCTTGGATAAATCCCGTGAGGTCAGCATCGCTGCCTGCTTGCCATCGAGGAAGACTGTTCCCTTCCGGGGTTTGAGGATTCTGTCTATGCATTTGATCAGGGTGCTCTTTCCCGCACCATTCGGGCCAACCAGGCTGACGATAGTGCCCTCATCAACATCCAGGGAGATGTCCTCCAGGGCATTTGCATTTCCATAACCGAAGCTGAGCTCCTTGACGCTGAGCTTCATTGCCACCACCGCCTCTTTCTTCTCACCAGCAGGTAAAGGAAGAACGGGACGCCCAGAAAGGAAGTAACTACGCCGACGGGAATCTCTGTGGGCGAGATCATAGTTCTACTAATCGTATCTGAAGCGAGGAGGAGAAGGGCACCTGTCAGGCCCGACCAGGGGATGAGGTAGCGGTGATCGCTTCCTATCAGAAGTCTGCAGATATGAGGCGAGACCAGTCCTATGAATCCGATCACGCCGGTGAAGGCGATAACGCTCGCGGTAAGGACTGTGGAGAGGAACAAGCAGGCCATCCTCACCTGTTTGACATTGATTCCCAGACTCGACGCCACCTCCTCTCCTGCGCCCATGGCGTTCAGGTCCCAGGAGTAGCGCATTAGAATCATTGTAAGTATCACGACTATGGGAATGAGAATCATAACATTCTCAATTTTTGCTGCATAAAGGCCCCCCATCAACCAGAATACGATCTCCCTCAGCTGCTCATTGCCTGATGCATACTGAAGGAGCGATATCACCGCCGAGAAGAGATAGCCCATTGCCACACCTGCGAGGATCAGCGTCTCAATGGATGCGCCTCGTATCCTGGATATCGCGTAGACCACGACCATGGTGAGCAGGCTGAAGAAGAAGGCATTGATCATGATGATATACTGGCCAGTTCCCAAGATGCCAACTCCTAAGACGATGGCCAATGCCGCTCCGCAGGCAGCTCCAGATGATAGGCCAAGGGTGAATGGTGAGACGAGAGGGTTTCTCAGGACGCCCTGCATCACTGCACCAGCAACACCAAGGCTGACGCCTGTGATGATCGCCAACAATATCCTTGGCAGCCTCAGCTGAAAGACAACCACCTCGGCGAAGTGGCTGACATCGTCCATGGGCAAAAAAACTGCCATTATAGCGCGGATGGACTCGCTCATCCCCAGGGATGAGGCACCTATGGATATTGCAAAAAGCCCAAGGGCAGCGACTATCAAAAAAAGAACGAGGGTTAATATGGTCTTTCTCCAGGAAGCATTGGTATAGACCTCCTCCGCATGCATCATCTCGTCGTCTTCATGGATAGGCATACGATCCCTCTAACTCCTGGCCAAAGAACTTCTGAAGAAACTCCTTGTGTATGGCAGTGGGATCTATATCCTTGAAGAGATCGGGATGGAGCCATTTGGCAAAGTAAAGGCATCCGATCGGCTCGCTGATGCCTTTCATGAGCTTTTTGGAGATTATGTATACCTTTTTGTCTTTTACCGCCTTGACTTCTTTCAGGCCAGGCCGAGACACTATCTCGTCCCTTGCCGCACTCAATGTCTCTTCAGTCAACGATTCCCCTTTTGCACCCGCGATGATGATGTCAGGATTCGTCTCGAGCACCCATTCTGAGCTTACTATCGGCTTTTTCACGGGCTGTTCGGCAGCGATATTCGTTCCGCCTGCCAAGCTGATGTGATGCTGCAAGGGGGTCTCTTCATTGACAGTCTTGTATTCTTTGCATTCAAAATACACCGTCGGCTTCTCATCCGGCCCAAGATCCTTTGTGCGCTCTTCGATGAGACCCAGGTATTTCTCGATGAAATCAGCAAATTCGTTAGCTTCCACGCTCTTATTCAGTATTTTTCCAAGCGTCTCTATTTGTGGCAGCAGGGTATCAGGCTCACAGCTACTGGGAAGGCTGAGCACAGGTATGCCGGCGGCATGCAGGCGCTCTACAGCTGTTGCAGGTTTGGAGCCGTTAGAGGTGCACATGAGAACAAGGTCAGGCTTCAGATCGAGTATTGCCTCGACATTGGGACCTACTGAGCAGCTTGCGACACACGGCAGATCCTTCGCCGAAGGGCATTGAGGCGGAACGCCCACGCCTCGTCCAACAACCCTCTTCCCTTCGCCGAGCGCATAGATCATCTCGATTGGGGTGGAGGGAAGAACGACAATACGCTCAGGATTCAGCGGCACATCGATATGCTCGCCTGAGGCATCTACAACTTGCACCGTCTCAGCCTCGCCAGATGCTGTGAAAGATAGGGCGAGGAGTGAGGCGAGCATTAATATAATAAATGTATTTTTATTCATATCTGCTCCCGCTAGACTGCAGACGGCTTCTTTGCACATAGGGCGAAATCATTTGTTTCCTTGATTCATTTATTTCCCACAAATCAGATTTGTTTGCCTTAGTGCAAACATCGTTGAGCAAAGTATTGATTAATAAAGATTGCGGTTTATGAGATGTATTTGCTGAATTTATAAAATATATGCTATATATTGTGGCCGCGGGACGGGATTCCTAATTTATCAATTTTACTTTTCTTAACGCCATATTTATTTACTAATAGGACGACTGAGGTCGAATGAGTAAAAGGATTCGGCCATTCAAGGCAGAGCCGAAGGAGACGAACAGAGTGGAGGCTTTCAAGGAGGGCAGGATTTGGACGGACGTGGGCTAGCCTGCGACATGAAGGCCCAGGAGTTAGAAACATGAACAAGAAGCTTCTAGTGCCATTTCACAGAAAGTTTACACGATTTTCTATGGCCTGCACAATTTTATGCTCATGATTCTTATTTCTCCAAATAATATATCGCCTTATTGCACT
>MVRK01000071.1 GCA_002067365.1 Methanosaeta sp. PtaU1.Bin060 | reverse complement strand
GGCGGGGGAGATTGGCATCGCCTTTGGCAGCGATCATGAGGAGAGAGAGGGGAGGGCCTCATTCATCGAGGAGCTGCGCTCGATTTTGGAAAAATGGCAGGGGATCGAGATGAGGGTCGGGCCTGGCGAGAACCTGACATTTGAAAAGGCAATTCAAAGAAAAAGGATGATCTGAAGACTTGCTGATCTGGGGCAATGACAGGGATTCAAGTTTGATTTGATCGCGGAGATACAGGCATGGGCGTCGATTGAATTGTTTGCGTGAAAGAGCAGAGATCCCTGTGTTTGCTGATCTCACACAGCCGCCCCGAGGTCGCCGTGCATAACCTTGCCACAGATCCTGTATCCACGCCGTGAAATTACGAAAAGATTAAAAATATAAATTGTATTTGGTTAGCTTATTAATCGTTATCATTACTGTATAAAAAAACTTGAGGATTCTAGATTCCCGCCTGCTGAAGAATCCCAGCACCATTTGAGGCCGTTTTGATCATCTAGGAGACGGTTTTTTAGGCAGGGTGGGTTATTGAGCGCTACAGGAGAAAATGTTTCTTTGGGATTTTATTATAACTAAATTTAGAAAGTGCCAAAAACTATTTATAAAACTGTTTACACTCACGTATTTTTAAGAGGGTTAACTGATGAAGCTGAAACTGGCTTTAGTATTCTTGCTGAGCCTGGCGATCTGTTCAACTGTGATGGCTGGGAACTCGATTTCTGGTGACGATCAGAGGGACATGGGAATCATTTCAGATCAATATAATTTTAGCAATGTTAGATGCGATGATCCTGAATTGATTAACAAAACGCCATCACACTCAGAAGGAAAAATACCAATAATGAAACCGACAATTAATCAAGCTGGAGAGACAATTATAGTTGATTCTGGTGGCAATTTGGATAGATACCTATTCTGGCCAAGTACTATTGAATTTGATATGTTGGTCAATACTGCAGATTCGGAGATCTCCTCGGGCCAACTCACATTGAGCATCTATGATGTGGATCAATATTGTAACGGTGCGTGTAATGGAAAATGCGAAATTGACCCCGTATATCTTAATGGTCATTATTTAGGCACTTTAACTGGTGCTAATAGTGAGTGGAGCACAACTACATTCATTCTAGATCCTTCATGGATAAACGGTGCAAATGGTGGTTCTCCTGGAACCAATCATATCCAGATTATTATTGATGATGCTTCTAAATATTGCTGGGCCACAGAATGCGATTGGGGGCAATTAATAATCAATAGCGGTGCAAAAGGAAATGCAAAAATAGTATCAATTTCGAGCGATAGACAAGCATATTCTCCAGGCGACAGAATTAATGCAGTAATCGGCCTCACAACAGATCAAGATTCTCAATCTGTAAGACTTGAGACAAATCTGTATGACATATATGGCCAAAATGTTGACGGCCACTCTACGACAATCACCTTACATAAGGGTACTATAACAAATTCCAATCAGCAATTATCAATCCCAGCAAATGCTGCCCCGGGGGATTTCCACATAGAAGCAATAGTCTATAGCAGCAATTCCATTCAACAAGATAAGAAATCAAAAATGATTACAGTTAGCTCCCTTCCGGATTTTTATATTTCAACTGAAGATATCTCATTTTTAAAGATCAATCAGGCCCCTAATGGTCTTGAGGTAAACGCAGAAGCATCAATACATTATGAGAACGATGACGAACAAAGGTCCGTTAATGTAAAATTCTATGATGAAGATATTGCAACAGGTGGAAGAAACCAGATAAATTCTCAAATTATATACATGAATCCTGGTATAAATAAGGTGGCGTTAGTATGGAATCCATCGTCTCGCCAGCATCGTCTATGTGTAGTCATAGATCCGGATAATAAAATTAAAGAGTCTGATGAGACCAATAATGCTGCAAGTAACTCTTTGAAAGGCCCCATAATATATGATGTAGCATCTAAATACACCGGTTATTTTTTGTCATATTGGCCATTAACCAACGTTTATACTGCGAAGACATCTGATGATGTCAAATGCGTAGGATTTGTCATGAATGGCGTACTTAAAATAGACGATGATGGATCAGATGGATGGAGCATGGCATATGACATGGGCAGCTTACCATCTCCCAGCAAATTGGTTATTACAGCATTAGATGGCGCTAATATAGCATCCCAGCCTTTTACTATCATACCACAGGTGGTAACGCTTCCTGAATGGTTAGAGTGGGCCGTTAAGGGCAATTGTGAAACGGATGCAGAAGGCAATGCAGTCACATATAAACTTAAAAACAAAATAACTATACCGGAACCTGCGATGGACGCAACAATTACCATACCCAATCAGGTCCCAATAGTCCATGGTACGTATGGGTATAAGGGACAATTTAATTTTGGATTCGAAGGAAATAATTTGGGGCTTGCAAATCTATTTGGAGGGGGTGAAGCAGAATTAAAAGCTGGTAAAAGTGGTGAAGGGGCAATTGGCGCGACTATAGAAGCCGCTTTTAGAGCTTTAACACTATATCTTGAATCAGCCGCCATTAAGATTTCTGGCGAGGTAAGCCTTCCCCTACAGCAGTGGCCACTAACAATCGATGTCCCACATATAGGAAATGTGGGAGTGGAAGCAGGTGTGAATGTTATACCTGGAATTGAATTGGCCCTTAACATTGAGCCAGGTGAGGGTGGATTAATTCCCGGATTGAATTGGAAGTCTGGTGAAGCAACGTTTAGTACAGCGCTGGAAGGTTATGTTCAAGATTCAGAAGACAAATATGTAGAGGGAAAGGTAGTAGGTGAACCAAGTTTAACAGGGCAGGTTCCTCAGCCCTACTTTAAACAAGTGGCTGCTGATCTATATCTGAAATTGAAGGTAATATTATTTGGTTGGGGTACAGAGTTTGAGTATCATCCGTGGGGCCTTCCTTGGTCTTACCCGAAATCAAATTACATACAAAATAAGCCCCTATTGGTGAATCTAACTGGGTGGAAGCCTATACCAAGAGACTATGCTACTTCAAATTATGCTAGTTTCACCGGTAGCAAAGCAAATTTGAAGAAATTGGGGCAGAGTACACTAGAATTAAATTCACTAGCATTACAAGAAAAATCTCTAGTTGAAAATGTATTCCCCTATGCATCTCCTTCGATTGCAATCAACGGCAACGACAACATGACGATGGTGTGGGGTCACGATGATATCAATAAGCCACCTATAAAAGGGTTTGAGATCTATTATTCAGCCTGGGATGGCGGATCGTGGAGCATTCCGTCACCAGTAACTGATAACAACTTGCCCGAGTTCAGTCCGAATGTAAAATTCGACAAAAATGGCAATGCTATTGCGGTATGGACTTTATTCAATAATACGTCGATATCAGCAAACACGTTCATATTTTCAGTGTTGGGTGATGCAGAAATAGAATATTCTGTATTAAATAAAACTACTGGACTATGGTGTACTCCAAAAGCTCTGACACATAACTCAGTATTTGAAGATTATCTAACATTATCCACCGATGAGAATGATAACGTGGTTGCAACTTGGGGGGTTGACAAGGATAATAACTTGACAACAAACTCTGACAGGGATATATATTACTCGATTTGGAATGGTTCTGATTGGATCGAACCTAAAGTAATTGCAGAAAATGTTAGGGTCGATGCTAAACCAGCTCTTGCCTATTCGGAAACCAATGGGGTTTGTGTCTGGAGTGCGGATACTGACGGCAATAGTACTACAGTGGATGATCGAGAACTATCCTATTCTGTATGGAATGGAGGTCTATGGAGTAATCCGGAACTCTTGACGAATGACAACAGCGAAGACACTAAGCCAAGGCTCCAATTTGATACATCTAATAATATTATATTGGTTTGGGTCAAGCAAAACGAAACAAATGATCGTATATATATCTCAAAATTCGAAAACGTTTGGTCGAGTCCAGAGTTAGTGGCAACGAGTACTACCATAAATGAGATGGACTTATCATTCGATAGCCACAATAATGCCATTGTTGTATGGCAAGGCGCTTCCTTATTAGGCCAAGATATATTCTACACGGTTCGCGACAATAGCAATATGATTTGGCGCAGTAAAGGGCAGCTTACAAATGATACGGCCGCTGAATGGCAGCTATCGACGGGTGTTACCTCGAATGATGAACTTGTGGCATCTTACGTGAAAAAGAATATGACATTAGTTAATCATACATTCGAGGATGGCAAAAGCAACTTATATTACTTGATTCACCCAATTATGCCAGACGTCACATTAGAGTCGGAAGACATCACTTTTTCGAATGAGACGGCTTATCCAGGGGATCAAATCACCATAAACGCCAAAATACACAACATCGGTGATCTACATGCAAACTCAGTCGATGTTGCATTTTTCGATGGGCTTGAAGGTCCGCAAATCGGTACAAATCAGACTATTCCATTGCTGCAGGCTGGACAAAATGCAACAGTCTCTGTAATTTGGAATATCCCTGCACTACAGCAATCTCATGATATATACGTCGAAATAGATTCAAATAACGGCATTACAGAGGCAGATGAGGGCAATAATATAGCTTTCAAGTCAACAGTGCTTCCAGACCTAAAAGTCAATGAATCAGATATTGCATGCTATTACGGACAACAGTCGTTAATGATTAACACAACTGTACATAATTTAGGAGTTGTACCAGCATCGAATATCTCAATTGAGCTTTTCGATGGTGGGATTAATGGGACACTGATAGATGCTGCTACGACTACGTTGCTCCAGAGTAGCAACGAAACAATTTCGACTATATGGGATGTTAGCGGGGTAAGCAGTGGTCGCCATGATGTGTATGTTGTAGTGGACCGCCTCAATGGTATTCGCGAACAAAATGAGACGAATAACATGGCCAATCTAGGAACAATGATCTTGCCAGATTTGGCCCTGAGCGCTAATAACGTCTCAATCTCAGAGATGTCTGAAGGAAACGCGACAATCGAGGCGGTCATTAGCAATATCGGCTTATCAAGTGCGGAAAACGTAACAATTGAATTATTCGATGGCAATATATCCACAAATGTAACATTGATTGGTAATGTTACGATTGACACCATACCACCAGGCAGCAGATCAACAATCGATATCGATTGGTATGCAACTCCTGGGCAGCACGAAATCTGCGTTCAAATTGATCCGCATAATCTGATACAAGAACTCGACAAGGCGAATAATTTGGCAGAAACGCAAGTCCTAATAAGTCCTGGTTCGGACCTGGTTATCAATCCTGCAGATATTACGTTTTCCGACGTAGACGAACTGGGACAGGTTATGATAAGCGCATTGATTCAAAATCTAGGTCCTGCAGATGCTCAAAGTACAACAGTAGGATTTTATAATGGGACGCCGGAATACAGCCAAACCAATCCATATAAGACCTATGTTCCAAATTTGCTGGGAACCGAAGCCGTCCCGCCAATAACTTCGAATAATTCGGTTAATGTGAATCTAACAACTGTTTGGATTCCAGAACCCGGTAAATTATACAATATTTATGTATTCGTAGATCAGAAGAATGGCATCCGTGAAAGGAACGAATCAAATAATCTGGAGTTTAATAAATATCTCCAGGAGGATAATCGTCCACCTGGTGTGCCATCTGCACCATCCGGGTCGAATTCCGGATATGCCTTTGTTCCATATCGTTACTCAACCTTGGCAATAGATCCAGATGACGACCTGGTTGGATGCACCTTCAACTGGGGAGATGGGACAACCACGGACACCACTATGGCGGCTTCAGGCACAGCCACGAATGCGACCCATTTCTGGACCTCAGCAGGCATATACCAGGTCAAAGCCATGGCTACGGATAGCAAGGACGCGGCCTCTGGATGGTCAGATCCTCTGGCTGTCACAATAGCCGCAAACGTGCAGCCCAGAGCACCAACCAAGCTGGCTGGCCCGACTACAGGAACAGTTGGAACCAACTATCCATACCTGACGGTGGCAACCGATCCAGATGGAGATCAGGTTAAATACACATACGATTGGGGCGATGGAACAACCTTTACGACTCCCCTGGTCAAATCCGGCACTACGGCGGGCATAACACATCGCTGGAGTGCGGCTGGTACATATCTCATCAGGACAATGACAACGGATAGTAAAGGTGCATCCTCTGGATGGTCAAACGTTTTGACTGTGAAGATAGCCAATAAGCTTCAGGACAGCGGTGCAGATCAAACCAAGCGAGCCGCAAGGCCCGCGAGACCTGCAAGACCGAACAGGAATTAAAAGGCCCCAGCAGATCCTCATCATGTGCCAATTGCAGCGCAAAAATTGCAGAGGGTAACATATAAATGTGCGAAATGCTGAATTTGGCCATGTTTTAAGGAGGAGGGAAAGAGACGACCAACCAGTGGATATCTTTGGCGGCTTTAGTTGTGGCTTTAGCTCTGGTCAGCACGGCCGGCGCATCCAATTACATGTACGAAAAAGCCTCCGTGAAGGGTGTCGGATATAAGAATGCGGAGATGATAATCTCCACCCAGTGGGGCTTTAATGGTGCCAAGCTCGTAGAGAAGGAGTCCGGATCCGGCAACGTCATCACAGAGCGGACTGAACTTGAAGCCGAGAGACAAATTGGAAGCCACTGCGGATATAAGGACCTCGGGCCAGGCTTCGATGGTTTTGAGTTCGAGGGAGGCGAGGCCATTTTTTGGGAACCGGATGCTGGTTGGCCAACAGGCGAGCCGCCTATGGACTACATCAACTTCACCAAGGAGGCTGAGTTCGAATATATGCCGGTCTCCTACCAGACAGGCACATACGACCAGAAGTGGGTCGAGAAGCTCTGCGTCCAGAACTACAAGATCGGAGCTGTGCTAACTGAGATGTACACCCACGCCGAGCACCTGCAGAAGTCCACTGAGGTCAGAACTCGTCTGTATAGCAATATGGACGATGTTAATGATAATGTATATTTAAACCTCTTATGGGGGGGCTTCAATATACCCGCTCCCTGCTGCACAGGCGTTCTGGAAGCCAACCTCAACTCCAATGTGATCGGTGTGGCCCATATCGGGTGGATATCAAGGGACCCTCAGGCAGATCCACAGCTAAAGGGACGACATGCTGAATATGGCAGATCCGTCGAGGACCTCACCGGCGTATTCTCTATCGAGAAATTCATACAGCTCTGGGGCAACTCCACATGCGGCAAGATCAGCGTTGACTGGCTGCCCTGCGTTTAGGCTACGCTCCTTCATTTTTTAATTTAACTTAACAATAGTTTCACATAATGCGCGTCTATCTTTTTATGGCAGCATCACCATCGCCGTTGACCTGATGGTCTCTTTGATCTCTGGCGCGATGCTCTTGATTCATGGGGGCCAAAGCCCGAAAGTATCCACTCATGATGCACACAGAATCCTCCGGGCCGATCTGCTCGAATTGATCACAGGGCGTTCCGCGGTAGCATGAGAGGTGATGGATGGTGCAGACTGCGGTTTTGCCATCGAAGAGAAGATGAGGGCACATCACTCCAGCTGGCTTGAAGATCATGGCCATCGAGCGATCGGGATCGATTGTGCCGTCTGGCAGGATCGATCCGGGATCTATGATCGCAATGTCCAGATAAACACAGCAGTTGCCGCATCGCAGACAGATCATGGCCGGTCGAGAGTTAGCCAAGACCACATTTGTAGGTTGCGATCCTTCCCGACAGAGACCTGAGGCTGATCTGAATAAGTCCCCCGATGCCGGGGAGGGTTCGGCCAGTTGCCGAAATTCAAATAAAACAAGATGCGAAGGTCCGCTGCTTAAAAGATACAGCTTCTGTGGACCTCGCAGCCAAGCAGGAGCGAGCGCATCTACATCGACATCTCGCGCGCCAGGCGCTCGATCTTCTCTTTGTATTTCTGCTTGACAGACATCAGGGCTATATCTGGGTATCCAGCGTCCTTCACAGCGCCCTCAAAGTCGGAAATGGCCTCATTATAGGCTTTCAGATAGACATACATCGCCATCAGATAGAAGTTGCTCGTCTTGCTCAGTTCCATTGCCAACATCTGCCTCTTTAGATCGCACGTTGCTATCGACCATTCTATGGTTCGCCATCCGGATTCCTTGGCAGCGAACAACACTTTTCCGCCCGTCGAATATCTTCGGGGGGAGCCCGCACTTCGCCGAAACCTGCCGGGCCGTCAAGCCTTTAACAACGAGCTGATTTCATTGAGCCTTCAGCCCGGCTCAACATCAGCTTTCCATGCCAGGAATTATATATAGTTGATTGTGAGGCGTTCATAAAAAGTATGAACAAAAAACTGATGATAGTAATATCTGAAGATGGTGTCTTTCAGCCATAGCATCAATTGTTTTAAGAAATCCAGGCCAATGACCTGTTAATGGAGAGCATGAGAAACATGAAAATCCTAGTACCTCTGGCAGAGGGTTTTGAGGAGATCGAGGCTGTCAACGTCATAGATATATTGAGACGTGCAGATGTCGAGGTCGTGACCGCAGGGCTGAAGACAGGGCCAGTGGAGGGCTCCCACGGGATCAAGGTGATTCCGGACACAAGCCTGGATGAGGTCGACATCAGGGATTTCGAAGGGCTCGTCCTGCCTGGAGGATCCCCCGGCTTCGTGAACCTGGGGAACGACGAGCGCATCCTGAGGATGGCGCAGGATATGGACAGGGCAGGAAAGCACGTCGCTGCCATCTGCGCAGCGCCCTCTGTGCTGATCAAGGCTGGCGTCCTGCAGGGCCGAAGAGCTACTGTCAGCCCCTCGGGCAAGGCCCAGGTGGAGGCATGCGCAGAGTTCTGTGAGGACAGCGTCGTGGTGGACAAGAACCTCATCACCAGCCGCTCGCCCGGGACTGCGATGGAGTTCGCCCTGAGGCTCGTCGAGGCTCTGATGGGCGAGGAGAAGATGAGACAGATCAAGGAGCAGACGCTGGCGATCTTCAAGGGTGAATGAGATCCTCAAAGGACCGACTTTGTCGATGGCACATAATTTCCGCTCTTTTAGCACATCTAGTCGCTCAGCCGACCAAAGAACAATGCTTAATACCCTGCGGGCACGAGCCTTATGCGAATGATAGATCTGCATACCCACACCACATTCAGCGATGGCGAGCTGATACCCTCCGAGCTTGTGCGCCGGGCTGAGGTGAAGGGCTACACGGCCATCGGCCTGACCGATCATGTGGACTGCACGAACATGGAGCACATCCTCTCCTGCATCTCCAAAGCCAAATATATGGAGGATGTATTGGATATCAGGGTCCTGCCTGGCGTCGAGCTGACCCATGTGCCCCCTTCGAAGATCGCCCCGCTCGTCTCCCTGGCCCGCAGGCTCGGGGCCGAGATCGTGGTGATGCACGGCGAGACGCCCGTCGAGCCCGTCCGCCCCGGCACGAATCAGGCAGCCTTGGAGGCGGAGGTGGACATCCTGGCCCATCCCGGCTTCATCACCCTGGAAGAGGCAGAGCTGGCTAAGGAGAATGGCGTATGCCTCGAGATAACAGCACGATCAGGCCACAACATCACCAACGGCCACGTCGTCCGGATGGCCAAGCAGGCTGGGGCGATGATGGTGGTGGACACTGATACCCACTCCCCAGAAGACCTCATAGACTCCGAGAGGGCCGTGCAGATCGCAGTGGGTGCCGGCCTGACCCCCGAGGAGGCCCTGAGGATTGTGCAGAACCATGCCATTGTGCAATGAACATTGGAGCCTTGTACTGACAGAGTGATCAGGGGTTGAATAGATAGAGATCGTGGCAGTGGACATATCGGGCCGCCATGCAGTGAAGGGAATATACCAGATGGTCTGCGCCGCTGTCTCGGCCCGCGTATCCCCAGAGCGCATCGAGAAGATCCTTTCTGTCAGGATGCTGCCCCGCTCCTCAAAGTCTGTGGATATCAATACTGTGGCAGACCTGATTGCCGATGCCTCTCTCGGCCTCCCAGGAACCGTCGTGGCCGAATCAGGAGACCTCTACAACCTGGAGGTATGGAGGGCGAAGAGCATCCTCGGCAGGGATTTCAAGTACCCTGAGACCATTGCAGAGCGAACAGCAGTGGAGCTGGCCCATCACATCTCTTTGGCGGGACGCAGGCTCATCACCGATGGAGGCGATCATGATCGCGATTCATGATGGCAAGACGGCCGTCCTTCTCATGAGAGAGAGCCCAGGAAGGTCACCCGACCAGTACAAGATGAAGGAGCTAAAGGGGCTGGCAAAGGCCGCAGGCTATAGTGTGCTGGCGGAGATTAAACAGCGCAGGGGCCGCGATCATCGTTTCCAGATCGGCAGAGGAAAGATCGAGGAGGCCCTGAGCTACTGCCCAGACAAGCTGATCTTCTACAATCCCCTGAGCCCCAACCAGGTCTTCAACATCCGAAACGAGTTCTCTGCTCGGGTGATAGACAGGTTCAACCTGATCCTCGAGATCTTCGCCTCCCGAGCCTCCACGCGAGAGGCAAAGCTGCAGGTGGAGCTGGCCAGGCTCAGCTACGACGCCCCCCATGTGAGGAATGCCCTCTCTATGAAGAAGAAAGGAGAGCAGCCGGGCTTCCGTGGTGCGGGAGCCTACGAGCAGTCTATGTACCATGACATCAGGGGCAGGATGGCCAAGATCCGCACGGCTCTTCAAGAGGTAGAGACTATGGGCGAGGAGAGACGTTCCCGGAGGAGAGAGCTGGGCTTTGACCTCGTGGCGCTGGCAGGATATACCAATGCTGGCAAGTCCACCCTGCTCAATGCCCTCACTGGAGCGGGCGTTGTGGCAAGGGACCAGCCGTTCACCACTTTGTCGCCCACCACCAGGGCACTGGAGATCGAGGGCAGGCGGGTCCTGCTCACAGACACAGTGGGCTTCATAGACGACCTGCCCCATTTCCTCATCAGGGCATTTCGCTCGACCCTCTCTGAGATCTCCCAGGCAGACCTGGTGCTCCTGGTAGCAGACGTCAGCGATCCTCCGGAACTCATGCGGCGCAAGCTGGTGGCGTCTCACAAGGCCCTTTGGGATTGCGGGGTCACGGCCCCCCTCGTCACCGTCCTCAATAAGGCGGACAGGCTCAGACGGGGCGAGGCAAAGGAGAGGCAGGAGCTGATCAGGGATCTCGCTCCCCATCCGGTGCTGGCTTCAGCCTCGGGCGGTCAGGGCCTTCTGGAGCTGGCGGAGAGTATCGGCCAGAGGCTGCGACCCAGGAGGGAGTACCAGATCCGGCTGCCCTACAGCTCAAAGGCCATGAGCGAGCTCTCCAGGCTCTACGAGACTGCTGAGCTTCTGGATGTGAGATACGGGGAGGAGCTTGTGGTCAGGCTGCGCGGCAGAGAAGAGGCTGTCGCAAGGCTGAAAGATGGGGTGGCCGCCTGTGACGAAGGAGATACCATCTTCGATTGAATATCGAAACCAATATTGTAGTAAAGCAGCATTGCTATTACAATCATGCCAGATCTTCTGAGAGAGCATTTCCAGCTGAAAGAGACTATAGCCACGATCTCTGCCCGCGATCAGAGGCACATTGAGGCCGCGAAGAGGTCGATTCATCAAGAGCGCAGGCTTCTGGAGGATTTCATCGGGGCAGATCCCTTCTTCATGCTCACCCTGGAGCCCTACGATCTGGCAAAGGATGCCGGGGCAAACAGCGTCCCTGAGATAGTGAGGCAGATGGCCAGCAGATCGGCCGTCTTCGGCATCGGGCCGATGGCCGCAGTCGCAGGCACCATCGCCAAGTTCGCAGTGCAGGCTATGATAGATGAGGGCGCGAGATATGCCATCGTGGACAATGGCGGGGATATCTCCATCCTGAACGACCAGCCTATCCTTGTGGGGATCTATGCGGGTGCCTCGCCGATCCAAGGCCTCGCCTTTGAGGTATCGCCGCGGCAAAAGCCTTTGGGCATCGCCACAAGCTCCGGCACAGTCGGGCCGTCTATCAGCTTTGGATGTGCAGATGCTGCCACTGTGGTCTCGCAGGACCTTGCGCTGGCGGACGCTGCGGCCACAGCACTCGGAAATGCCGTTCAGGCCGACAATCCTCTGGATAGATGCTTCCAGGCGATAGACAGGCCGGGGATCGACGGGGCGCTCGTGATCAGGGGCGAGGAGATGGCGCTATGGGGTGCTCTGCCGCCGCTGCGGCGCGCGCGGGTGGATCTGGAGAGGATAACGAGGGCCTGAAAGCCCGCAAAAGGATCAAATATCAGTTCAAATGCCAAATCCTGCCTCTGATCGATCTCTTGAGCCGATCCAAGAGCGTCGACTCTTCCCCAAAAAGCGTGCAGCCCGATAGGCCCTGCAACTTTCCAACTGGTCTCTGCTGAAGGCTGCAAAAATGTCAGAGGCCTCTGCAGGACCGACAGGACGCGCCTCTGCACAAGGTTTATTTCCCTTCAGGCAGAACCAAACGTCCAGTAATTTATGAGGAATGCTATGCGACTTTCCATGGACCTGGAGCTGCAGGACATACCTGGTCAGCTTCTTCTGGCGCTGCAGCCGCTAAAGGATAACAAGGCCAACATCATAAGCGTTGTTCACCACAGGGAGCGCAAGACGCCTCGCGGCACTATTCCCGTTCGCTTCGTGGTGGAGATGGACAGATCCAAGATCGAGATCGTCAAAGAACAGCTCAAGAATAGCGGGGTCACTGTGGTGAGGGCTGGCGAGGATCGCTTCATCGAGGCGGTCTCTGTGGTGCTCGTGGGCCACGTGCTGGACAGTGACCTGGGGGACACAGTGAAGAGGATCGACTCAACAGGATTTGCAGAGGTGATGGATCTATCCCTGACGATGCCCGGAGTGGACGAGCCCTCCTCGGCCTACCTTAAGATCCGCGCCACGGGCAAGGCAGAGATCCAGAAGGCTCTGACCATACTGAGAGATGTTGGAGTGGAGAAGAAGCTGCTGGTGATAGAGCCCATCGAGGCTGAGGCCGTATGAGAGACGTCAAGATCTCCCTGGTGGGCTACGGGATCGTTGGCCACGGCGTAGTCGATGTCCTGAACCGCAAGAAAAAGACTCTCCGAGAGATGGGCCTGAACCTGAAGCTCGTGAGCGTCACTGACCATACTGGCACAGTCATCGCCGAGGACGGCGTGGACTCATCGAAGATCCTCGGCGAGAGGACGCTGCAGAACGTGGCCACATCCAGCATGAAGGGCAAGGAGGCGATCGGCGCTATCGACTCAGACCTGATGATAGAGGTGACGCCCACGAACATAGTTCACGGCCAACCAGGGCTCGGGCACATGGAGGCGGCTCTCTCAGCAGGCAAGCATGTGGTGACATCGAACAAGGGACCTCTGGTGGTGTCCTACAGCAGGCTCAAGAAGCTGGCCGAGGACAATGGCGTGATGCTGAAGTTCGAGGCGACTGTCGGCGGAACAATGCCGCTCATAAGCCTCGTCGAGAGAACGCTTGTGGGAAACACCATTTACGGCATCAGGGGCATCTTCAATGGCACCTGCAACTACATCCTCACGCGCATGGCTGAGGAGAATATTCCCTACACCCATGCCCTGAGCGAGGCGCAGGACCTTGGATTTGCAGAGGCAGACCCCAGCTACGATGTGGAGGGTGTGGACACCGCAGGAAAGGTCGTGATCCTCGCCAACGCCCTCTTTGACATGAACATCAAGTACAGCGATGTTGAGGTGACTGGAATCACGGGCGTCACGCCTGAGGCGCTGGCGCTGGCAACTAAGCGGGGATATGCGATCAAGCTCATCGGAGATGTTCCTGGTCTGACTGTCAGGCCTATGCTGGTGCCCATGGGCAGCCCAATCGCCGTGGGAGGAACCCTGAACTCGGCGGCCATCTACACAGACCTCTCGGGAACCATCACTGTCACGGGTCTGGGTGCCGGGTCCATCGAGACGGCCTCTGCCATCCTGACGGACATCATCAGCATCTACAGGACAAAGCGCATAGACGCGATATTCTGATGGAGCATGACCAGCTTTCTCTCCTTCGCGGATCTTTGCCACAGGGTGGAGGAAGTAAGCAGCACCCTTGATAAGATCGACCTAGTCGCGGCATTCCTCGCAGGGCTTGATGATGAGGAGCTGGCCATCTCGTCCAACTTCGTCATGGGGACAGTCTTCCCGCCAGGCTCCGACATTGTCATGGGCGTAGGTCCCAGCACCCTCTATGAGGCTCTGGCAAGAGCATGCGGCTGCCCCAATTCGCAGATCCAGGAGATGCTGAGGGCCGCGGGGGACGCCGGCCTCGTGGCATCCAGGGTCGTCGAGAAGCGCAGGCCGCAGAACTTCGCATCCTTCATCGGCCAGGATCAGCTCTCCATTTCCGATGTCTACCAGAGGTTCGTGGCCGTGGCAAAGGCCTCAGGAAAGAGGAGCCAGGATGCGAAGATCAAGAACCTGCAGTTCCTCTTCAGCCAGGCATCGGAGCTTGAGGCCCTGTACATCGCCAGGCTCTCCATCGAGGACATGAGGATTGGTGTGGGCGAGGGGGGTGTGAGGGATGCCCTGGCGAAGGCCTTCGGCAGGCCCGCAGATGCGGTCGAGCGCGGATACAGCCTCACCAACGACATGGGCCTTGTGGCTGTGAGCGCCAAAAAAGGCACCCTTTCGGACCTCGGCGTTATGCTCAACCATCCCATCAAGATGATGCTGGCCCAGCTCGGGGCGGGGATACCCGCATCGCTGAAGGAGATTGGAACCGCAGCAATCGAGTGGAAGTACGACGGCGCTCGCGTGCAGATCCACAAAGACGGAGAGAAGGTGCGCATCTTCTCGCGACGTCTTGAGAATGTGACCGCCTCCCTGCCCGATATAGTCCGGGACGCGACGCAGATGATCCATGCCAAAACTGCGATCCTGGACGGCGAGGCGGTGGCCATAGCCGAAGACGGGCGGCCCAGGGCCTTCCAGGAGGTCCTGAAGAGGTTCAGGCGAAAGTACAATGTCAAGAGGCTCGCTGCGGAGATCCCTCTGAAGCCCTTCTTATTCGATCTGATTTACCTGGAAGGCGAGAGCGTGATTGATCTGCCCCTCTCGGAGCGAAGGGCGCTTCTGGTCAAGGTCGCCGAGCCATCTCTCGTGGCCGAGCAGTTCCTGTCGGAGAAGGTGGAGGTGGCAAAGAGGATCTATAAAGAGGCCCTGAGCGCTGGGCACGAGGGCATCATGCTCAAGAATCCCGCATCGGCCTACACTCCAGGAAAGCGAGGAAAGAACTGGCTGAAGATCAAGCCGGTGATGGAGACGCTGGACCTGGTGGTGATTGGAGCGAGGTGGGGCGAGGGCAGGAGGGCGAGCTTCCTCGGATCTTACCGGCTGGCGTGCGTAGATCCCGAGACCGGCAGGCTCCTGGATGTGGGCTGGGTGGCCACAGGGCTGACCGACGAGGCCTTGAGCGAACTGACAGGGATCTTCAAGGAACTTATAGTGGTGCAGAAGGGAATGGAGATGGAGCTGAAGCCTGCTGTGATCTTCGAGGTGGCCTATGAGGAGATCCAGAAGAGCCCGAACTACTCCTCGGGGTTCGCCCTGCGCTTCCCGCGGCTGGTCAGGGTCCGGGATGACAAGTCCCTGGAGGAGGCGGACACTCTGGAGCGGGTGGCCTCGCTCTACAAGATGCAGAGGGGAAGGAACAAGAGTCCATCTGCGAGGTCGGAATCCGCAGGCCAAGAGTGAAATAGATCAAATTTTTGCGAGGTTTCCCGATGATAATCAAGTGGCTTAGGGATCTGAAGGATGAGGACCTGCGCGCTCTTCTCTCACGGGAGACGGGCATTCAGGATGTTCTGCCAAACGTGAACGAGATACTGATGGAGGTAGGATCGAAAGGCGACGAGGCCCTTCTGAAGTTCACAGAGAAGTTCGAAGGCGCAAAGCTCGACAAAGAGGGCCTGAAGGTCTCGGGGGAGGAGATCGACGCCGCCTACGATGCCGTCGATGAGAAGCTTCTCGAAGCTCTGGCAGAGGCTGCCGAGAACATCTTCGCCTTCCATGATGAGCAGAGGGAGCGCGACCTCTGGATGACTGAGGTGACGGCGGGCGTGGCAGTCGGCCAGAAGGTCGTGCCCCTGGATTCTGTGGGGGCCTATGTGCCAGGCGGGAGAGCCGCATACCCCAGCTCGGCCCTCATGAGCGTGATCCCCGCGAGGGTAGCGGAGGTTCCAAGGATAGTGGTTTGCACGCCCCCGCGGGCGGACGGCTCAGTCACGCCCCTCACCACTGTCGCCGCGGACATGGCGGGCGCAGACGAGATATACAAGCTCGGAGGCGCTCAGGCCATCGCAGCCCTGGCCCTCGGTACGGAGACTGTGCCTAAAGTGAGCAAGATCGTGGGGCCTGGGAACATCTATGTCACAGCTGCGAAGATGCTTATGCGCGGCAGCGTCGAGATAGACTTTCCTGCAGGCCCAAGCGAGGTGCTCATCATCGCCGACAGGACGGCAGACCCGGCCATCATAGCCTCGGATATGATCGCCCAGGCTGAGCACGATCCGCACTCGCTGGCGGTGCTTGTGGCCACAGACGATCTTGTGGCCTCGGCTGTCGAGGAGGAGCTGAATATTCAGGCCCCGGGTGCTGATCGAAAGGAGATCGTCCTGCAGAGCCTGGAGCATAGCGCTATCCTTGTGGCGGATGACATCGACGAGGCCCTGAACTTCGCCAATGCCTTCGCGCCTGAGCATCTGGAGATCCTGACCCTCGACCCGATGGAGGCGCTGCGGTCGGTGCGCCACGCTGGAAGCGTCTTCCTTGGAAGGTACACGCCCGTGGCCGCGGGCGACTATGCCTCAGGAACCAACCATGTGCTTCCCACGTCTGGCTACGCCCGCCACTTCTCGGGGCTGAACGTCGACCACTTCACAAAGAAGATGACTGTGCAGATGATCACAGAGGACGGCCTGCGGATCCTTGAGGAGACTGTGACGACGCTGGCAGAGGCAGAGGGGCTGAAGGCGCACGCTGAATCTGTGAGGCGGAGGCTTGGGAAGAGGGAGTGAGAATAGAAGCCGAGCTTAGATCAATGGCTGTGGCCTGCGCGCCCCCGCCATTCGCGGCCGGGGCTGCATACCATTCTACGTTTTCGATCAGGCTGCAATGGTCTCTTTCATCTCGAATCTGAAATAGGCCGTCGAACAACGAGAAAATGTTGAGAGCCTCAGGCCATATTGGCACCCTGGGCTTGCCTTGCCCTGTTCAGGGCATCATCGAGGTCGCTGCCCTGGGTCTGATCAATAGCTGACAGGGCCATTTCCCTGTTCTGCCTCGCCTCCTCATACGACGGATCGAGCCGCAAAGCCTTGTTGAAATCGGCAACTGCATCCTGATAGTATCCCATCTTGAGGAAGACTACGCCCTCATTGTTCCAGCCTTTCGGTATTTTCGGGTTTATCTTGATAGCCCTTTCGAGGCAGGCGATGGCCTCATCATTCTTTCCGATGTTGGACAGGACGAGACCTCGGTTGATCCAGGCGTCGTAATAGTTGGGGTCGAGGGCCACAGCCTTGTCAAGACATGCGAGGGCCTCATCGTTCATTCCGAGACCTATGGAGAGGGCCAGCCCCTTGAAGCTCCATGCCTCGGCAAAAGAGGGGGCCAGCTGGATGGCCTTATCATAACATTCCAATCCTTCATCGTACTCCCCAAGGCGGCAGAGGGCATAGCCTTTGTTGCAGAAAGCATCGGCGTAGGATGAATCGAGATTGAGGGCCTTTTCATAAGCTGCCAGGGCATCAATCTGCCTGTCGAGGCCGAAGGAGAGGACGATGCCCCTACCATTGTACAGCGAGGCGTTATTCGGGTCCAGCTCTATGGCCTTGTCGTAAGCTTTGACGGCATCCTCATAACTGCCATTGAGATAGAGCTGATGGGCCCGGGACGACCAGAAGCCTGCGCCCTGCTCCCCGGCCGCCTGTAGAACGCAGATCGCTGTTAGTGCCATGATGGTGATAATGATAGAGAGCCTCATGGCATCTAATATCTCGTGCAGGTAATTATCATTACTCCTCGGATGCACTCTGGCAATGATTGCCACCTCGAAATTTTGGCCATGCAGGAGAATCATTCCAGCACAAAAGTTTAACTAATTTCATGTTCCATGCCTTCTTGATGCCAGAGTTCTCCCACGCGGGTGCGCTCAGGCTCTGGAGAGAGGTGGTTTCGGAAATGAAGAGATTTGATGCATTGCTGGAGAATGACATCTCGGGTTACAACGGCGAATTCAGCGAGATGGTACATCAAGCACCAGCACTCTACAGGCTCATGACAAGGCTTCTAGACGATCGCTCTCTTCCAAGCCATATGTCACCATTGGTCATTGCAGCCATAGCTTATTTCATCCTGCCGATGGATGTGATCCCAGAAGAGAAGTTCGGGCCCCAGGGCTACATAGATGATATTTATCTCTGCGCCTTCGTGGCGGACCAGGTGACGAGAGAGAGTGGGTCTGAGGAGATAATCACAAGGAATTGGGACGGCACTGCCCCTGTTATGCCATTGATAAATGAGATCCTCGACAGGGAGATGGAGCTTATCGGCGACAAGAAAGAGAGGATCATGGAGTATATCGGCTACGAACAGCTCGAAGCGCCACAGGGCTCTGCCTAGGCTGCTCTCTGGTTCACGCCGGCAGATCTTGCTTCTTGAGCATCCGGGGCAAGACGAGATCCGGCGACGTTCGGCCCAGTCCGAAAGCGAGGGCTGCTGGCGGGTGACACCCAGATGGCGGAGGAGCAATTATTCGATGGCCTCTGCCAGTTTTTGCGGGCGCAAGAAAATGCGTGCAGCCGCCCGAGTTAAGAATTCATCTTGATCTTGTAAGGGCGTCTCGTCTGCCTTCCGCAGCCAAGACAGGTGACTGTCAGGATTCCCCTGTGCAGCCTCACACGGGTGCCGGAGGGTGAGAGGTAGCGGCCGCAGCGCTTGCAGAAGAGCCCCTTCAGGTGCGGCGGTATCCTGACCCTGGCACGAGTGCTGATGCGGCGTGCTATCTGAGCGTACCTGTCGCTTCTCTCAGGGTGAAGCTCATGCTCTGCTGCAGCCAGGCGAAAGAGGAGATCCATGCGCTGGCGGGCGATCTCCCTGCCCTTTTTTTGCGCGTCCTTCCTGTGTCTCACTGCTCTGCCTGCGAAGAAGGAGATGATAAAGCTATGTCCTCATGCCCTTCTGCAGGCGCTCTCTTTCTTGGGCTATCTCGTCTGTTCTATCTTTATAGAGCCTATCAGGCGTTCTGTCGCATCCTGCCCGTATGTTGAGATGATGACCCCGACGGCATCTGAGGCCAAGACGCCTCCAGGCCGATCGAGGTAGTAATCCACAGGATACGCAGCAGTGAATACGGGCTCACCACTCGAGCATTTTATGCCACTTGCAAAGGCACCGAGCTTGCCGTCCACCGATCTCATGGCCACTTTCGAGCCTCCGCAGACGCCCGACTTAGAGAGGGTCTCATTTGCGAGGCTCATCAGGTGGCTGGAATTCACAATGGATGGGTCTCTGGAGGAGTACTGCATGACTGCGACCTTCACCACCCTCTGTTTTTCAGCGGGGGATGTCAGGACCAGGGTATCAGTCAGGATCTTGATATCGCCAGATTCGGTGTCGCCATGAGATACGCTCGTTTTGTAGGCGTCCATTTCAGACCAGTTGAAGCTCACCCTCCACTTGCCGCAATCCTCACTCGCTCGATAGACGTCCATGTCCCCCATCGAAGATGTCTGCGCTCCGGGCATCAGGAGCAGAACCAGACACATCATCATAATCAGGCTCGCACAATTCTCCTTCAATGTGATCCCTCCACTAGAGCCAAACTTCTTGATATATAGTGCACCAGGACATATAAAGACCCTCGGAGATAAATGAGAGACATGGAGGACCAGAGCAAGCCCGTAAGTCCTGCGATGAGTTTCTCTCTGCGATCAAGAGTTGTAGCCGCATCTTTTTTAATTGATGTGAAATGAAGCGTGAAGCTAGCAGGTGAATCTTATGAATAAGCAAGAAAACATTGAATTGCAGCCCTTAACCAAAGAGGATATCAGACCGCTAACCAGTATCATGACCCGGGCTTTTGATAATGATACGAGGATCCATCTCGGTGAGGAGAGAGGCGGTCCTGATGGGTATGATGACGGGCGGCTTTTGATGAAATGGGGATTACATTCCCCCACTGAATCATTCAAGGTCTTACTGAACGGGATACTTATCGGTGGCGTTATTCTCTGGATCAGAGAAAACGGGAAAAATTATCTGGGAACAATTTTCATCGATCCGCCATTCCAGGGAAGAGGAATCGGGACGAGGATATGGGGGTTGATCGAATCTAAGTACACTGATACCAAAGCATGGATGACAGATACCCCTACATTCGCAACAAGGAACCATCACTTCTATGTTCAAAAATTGGGGTTTACGGTCGTCGGGATTAAGAATCCAGGGAAACAGAAGGAAGAAGCATACATTTTTGAGAAGAGGATGCAGTGACTCCTGCTCATGCCCTGATGAATCGGGTTTTCTAACCTACATTTCTATGAATCTGCGTGATTGAACACGCTGAGATAGGTGCAGCCCCATCCATTCCAAGCCCTACCATCGAAAGAATAGGCGCGCTTGGGGCGGAAGCCCGATGAAGCCTAACGCTTTTATTGCCGGGGCTACAGAGGAGCAAACCTCGGCATGATGTTGGGGTCTATCCCCTTGGCCAGCTCCGTCACATCCTTGAAGGCGGTCTTCTTTGATACAGCCTCCGGCTGCTCAGGCGTCGCCTGGGGCTGTGCTGCTGTCTCAGGCAGAGCCACGCTTGCTGGAGTGTAGCCTGATGTGTCGGAGCCGATCCTTGTGGCTGAAAGATCGCCCTTCGCCATGCTGCCGTCGTACTGGACATAGCTCCCTGTGAGGGTGTTGTCTTCCGCGGTCCCTGTGATGTAAGTGGAGACCAGCACCTTTCCCTGCATGGCTGCCATGGCGATATAAACCATCCTGCCCGAGACTGAGCCTGCCACAACGCCATTCCAGGGATCTGCACCCTCAAACTTGGCCTGCCCGTGGATGGCATCTTCCGACTGGTTCAAAGCCACAGTGATCTCTGTGCCTGCGATGGAGAAACGCCAGATGCCCTGTACATTCAAGGGTACTGCAGGAGAGAGATCCTCTTCCGCAGCGATCGCGCTGATGGATGCATTCGTCTCGGGACTGGCCACCGCCTGAGCGGCGTCCTCGGCCAGGAGAGGGGAGGCCGACCACAACAGCACCAGAAGAATAAGCACTACCAAGCCCGAACATCTCAGCTTCAATTTCAAACCTTCCATTCCGCTTAATCCGAAGAGGGTTTTATTATTCTCATATTAATAAGCAATGCATCCCAAAACAATTCACCGATAACATAACATATTTCCCGAAAAATGGTGCGCCCAAAAGCTCTCCTCGAAAGCATCCTGAAAGCACTGCCGAACAAAACACCGATCCGCAGACCATTTGTCTCCATGGCAGGTTCGCATCCTGTCTCAAGGGTGCTGTCATCGCCAAATTAATAAGACCTCCGGCTTTCTGGAGAGGAAAGGTGATCGGCCTTGATGGGCATCAACGAGATGGGTTTCGAGGTTTTTGAGGACATGCTGGACTTCGAGGATGAACTGCGACTGGAGGTCCACGAGCTTGACAACGGCACTGTAGTGGCGGACGCCGGCGTGAAGGCCGCTGGTGGTTTGGGCGCTGGCATCTACCTCAGCAGACTCTGCATGGCGGATCTTGCTGACATCCAGATCGTCCCCTGCGATGTTCTGGGCGTGCAGCTTCCTGGCGTTCAGGTGGCAACTGATCACCCGGCAGTCTCATGCATGGCATCCCAGTGCGCCATGTGGCAGATAAAGGCCGACAAGTACTTCGCCATGGGAAGCGGGCCGGCGCGTGTCCTGGCGGGAAAGACCAAGGACCTCTATGAGAAGATCGGCTTCGAGGAGTTTTCGGACGTGGGCGTTCTGGTGCTCGAATCAAACAGGCTTCCTGACGCGGCCGTCTCATCAAAGATCGCTGAACAGTGCGGCATAGATCCCGCAGACCTGAGGTTGGCTGTTGCGCCCACAGATTCTGTGGCGGGGCTGGTGCAGGTTTCTGCTCGCGTCGTCGAGACCGGCCTTCACAAGCTCTTCACTATGGGCTTCGACATCAACTGCATCGCGAGCGGCTGGGGAAGGGCTCCCATCTCGCCAGTCGTCGGTGACGCCACAATGTGCATGGGCTCCTCGAATGACTCCATCATCTACGGTGGAGAGACCTTCTATACCCTGAAGTATGAGAACCTGGAGGAGCTGAGGCAGATCCTTCTGTCCATGCCATCAGAGGCGTCCCGCGACTACGGAGCGCCCTTCTATAAGACCTTCAAGGCGGCTGGATTCGATTTCTTCAAGGTGGACCATAATGTCTTTGCACCTGCCAGGGTGGTCATGAACGAGATGACATCCAGGCGCACTTTTGTCAGCGGCAGATTGAATCCTGAGGTTCTTATGGAGTCCTTCAACCTGGAGCTGCTCAAAGCCTCCCGGCAAAAGGAATAAAAAAGCGATAAAGTCGGCCCTCGTCCCTCGCTGCTCCGGGCGGCTGATCCCATGCCGCCTGAAGCAGCTGTGCTATTTTGCTGTGCCAGTCTCTAAGGCGCTAGGCCGTCAGGCGTGTGGTGGAGCCATTTGATGCAAGGGGAATAGTCACGACATGACCATCATTTTGTTCCTGCTCATCGTATGCCTTCTCCAGGTAGGCTGCAGCCTCATGGGTCTCATTGACCTCATAGCTCAGGTCGAGAGTCTCGTATCCCTCCCTGGTGAACTGGAACTGCCACAGGCCTGGCTGACCGCCGATGGTCACAGCGCCATTCGAGTCGGTCATGCCCTCGAAGGCGTTTCCGCCTGCATCCTGTCCAGTGACCCGGACTCCTGAGAGCTGAGTCCCGTTGAGGCTTCCATCATGGACGTATGCAGTCAGAGAGACCTGCTCAGGCTGCGCCTGTGACCTGGTGAGGTAGACGACAGCCTCATGGGTCTCATTGACCTCATAGCTCAGGTCCAGTGCCTCGTAGCCATCCCTGGTGAACTGGAACTGCCACAGGCCTGGCTGACCGCCGATGGTCACAGCGCCATTCGAGTCGGTCGTGCCCTCGAAGGCGTTGCCGCCTGCATCCTGCCCAGTGACCCGGACTCCTGAGAGCTGAGTCCCATTGAGGCTTCCATCATGAACATATGCAGTCAGAGAGACCTGCTCAGGCTGCACTGTGGCACTCTCAAGGAAAACAAAGGCTCTGCCATTCGCAGTGATGTTATGATTCACATTGAGGGGCGTATAGCCATCCTTGACAAGGGCAAACCTCCACATGCCTGCGTCTCCCCGCACGACCACCAGGCCGTTGGGGTTCGTTATTCTCTCAAAGCGATTTCCTCCTGCATCATACACAGTGACAGCCACTCCAGAAAGCGGCGAGCCATCAGGCCCGCCATCGAGGACATAGAGGCTCAATGTGACCTGGCTGTAAGCCATAGAGAATCTGTTCTCCTCCTGCCCAGGGTACATCCCCGCGGTGAAGCTTTCAGGTGCCGCCCACTTTCCGTTGGTGAGCGGGGAGGCTGCGAATCCCGTACCACCCAATGCCAAAGATATCGAAATTAAAAAAAAGAATATCATAGAGTATCTTTTTCTCATGTCCAGTCCCTCAAGCCACGAATCAACGCTCGTGCTTTTGTTACTTGTTACTATCTCCTCAAACAATATAAAACATGATTGTACCTGCCACAGCCTTGAGGGCAGAGAGCCGAATTGGCCGATGTTGCAGTTCTCGTCCGGCGGACCATGGGGGTGAAAGGGCTCGTGATGGTGAGCAAATGAGGTGGATGTAATGGGATGAGGAGGGACCAGAATCGCTGTTCGATCCGAGTTCTGGCCTCTTTGTCAGCCACCACGAGCCCGCACTATTGTTTTCATTCATCAAACTGGCTGCAATCTGCTGCATGGCCGATGCTTCAACGCCGAAGCAGTCTTTTTATTTTGAGATTATGTCGACTTTTCCAGATAGGCGGCTGCTTCTTGAGTCTCGTTGACCTCGTAGTTCAGGTTCAATTCACCGTAGCCATCCTTTGTGAAGGAGAATGCCCAGGTACCAGGGACTCCGCTGAAGACCGCAGCGCCATTCGAGTCTGTCACGCCCTGGAAGGTGTTGCCGCCTGCATCCTGTCCCGCAATCTGAACCCCAGAGAGCAGAGCTCCATCGAGGCTTCCATCGTGGACGTCCACCGTCAGAGTAACCTGTTCTGTTGCGCTCTCTGTCTCTTCCTGAGAGAGAGATGCCTTCTGAAGATAGGCTGCCGCTTCTTGCGTCTCGTTGACCTCGTAGTTCAGGTCCAATTCATCGTAGCCATCCTTTGTGAAGGAGAATGCCCAGGTACCAGAGACTCCGCTGAAGACCGCAGCGCCATTCGAGTCTGTCACGCCCTGGAAGGTGTTGCCGCCTGCATCCTGCCCCGTAATCTGAACCCCTGAGAGCAGAGCTCCATCGAGGCTTCCATCGTGAACGTATGTGGTCAAAGTTACCTGCTCTTGTGAGACAGCGGTCGTCACCATGCATCCCGCTATCAGAAATATCAATATCCCTAAATTAAACATCTTTTTCATTTCAAGTTCCTCTTTTTCACTGTCTTCCGCCAATTCTCAAGGCATCCAACAGTTTTGGTATCTCGACATATGAACAAACTGAAGTGCACTTAATTGAGATCCGAATTCAACTGCGGTCACGCTTTTGCATTTTTAAATGATCATTGGTCAGGATGTCCGTATCCTGACCCTCTTACGTAATATCCGCCTTCAATTAGGCTTGCCTTTTGTTCTACTGAATGACGCGAACACTTACTATGACAGCCTTGAAGCCGTCCTTTCCGTGCTCGCCCATCATGGACCTGATCTCCTTGTTGCCGCCTGGCTGGCCGTCCTTTCCGGGCTGGCCCATCATAGGCATGTTATCCTTGTTGCAGCCTGCTTGGCCGTCCTTTCCAGGCTCGCCCATCATGGACCTGATATCCTTGTTGCAGCCTGCTTGGCCATCCTTTCCAGGCTCGCCCATCATAGGCATGTTATCCTTGTTGCAGCCTGCTTGGCCATCCTTTCCGGGCTGGCCCATCATGGACCTGATCTCCTTGTTGCAATCGCACTGCTTATCTTTGTTCCAGCCCATCTTGAACTTCTCGTTGTCCCATGCTTTGCCATCCTGTCCCATCATCGACTTCTGGCCATCGCATGCCTTCCCATCTACTCCCATCGCTGACTTATCGCAACCGCACGCCTTCTGGTTACCATCCTGCCCCATCATTCCGTAATCCGGCGTTGAGAAGGCAGGCAGGACGAGAATGCATAGGGCTGCCAATGCCACAAACAATTTGATAAATTTAGCCATATCTATACCTCCATAGGACAACACGATTTCCAGAGTTGTTGTCCGCACATCCCTCTCTTCGAACGATATAAAAGACCCATTCCGAACGAACGGCGAGTCTGCTCATCCTGCCCGGCACTTTAAAAAATCCCAAAAACCGTTCTGTTTTCAGCAAAAACCGATTTAATGGTTCAGTTCAGACGTTCATAATATTCTTCGAAGCTGCAGGTGCCTGGTGCAACTTGCCATCCCTCGCACCAGAGCATTTGCAGATGATGAGCGAGACAGTCCTCAAAAGATTTCACCCCCTACAAGCAATCGCCCCACTGCATCTGATTGAGATTAGAACAGCCGGGCACGAGAATATTAATGGAGATGGTCTCTCCTAGAGGAGATGGTGATAGGATTGAGGAAAACTTCCCTCCTGAGGAGGTACATCGAGGATGATGAGATCCTCATGATCCCCGTGGCCCATGATGCCCTCTGCGCCAGGATCGCAGAGCAGTCTGGATTCAAGGCGGTCTTCAGCGCGGGCTATGCAAATAGCGCAGCCCTTCTGGGGATGCCAGACGTCTCTTTGCTCACACTGACTGAGATGGCGGAGGCTGCATCGAGGATGGTTGATGCAGTGAATATCCCAGTCTTCGCCGATGGCGATACAGGTCACGGCAACGTAACCAATGTCATCAGGACTGTGAGGCTCTTCGAGAAAGCCGGCGTCGCAGGGCTCTTCCTGGAAGACCAGGACTATCCCAAGCGCTGCGGCCACATGGCAGGCAAACAGGTCATAGCCCCTGAGGAGATGGTGAGCAAGCTACGGGCTGCCCTCGACGCCAGATCGGACCCAGACCTCGTGATCACGGCCAGGACAGATGCTCTGGCAGTGAACGGCATCGAGGACGCCATCCACAGGGCCAATCTATACAGGGAGGCAGGAGCGGACCTGATCTTCGTTGAGGCACCTGAATCAGTCGAGCAGATGAGGAGGATAACAGGGGAGGTGGATGCGCCCCACATGGTGAACATGCTTCCGGGAGGCAGGACGCCGACGCTGACCTCAAAAGAGCTTGAAGAGATCGGCTACTCAGTCGTGGCCTATGCGACGGCCTGCACATATGCCGTTGCTCTGGCAGCTCGCGAGCTCTTCGAGACGCTGAAGAGGACAGGCACCACTGCAGGACTCGACGAGAGGATGATGACCTTCGACGAGTTCAATAGGTTAGTTGGGCTGGAGGAGATCAGGAAGGCGGAGGATGGATACTGCGTTTCTGGCCAATAGATCAGCAAGAGCTCAACCCCGCGAGCATCAGAGGGATCTCATAAATCAATCCAGCACACATAAAAGCGTCAAGGGGCGGCATCAGTTTTGCAGGCCGCTCGCCTTGGCCATGATGCCGCCCTGACCATTGAGAAAAAATTAGTTTCGGCTCTCAGGGAACCAGGGCATCCAGTATCCTCTCAGCCTCTTCGCGGCGGGCCTCCATGACATAGGGTATGCCAGAGACGTATGCCGCCTCCTCGGTAAGCGCCATGAGATCGTCTCGCGAGATGGTGGAGAGCCTGAAGTTCCTGGAGCCGGCCATGAGCTGCTGCAGGCCAGTCTTGAACTTCTGGCCGTAGGTATAGATGGCGATGGCGCCGAGGGGTATATCCTTGAAATCGTTCCCGTATTTGGCCTTCAGCTCCTCGTAGGCCACGAAGATCTCCTCGGGCTTACTTCCGAACTTGGAGACGGACTTTGGCAGATCGTTCTTGCTCATCCAGTCCTGGATGTTCTTTCCAACCATCCCGGGGATCATGAGGGCTCTGCCCATGCACACCGCCTTGAAATAGGGTGTTCCCATCGCCAGAGCCTTGAAGACGCCATCCTCAGTCGAGAAGCCGCCTGCCATGGCAAGGTCAGGCACACGCAGCCCGCGCCGGGTCAGCTTATTGGCGAACTCGATGGCCAGAGACTGCAGGTAGAACGTGGGTATGCCCCACTCATTCATCATGGGCCAGGGGCTCATTCCTGTTCCGCCGGGCGCTCCATCGATGGTCAGCAGATCGATCTTTGCCTCGGCGCAATACCGCAAGGCCATAGCCAGCTCGACCATAGAGTAGGCACCAGTCTTCAGAGTGATGCGCTTGAAGCCGAGATCCCTGAGCCTGTCAGTCTCGGCCATGAATCCGTCGTAGGTGACAAAGCCCAGACGGGAGTGGCGCTCGAACTCCTTTATGGCCCCTCCACGGAATGCCGACTGAATCTCCGGCAAGTCGGGATCTGGCGAGACGACATATCCCCTCTTCTTGAGCTCAAGGGCCCTCTCAAGGCTCTTCACTTTGATCTCGCCGCCGATGCATTTGGCTCCTTGGCCCCACTTCAGCTCAATCGTATCCAGGTTGTGTTTGGAGGAGACATATTCTGCCACACCGAGGCGTGTGTCCTCCACATTCATCTGCACCAGGATCTCGCCGTAGCCGTCATAGAATTTCCTGTATATGTTGATTCTTCTGTCCATCTCGGGAGATTTGGTCACCTTCCCTTTGCCGTCCCTCTCAAGCCCTGGATCGATTCCGCAGACGTTCTCGCCGCACACCAGGGTGATTCCGGTTATGGCTGCACCAATGGCAAAGTGCTCCCAGTTCTTCCTGGCAATCTCAGTCGAGCCAAGCGCGCCAGTGAAGATGGGCAGATGCATCTTGACCTTCTTGGACCAACCGTACTCGGTCTCTGTATTGACCCCGGGGAAGAGCGCAGTATCGGGCCCAGCCTCGACGCCCTCAGGCAATCCTGCGGCTCCTACGGCGTATCCCTGAATGCTCAGGTGAGAGTAATCTATGGGATAGTCCTTATCTGCTCCGGCCGTTATCTCTCCAAAAGGACCTGGGTACAGCACTTCTCTGCCTCTGAACGATGCTAACCAGGTCTCACAGCCACCTCTGCAGCCATCAAGACAGTCCGAGCACAATCCCGATTGGGGGACAACGCTTCTTGAGCGGTTGAATGTTCCAGTTGCTGCACTGGCATTGGGTCTCCTCAGATTCAAGTTTCCTCCTCCTATTGATCCAATTCCTTATTATTATTTTAATATTATTTATCTATGGGTGACAGCCCGGCTTACATTAACAAATATTTACTATATACCAAAGATCCATCCACGAAATGTTTCCTTTGCGGCATTCTCTGCATCACGTGGCAAGATTGCAACTTATTTCTTTGCGGATTGGTATTTTCTTGGACAGGACGTCATATATATAAGGATTGTTGTGAATAGTTCATAATTTGTATGAATAATCCCTAAAATAAGCTTAGTTTCAAAATTATAAATATATGTTGCCCGCGACTCGATGAAACTTATATATAGAGATTGCTATGAAAAAATATGAAGATTTCATATCTGCGATATATAATGTAAACTGTATAAAATATGACCCATTTCTCGAAGGCCCCTCAAGGCCGAAGAGCGCTCGTTCCCGTGCAGATAGTATATTAAACACCACAGATCCATCGAGTTCCTAAATAATCATAACTGCCGTAGGATAGCTTAATTGACTTGTTGGCTCACGAAAGCGATAGGTTTATGGCCCTGGTCAAGAGGCACACATGACGACTGTGTGACCAACCAAAAGCCTGTTTGAGTATCTCATAGTGAAGGAGCGGATAGGAAGATGCATTTCCAAGAACAGATGCAAAGTGCGATCAAAGAGAGAAATGTGGAGTTCATACGGCTGCAATTTTCGGACATCCAAGGAGTAGTGAAGAACGTCACAGTTCCTGTAACCCAGCTGGGCAAAGCGCTGAAGAACGGCATATCCTTTGACGGCTCCTCCATCGAGGGATTTGCAAGGATTCAGGAATCCGACATGGTTCTTCGGCCAGATATCTCGACTTTCAACATCCTGCCCTGGAGGACTCAGGATGGATCGAATGAGGCGAGGCTCATATGCGATGTTCATCATCCGAATGGAAAGCCCTTCGAGGGCGATCCGAGATTCGTCCTAAAGCATATGCTCGATCAGGCGAAAGAGATGGGCTACACAATGAATGTGGGACCCGAGCTGGAGTTCTATCTCTTCGAGAAGCAGAATGGCGGCTCGGCGACAAGGCCGCAGGACTTCGGTGGTTACTTCGATTTGGGCCCGACCGACCTGGCTGAGAACATCAGGAAGAAGATCATGAAGGCATTGATAGAGATGGATTTCACCATTGAGGCATCCCATCATGAGGTTGGAAGGGGGCAGCATGAGATAGACTTCGTCTACGATGACGCCCTCAAGAACGCAGACAAGGTGGTCACATTCAAGTATATCACAAAGACCATCGCCATGATGGAGGGCCTGCGGGCGACTTTCATGCCAAAGCCCATCTATGGGGCGGCGGGAACAGGGATGCATTGCAACATATCCCTCTTCCGCAATGGAGAGAATGCTTTCTTTGATCCGGAGATGCCCATGAACATAAGCGATCTCGCAAGGTGTTTCATTGGAGGTCTGAAAGAGCACGCCTGCGCCATCACGGCCATCGCCAATCCTCTGATTAACTCCTACAAGAGGCTGGTATCAGGATTCGAGGCTCCGGTTTATGTCAGCTGGTCAGGGCCAAACAGGTCATCGCTTATCAGAGTACCGGCAGGCCGAGGGCTCTCCACGCGCCTCGAGTTCAGGTCGCCCGACCCGACATGCAATCCATATCTCACATTTGCTGCCATCCTGGCCGCAGGCCTAGACGGCATTCGCAGAGGCGCTGATCCAGGGGAGCCGGTGGACATCAATGTCTACGAGCTGTCTGCCGCCGAGAGAAAGGCCCTTGGAATAGGCACCCTCCCGGCAAACCTGAAAGAAGCCCTCGACAGCCTGGAGAGCGACAATGTTCTGCGAAACGCTCTTGGTGAGCATGTCTTCAATAACATAATGCGCCTTGGAAACATGGAGTGGGAGGCTTACAACACCTGGGTGCATGATTGGGAGATCGAAAGATATATAAACAATTTTTAAGAAGATCCCAGGATCTTCACCATTATTTTATTCAAATCGCCTCGTATTCTGTATTCATAATCGTCAGGCCTTCGCCGCCGATGGGAGCAGGCACGGGCCATGTGAGTCGGGAAGATATATATCGATCGAGAGGAAAGCCATTTCCGGCTAATGATGATTGGATGAGTCTCAATGATCGCGATAGTTGATTACGGGATGGGAAATCTATTCAGCATCTACAATGCGCTGGTCCGGGTTGATGCTGCCCCGGAAATAGTGCGCGAACCAGAAGGGCTCGCGGGAGCAGACGGCATCGTGGTTCCGGGTGTGGGAGCCTTCGGAAGATGCATGGACCGCCTCTCCCGCTTCGAGGGCGCTCTTCTCAGGGCGAGGGAGGAGAAAACGCCGATCTTTGGAATCTGCATCGGCCTTCAGGTCCTCTTCGACGAGAGCGAGGAGAGCCCCGGCGCTGAGGGGATGGGCTGGATCAGGGGCAAGGTGGTGCGCCTGCCAGATGATGTGATGATCCCCCAGATGGGCTGGAACAGCCTCAACATCAAGCGCCATGTAAAGATGCTTGAGGGCATATCCGAAGGGGACATGTTCTACTTCGTGCACTCTTACCACTGCGTCCCCGAGGATAAGTCTGTCATCGCAGCGACGACTGAGCACGGCGTAGAGGTGACCGCAGCTGTGGCCATGGACAACCTTTTCGCAACCCAGTTCCATCCCGAGAAGTCAGGAGCCAAGGGACTGAAGATATTGGAGAACTTCGTGAGGTGCACTAAATGCTAGCCAGGAGGATCATCCCGTGCCTTGACTGCGACCTTGGCGTGCCTGGGGGACGCGTGGTCAAGGGGATCGAGTTCAAGCAGATCAGGTACGCAGGCATTCCCTGGGAGCTGGCGGGCAGGTACTACGAGGAAGGGGCGGACGAGATTGTCTTCCTGGACATAACAGCCTCACACGAGCGAAGGGACACGATGGTGAGCGTGATCAAGAAGACGTCGGAGTCCGTCTTCGTGCCCCTGGCTGTCGGCGGCGGCATCAAGAGCGTTGAGCAGGCGAGAGATGTCTTCAACGCAGGAGCGGACAAGATCACAGTGAACACCTCTGCCCTCAAGCGCCCGCAGCTCATCAGCGAGATCGCAGAGAGATATGGGAACCAGGCCGTGGTGATAGCGATCGACGCCAAGCGCAGGTACAACCCCGAAGACGGCAGGATAGTGGTGAGCACGCCCGAAGGCCCCTGCTGGTTCGAGTGCTCCTTTTATGGAGGCCGCGAATTCACAGGGATCGACGCCATCGCCTGGGCGCTTGAAGCCGAGCGCCTGGGGGCGGGCGAGATCCTCCTCACCAGCATGGATCGCGATGGAACCTACGACGGCTTCGACATTCCCCTCACAGATGCAGTGGCCAGCAGAGTCAGGATCCCTGTGATCGCCTCGGGCGGATGCGCCAGCCCTGAGCATATGCTGGAGGTCTTCCAGAGGACGAAAGCATCAGCAGCTCTCGCCGCAAGCATCTTCCATTTCGGAGAATGGAGCATAGGGGATGTGAAGAGCTACCTGAAAGAGCGGGGGGTCAACGTCCGAATTTAGGGTCCGCAATCCCCCTCCATCTTATATTTTTCATCATGGTTCAAAGACTATCATCCCCAGGACCGCCATCTTATCAAATAACTTGTAAATAATATTAATATCAATGGCAATATTGACGATAGACACAGCAGTACAGACTATTTTTCAGTTACCTATTTACCCTAGTAACGTCAATTTATTAGAGGTGTTATCGAATGAAATGGATCGCGATCTCAGCCGCATTAATAATCATGATCACGGCCCCCTGCGCCCTGGGCCAGCTTGATCAGTTCTCCGCCGGAGATCAAGGCGGGGCACCCACTCCTTCGGCGCCAACCAGCGTCGAAGCTCTGGGGCTTCAAATACCATCGACTGTGACTACATCGCAGCAGGCTCCCTCGGCTCAGGAGAGATCTGGGCAAGTGATGGCTGCAAGCCAGCAGTTGGCATACTCAGCATCACCGAGATTGGGCGAAGTTAGCGCCACGGGCCCGACTTATAAGATGGTGGTCCCGTCGGGCGGCTTCGTTTCCAACAAGCTGTATGTCTCCTACGCTCCCCAAACAGTGGCAAGCTGTTATCTCTACGCAAATCTGCCCCTCTGGATGCAGACATCCAGCTCAGGCAATATATGGTTCTACGAATGGTATCCCAGCGGAATGGGAGTGGACACCCAATACTCCGGAAGGATATTCTCTCCGGGATGGTATAAGAGGTGGTTCTACGCAGACGTTCCAGGCTGGCACATCCTTCAGTACTACTGCAACGGCTGGAGCAACTACATCTACATATATGTTAACAGCTATGGCGGCTATACGCCCAACCCCAATCCATATCCGTACCCATATGGATATGGCCAGGTGACCTACTCGAATCCCTACACAAGCTACACCCGCTATTCGTTCACCACAGGCGTAGGATCGAGTACGGGATCCAGTTATTCGAATTCGGGGTCCAGCTATCCGGGCTATTAGAATGATTCTGCGGTCCCGGCTCATGGACGGGTCGGGACCATAACAGACCCCAGTAAAAGGATCGTACTCATTTTTTAGAAATATATGAATTGAATACCTTGCTCTTATTTCTGCCTGCAGGAGCTTTTCGCTTATTATTGATGCGATATGCGGGATGGGATGATTCACTGTTTTTCGGCCTTCAGCCTGCCGGAATCGCCGAAGCGCCTTGGTGTTGCATCAAATAATTAAAATATAATGAATGATAGGTTGATCCGGCTTCGGACCAATCTTTTTATACCCTCAGGTATTCTATATGGTTGGAATAGCAGCAAAGGGGCAATTTAAAATCGTAAAATAAATAATGTATCAGCGCATGCATTCATTTGGAGAAAATAGAGATAATTTGATAGGAGCGGCTGATGACTTATCTTAACGGTGATGACCTTTGAGGTCCATAGTGAAGGGAACTGTCGGCACCATCGTGGGTGAGACCAATCCTCTTGCTTTCAAGTTCTTAATCAACAAGGAGGTCGGGCGAGGCACTTACATCAAGGCCAAGGCCGAGGGAAAGGATTGGATCCTTGCCCAGGTAGAGGACATCAAGAGGTCCAACTCGGCCTACAGCGTGAACCAGTTGAGCGACCCCGCCAGAAATTACGACTCCAGGGAGATGATGATCGCAGAGGCGAGGGTGATAGGCATCGGCAGCAATGGACGCCTGCGCCTTCCCACAAGCCCTGCGAGGCCCGGAGACCCTGTCTATGTGGCAGACGAGAAGCTCATCAAGGCCACCCTCGGCCTGGCCAAGGGCGACATGTACATCGGGCTCCTGAGAGGATATGATATCCGCGTCGAGCTTGACGCCAATACCCTTGTACAGAAGCACTGCAGCGTCCTTGCCAAGACGGGCTCGGGAAAATCCTATACCGCAGCCGTAATCCTCGAAGAGCTTCTGGAGAGGAGGGTGGCCCTCCTCATCATAGATCCGCACGGCGAGTATTCATCCATGAAGGAGCCCAACAAGGAGGGCGACTTCTCCAAGTACAAGATCAAGCCTCGGGGATTCGAGGTAGTGGTTTACACCCCAGGGGAGATGGCGATGAACCCGCGGGCAGATCGGCCGTTCAGGTTCAACGGGCTCAACCTCTCTGCGAGGGAGGTGGCGAAGATGATACCTCATGAGAGCACGAGCGGACAGCTCGGACTCCTCTACGAGGCCATCAGCGCCCTGCGATCAGAGACCGATGCCTACACTCTGGAGGACATCATCGATCAGGTCGTGCGGAGCAACTCCAAGGTGAAATGGAACCTGGTGGGACAGCTGGAGTCTCTTCTCGAGCTGGGACTGTTCTCTGGAACTGCGACACCTCCCGAGGAGCTGCTGCGTCCGGGGCGAGCCTCGGTGATAGACATGACAGGCATCATACCAGAGCTTCAGTCGATGATAGTCGCCAGGCTTCTCACAGAGATATTCGAGGCCCGGAAGCGCAGATTGATTGCTCCGGGAATGGTCGTCGTCGAGGAGGCTCACAACTACATCCCCGAGAGGGGGACTGGGAACGCCGCAAGCACAAGCATCGTGCGCACCATCGCAGCCGAGGGCAGGAAGTTCGGGCTGGGCCTGATGGTCATAAGCCAGAGGCCTGCGAGGGTGGACAAGAACGTCATCTCCCAGTGCAACACCCAGATCATCATGAGGGTCACCAACCCCAATGACCTCAAGGCCCTGAGCAAGGGGCTTGAGGGCATGACATCAGATCTGGAGGAGGAGATAAAGCGGCTGCCGCCGGGGGTAGCCATGCTCGTGAGCAATGAGATAGAGCGCCCCATCACAGTCAACATCAGGCCGAGGAAGTCCAGGCACGGCGGCGTGAGCACTACCATCGTCTCCAAAGAGAAACAGAGACAAAGCGCGCGGGCTGCACCCCGAAGAGGGCCGCGACCTCACTCCGACGGCGTCAGAAAGAGCAATGAGACTGAGAAGGCGCAAGGTGGTCTGCTGAGGAAGTTTCTCGGGACGAGAAGGGCGTGACATTTGCTCTTCTTCTTGCACAGGACGGCTACCCACATCCCGCCTTCAGGGATCAGGCCGGGATGCCCTTTTCAAAAACTGCCTATGGTGCTTCGAGGATGAGCCTCATAATCCTGCATCCTGCTTTTCGACTTCATCGCTCGTGCTTCCTTGCATAGCGAAGATTCATGGATGCATGAAGCGCAAACAAATAGATATTTAACTCTGCAGACTTATCATTATAGGTTAGATGGATTCATGGATCGCCCTTGCTCTTGTGGCTGTAGTCCTATCCGGATCAAATGCGATAGCTGGAGGTGAAGCGATGAAGAACCTTGAAGTGAAGCTCGGCTTTGCCCAGGTGCCAGTGAACCACACCTGTGAAGGAAAAGACACATCGCCCAAGATCGAGGTTCATGGGCTGAATAATGCCGCATCCCTGGCGGTGATCGTAGATGATATCGATGCTCCGCGGGGCACTTTTACCCATTGGATCGCATGGAACATCGAGCCTCAAGAGATCATTCCTGAGGGCATCCCCAGAGATGCCTCAGTGCAGCGGCCCATCAGGGCGACGCAGGGCGTGAACAGCTTTGGGGAGATCGGATACTGGGGCCCCTGCCCACCCCCCGGAAGGCCGCACAGGTACATCTTCCGGGTCTATGGGCTTGACAGGATGCTCAATCTGAGCGCTGGCGCAGCAAGACAGGAACTGGAGAGAGCCATGCAGGGCCATGTCTTGCAGCAGGGCGAGGCCATGGCGACCTTCGGAAGCTCCGGCTGAATCTGACCCCCAAGAGCCCTCTATCATGCAAGGGTATTTTGCTCGCCAAATCTTAAATAATTCGAGGGGCTATTAATATTCGAGTGACGCTGATTCTCTGGAAAGAGCCCGATGCCGCCGGCCTGTCCGCTGGGATCGCCCTTCGAACGAGATATTTCAGGGTGAAGGCACGATGATCTACGAGATCCTGATCATATTTTTGCTGGTCGTCATCAACGGCATCTTCGTCATGTCAGAGATTGCCATAGTCTCAGCCAGAAAGCCCAGGCTTCAGCAGCGAGCTGACGAGGGTGATAAAAAGGCGAAGGCCGCTTTGGAGCTGGCGAACTCCCCGAACAGATTTCTTTCTACCACACAGATAGGAATTACCCTGATCAGCATCCTATCGGGAGCTTTCGGCGGGGCGACCCTCGCAAAACAGATAGCTACGACTCTGAGGCAGGTCCCTCAGATAGCGCCCTACAGCGATCTGGCGGGCATCTTGATCGTGGTTATAGGCATCTCTTATATCTCCCTAGTCCTCGGCGAGCTTGTCCCGAAGAGGGTCGGGCTGAACAGCCCCGAGAAGATAGCCTCTGCTATTGCCTCGCCGATGAACCTGGTATCCAGAATCGCATCGCCCGTTGTATTCCTGCTCGGAGCATCCACAGACCTCCTCCTGAGGATCATGAACATAAAGCCGTCAGCCGAGCCGCCGGTGACAGAGGAGGAGGTCAAGATCCTGCTGGAAGAGGGGACAAGAGCCGGCGTCTTCGAGGAGACGGAGCAGGACATCGTCGAGAGGGTCTTCCGCCTGAGCGACAAGAAAGCTGCGGCCCTGATGATACCCCGCACCGAGGTGATATGGCTGGATATAGGGGACTCTCTCGATGAGATCAGGCGCAAGATATCAGAGGGCGATTACTTCTTCTATCCAGTATGTGACGGCGGCCTGGACGAGATCCTGGGCATTGTCAGGGCCAGGGATATGCTCTCCTGCAGCCTTGGCGAAAAGCGCATCGATCTCAAGGATTCTCTGATACCGCCCATCTTCATTCCAGAGAGCATGCCTGCCCTGAAGATAATCGAACTCTTCAAGCAGTCGGGCGTATATATGGCCATGGTGATCGACGAGTACGGCAGCATTCAGGGAATGGTCACCCTCAGGGATGTGCTCGAAGCCATCGTAGGAGATCTGCCGCCCCTGAGCGAGACTGACGAGCCCCTGGCTGTTCAGCGCGATGATGGCTCCTGGTTGCTGGATGGCATGCTTCCTGCCGATGAGTTCAAGGAGATATTTCATCTTCGTGAGCTTCCTGAAGAGGAGAGCGGCTACTATAAGACAATCGGTGGATTCGTGATGATGCATCTTGGCAAGATCCCATCGGCAGGAGATCATTTCGAATGGGGCGGGCTTCGCTTCGAGGTTGTGGATATGGACGAGAACAGGGTGGACAAGCTTCTTGTGACACCTCTTCAAAAAGGCGGCGCAAAGAAGGGCTCGACGATCCAGCATAGCGGCCAGGAGAGACTACAGCGATGAGCGAATTGGGCTGGCCAGGAGAAAACCGGTTTTGGCAGACCTAAGGCGCGCTACCACCTGCCAGGATCAAACTCGCTTCTGGAATCGTTCTTTATCGCTGCAAATCCAGCCCTGGCGACCATCTTATTGAAATTCTTATCTAAGTTTGGGGTTCCATTTCTGTCTGCCAGGTAGACCAAGCAGGGCCTTGCCCCCTTGGCCTCTTCGCGTGCTCTTTCATCGATATCCAGGAAGACCTGAGCTCCGAGCAGGTTCTCCATGGCGAACTCCCTTGCGTGAACCCCCTCCATGGTCCCCATCTCAGGGCAGTTGATGTCCGCCAGCTTGACCAGCCCGAAGCCTTGGACCTCGAAGGTGTCTCCGTTTATCACGCTTGAGACGATTCCAGTGGCCTCGTTCGGGCTTGCGGAGGCGGCGAAGATGAGCGTCAGGGCCAGCAGTGCCCACCTCATGATCATAATCTCGGCATTTGTCGTCCCCGGCTTAAAAGTTATCGCTCACTCAGACTGCCAGATCCAAAGACTAAATCATCCAGACCTTTGTGGCGTCCGCATCGCCTCCCATCCGAATTCGCCTCGCATGAGTCTCGGTTGCACCTGAGAACCTATTTATCTTTCAGCGGCATATTTTCTTACAGATCGGTGGCAACATGAAATTCGAAGAGGTTCCTGGAAAGGACAAGGGCAAGATCACCCTCTACGCCCTGAGCACATGCATCTGGTGCAAGAAGACGAAGGAGCTTTTGACTGACCTTGGAGTGGCCTTCCAGTACGTCTACGTCGATCTGCTGAAGGGCGGCGAGAGGTCTGAGGCCATCGAGCAGGTCAGGCACTACAATCCTAGCAGCTCCTTCCCGACCCTCGTGATCAAAGAGAAGCCCATCGTAGGATTTAGAGAGAAGGAGATCAAGGAGGCCCTGCAGGGATGAGGGAGCACTCCCTTGAGCCATCTGCAGAGGAGGTCGAAGAGCTCTATGCGAGGCTCGATAGAGATGCGAGGCAGGGAGGTTACAACCTCAACCCGGAGATGGAGTTCACCAAGGGCCTCGTGAAGGGCCTGCTCGTGAACGAGAGGAGGTACGGCTACAGGGCTTGTCCCTGCAGGCTCGCATCGGAGGACAGAGGAGAGGACACGGACATCATCTGCCCGTGCGACTACAGAGATCCGGATCTGCTCGATTACGGAGCATGCTACTGCGCCCTTTATGTTTCGGGGGAGATCCTGCGAGGCGAGAAGGATCTTGAGCCGGTTCCCGAAAGGAGGCCCGCGCCCGGGAATAAGACGAGGCTCAGGTCCACCGGCGTCTCCCTCGGAGAGGGTCCAAAGCTCTCAAAGCCGGTCTGGAGATGCCGGGTCTGCGGCTACCTCTGTGCGAGGGACGGCCCGCCCGAGGTCTGTCCCATCTGCAAGGCGGGCAAGGAGAGGTTTGAGAGGTTCATCTAGCCCGAGTCATGCATCGATTTCAACGACGGGTCTCCTGCCTCTGCGAGACAGAGATCATCATTTCATCAATGCCTTGTTCCGGGAATTGGCGTCCCGGGATGAATGCATCCACATCGGAACCGGAGTCCTCTGACATGCTGGATGGCACCTTCTGGACCCGCCGTTTCTCGCCGCCGCCCATTTTAACAGGGGAGTAATAACCGCATCTCTGAGCTCTAATCCGTCCTCTGTAAGGATGTATTCAACTCGCGGGGGGATTTCGGCAAACGATTCCCTCCTGACCAAGCCCTCTGCTTCGAGTTTTCTGAGCATATCCGATAGAGCTTTCGGGCTGATGTCAATCAATGCATCCATGAGCTCATGAAACCTCAACCTTCCAGAGCATCCGATGGCGTTTATGACAGGAAGTGCCCATTTCTTGCTGATGGCATCCACAGTGTGCTTGAAAGGACAGGATTCGATATACTCGCACTTTTTAGGCATGGCTATACCGGTCTATAGCGACTATACGATCCTTAACTTGATTGCTTAAATACTTTGCATCGAATTGGGAGCAGAAACGAGGTCGTAGAGCTGATTATTCGATATGAGTGAATCAAAAGAGAAATCCAATCTGGGACTATAAAACAAAATGGACTGAGACATGAGATGGAAATTGGACGGTGATCTGAGGTTTAGATTAAATGGGAACAGGAGATCGAGAGGTGAGAGAGGATCGGGGAATGAGAGAGTTATGACCAAGATGGAAGGCAAGACGGATCAGATGCGAAAAAAAGAAGATTGATAAACGAAGATGTTGAGAACAATATGTTGGATTGTGCTCTGATTCTGTGATAAGCCCCAGGAGGAGGTCGTCAAAAAACATGTCAGAAATCAAGAAGGTTGAGATAAGAGTCACAGGCATGGCATGCGCCGGTTGCTCAGGTGCTGTGGAGAGAGCACTTTCAGGTCTCGATGGAGTGAAGAGCGCCAATGTCGACCTGGCCAGGAAGATCGCCTATGTGGAATACGACCCTGCGAAACTCACGCTGCAAGATCTCAAAAGGGCGGTGGAACGTGCAGGATACAAGGCAGCTTGAATCTCTTTTGACAGCTTAGTGGAGAGTGCATGCAAAAGAGCAAGACAGCCGAGCTGAAAGTATCCGGGATGGTCTGCGCTGCCTGCACTGCGGCGGTAGAGAAGGCACTGAGGAACCTAGACGGAGTTCTCCAGGCAAGGGTCAATCTGGCTACAGAGATGGCGTCTGTAGAGTACGATCCAGAGAGGCTCGGAGTGGCCGACCTGGAAAAGGCTGTAAGGGACGCGGGATACGATGTCATAGACGAGAAGATTGTGCTGAGAATTGGAGGCATGGTCTGCGCCATGTGCGTCGGTGCCCTGGAGGTCGCCCTCAAGAAGCTGGACGGGGTCACAGACGTGCATGTCAACCTGGCAGCCGAAAAAGCCTATGTCACATTCAACCCGAGGATGGTCGGCCTCGAAGAGATGAAGAAGACCATCGAGGATACCGGCTATCAGTTCCTCGGGACGGCTGGCGAAGAAGGGATCGCCGACAGGGAAAAGGAGATGCTGGAGAGGGACCTGGCCGAGAAAAGAAGACGCATCATCATCGGATTTGCCTTCAGCCTTCTGCTCATGGGGATGATGTACCTGCCTCTCGAGAGAGTCGTGCCCATGATGATGGCGGTGCCCATGAATTGGCTGATGCTGGTCGTTTCGGCTCCGGCCTTCGTCTACGTCAGCTGTCCCATCTTCAAGGCTGCCTGGAGGGCACTTCGCAACAGGAACCTGGACATGGACGTGATGTATGCCATGGGCATAGGCGTTGCCTATGGCTCCTCAATCCTGGGGACATTCGGGATAGTCTTGACCCCGGATTTCATGTTCTACGAGACTGCTCTCATGCTTGCCGCCTTCCTGACTCTGGGCAGATACCTGGAGAGCAAGGCCAAGGGAAGGACATCCGAGGCCATCAAGAAGCTGGTAGGGCTGCAGCCCAAGACCGCCACAATCCTGAAAGAAGGCGTGGAGCACCATGTGGCCGTGGAGGACGTCCAGGTTGGAGATATAATAATAGTAAAACCGGGAGAAAAAATACCTGCAGACGGCCTCGTCATCGACGGAAAGAGCTATGTGGACGAGTCCATGATCACGGGCGAGCCCGTTCCGATGCTGAAGGAGGAGGGCCATGGCGTTGTGGGCGGGACACTGAACAAGAACGGCCTGATCAGGTTCAGGGCCTCCAAGGTCGGAAAAGAGACGGCTCTTGCGCAGATCATCTCCCTCGTGGAGGAGGCGCAGGGCTCAAGGCCACCCATCCAGAGGATCGCGGACAGAGCAGTCGGCTACTTCATTCCCACGATTCTGGCCATCGCCTTTGCGGCCTTCGCTTACTGGTACTTCATCGCCCACAACACACTCCTCTTCTCTCTGACGGCCCTCATATCCGTATTAGTAGTAGCATGTCCTTGCGCCCTCGGCCTGGCAACGCCTACAGCTGTCACCGTCGGCATCGGCCGAGGCGCTGAGCTTGGCATCCTCATCAAGAGCGGCGAGGCCTTGGAGGCCTCTGACAGCCTCAACGCCATCGCCTTCGACAAGACTGGCACCCTGACTGTGGGCCGACCGGAGGTCACCGACCTCGAGGCCTTCGGCCTGGACGAAAGAGAGCTGCTGAGGCTGACAGCGAGCGCAGAGAAGGGCTCTGAGCATCCCCTGGCAGAGGCCGTGGTGAGGCGATCTGAGGCTGATGAGATCCCTCTGGCCGATGCAGCGGATTTCGAGGCCCTGGCGGGAAAAGGCGTCGTGGCAAAGGTCGGCGGAAGAGATGTTGTGGCCGGGAACAGGATGCTCTTCAAGGATCTTGGCATCGATCTATCCGAGGAACTCCTCAAGAGGGCTGAGGGCTTTGAGGAGAATGGAAAGACTGCGATGCTGGTCGCTCTGGACGGAAGGGCCTGCGGTCTTCTGGCCATAGCAGACAGGCTGAAGGACTCTGCGCCGCCTGCTGTGGCTCAGCTCAAGAAGATGAGGCTGAAGGTGGTGATGATCACCGGCGACAATGCTCGCAGCGCAGCAGCAGTCGCGAGCCAGCTAGAAATCGAGCAGGTCCTCTCGGAGGTTCTGCCGGAGGAGAAGGCCAGCGAGATGAGGAGGCTTCAGCAGGGAGGAGAGAGGGTAGCCTTCGTCGGCGACGGGATAAACGACGCTCCGGCGCTGGCGCAGGCTGATGTGGGAATCGCGATCGGAAGCGGAACTGATGTCGCCATCGAGACAGGGGAGATCGTCCTGATGAGCGAGGACCTTCTCGATGTCGTGGCCGCCATCCAGCTCAGCCGCAAGGTCATCACGAGGATCAAGCAGAATATCTTCTGGGCCTTTGCATATAATGGTGCCCTGGTGCCTCTGGCTGCAGGGGTTCTCTATCCATTCTTCGGCATAACCTTCAGGCCGGAGCTGGCAGGGCTCGCCATGGCGCTGAGCTCAGTGACAGTCGTCTCGCTCTCGCTCCTGCTAAAGAGGTATGTGCCTCCGGCGAAGATGAAGGAGAGAGCTACAATCTAGGGCGGGCGGTTTTAGGATTGGAGAGGAGGTTGGGCCGCATCAATCTAACCTCCCATTCGGGTGGTTGCATCACATTTTCCTCTGAAGAATGGAAAATAAGGAGGGAGCAAAAGTCAGGGAACGTAGGAGGGATTGAGGTGATCGACTTTTGCAATCTACATATTCGACATTAAACGGATATATATCTTTCGGTGATCGACGTAATTCGTGATCGGTTGATGCATTGAGATGCGGGTGGCACCCCCCGATGGTTCAAGGGGCAAAGGGCCAGTAAATGCCCGGCAAGTAGAGCCAGCGGATCGGCATTGGCCGAAGCAAAAAATTATACCCCAGGACATCTAGCCATAACCTCTATGAATCCTTCAGATGATGCTTAAAAGGGCGGCCAAACCAAAACCAATTATTATTGCCCCCGAGACCCTGTTCAACCACAGCAACCTGTGTGAGTCAAGCCTATCCCGAAATAAATCGACGCCGCAGCACAATATGAAAAACCAAGATAATGAGCCCGTGAAAATGCCCAGGACTAGAGCTAGTGCAGATGAAATGCCGCTGCCTGCGCCTGCCAGACCTAGGCCTGCAAACAATGCCGCAAAAGAGAGGATTGTCATAGGGTTTGTGAGGGTCAGGATAAATGTCGAGGCATATGCGCCAGCCAGTCTGTCATCATAGGCCAAAGCGGCTCTTTTCGCTGGTTTTGCCAAGAGGGTTCTGATGCCCAGATAACATAGAAATAGCCCGCCGATAAGGCGAAGCGATTCCTGTTGGCCGATCAAGATATTCGAGATGAATGTCAAGCCAAAACCTGCGATGCTTCCATATACAGCATCGCCTGTGGCAGCGCCCAGGCCGGAGGCGATCCCCCTCAGTCTGCCCTCAGCTATGGTTCGGCGAATGCATAAAACGCAGATTGGACCCACGGGCATGGCGATTGAGAGGCCTATGACAAATCCCCTGAGCAGTAAAGCGATATCCATCGTATCCCTTATAAATCTCAAGCCTGTGAGAAGTCGACGCGCCTATCAGCATCATCGAATCGCATTTCAACGCCCTCTCTGGCCGCCATCCATTGTTGCTCTGACTGATTCGTTAAGCATTTTTCGGAAATTCTAGACAGATGCCATTTTATTTTTTCCAGGCTTATTGAGAGGAGAAGGAGCATATTCTGTTACAACTATCGTTATCAGTAGACAGCCTAAAGAGCACATGCCATGAGAGAGATGCGCTATCGACCAAAGATTTATTATCATAAATACAAAGTATATGGCGAAGAGGGAAGGCGATATTGAGATTGTACCTCGTGGCGGCTGTCCTGCTGCTGGCAGGAATCTCGCAGGCAAGCACCCTCACTGTTTGTCAGCAGGGATGCGATTATGCCAGCATTCAAGCGGCTTTAGACGCGGCAAGCCCCGGGGATGTCATCGAGGTGCACAGCGGCATATATGGCGAAGAAGTGGTCTTGAACAAGGAGGTCACCCTCAAGGGCATCGACACGGGCGGCGGTATTCCCTCCGTTGGGGTAATGCATCTATGCGGACACCCTGAATCGTCGGCCACAGGATTCACTTTTCTTGTTATGGATTTTGGCTATCCGACCTATGGAATGCCTGAGCTGATCGAAAAGCCAAAGAAGAGCAAAGAGCAGGCAAAGCCATCACCAAGTATTTGGGAGACGCAAAAAAAGCCGGTCACGGCTCCGTCCGAGACAGCTCCGAAATCAAAGGTCGCCGGCGGGATCGAAAAGCCCGCTACGACGCCATCGGTGGTAGCGCCGAAGACATCCAAGATTTCACAGGTGATTGAGAAGCCGGTCACCGCTCCATCGGAGACATCGTCACAGGAGGCAAAAGTCGCCGGCGGGATCGAGAAGCCCGCTACGACGCCATCGGTGGTAGCGCCGAAGACATCCAAGATTTCACAGGAGATTGAGAAGCCGGTCACCGCTCCATCCGAGACATCGCCA
>MVRK01000070.1 GCA_002067365.1 Methanosaeta sp. PtaU1.Bin060 | reverse complement strand
ACACAAAGTTTAAGTATTTTATGCTTATTCGGTTCATTCGGTAAACTCCGAAAAGAAGGTTTCGTTGGCATGACCTGCATGGAAAGACTCGGGGTATGGATAACTAAGAATCCGGTAATAATCATAGCCGCTGCACTTCTCTTGACCTTGGTCTCAGTTCACTACGCCCAGCAGATAGAGAGCCAGGGCATGACCACTGAGAGCTTCGTCTCAAAAGACTCGGCCATCTATCAATTATATGATCACCTGTACGTGGAGAACTTCGGAATAGACGCCAATGTGATCCTCATAGAGGGCGACAATGTGGCAAAGGCAGACGTCCTCTCGGCCTGCCTGCGCTTATCAGATCATATGAAGCAGGTCAACCATATTGTTGCTGTCCAGAGCTTGGCGGACACTGTAGCCGATGCGGAATATCAGATCAGTGGGATTCGCCGCATCCCCTCTCAGGAGAAAATAGACGCGATCCTGGCCAGCGCGGGTTCATCTCTCCAAAGCCTCATGCCGGATAAAGATCATTCCAGGATGATCGTGGCTATGCCCGCCTCCATACAAGATTCGCAACGCAAAGAGATTCTTTCAGAGATAAACAGCGCAGTCGGTTTCGCGGAATTTCCTGCGGGCTATGGGGTGAAAGTCACAGGCGATAGATCTTTTCAGGAAGCAATTGTTGATCTGATGAACAGCAGCAACAGTCAGATCCTTGCCCTATGCGGGGTGCTGATGGTGTTGGCCCTGCTTCTGGTCTTCAGACATGTCAGGTGGCCTCTGCTTCCGATACCCGTAGTCATTTTGGGCATAATCTGGACCTTCGGAGCCATGGGGTTCCTCCATATACCCATGAGCATGGTCTCATTTGCCGCTTTTCCCATCATGATTGGAATCGGCATAGATTATGCCATCCAGTTTCACAACAGGATGGATGAGGAGCTGGGCAAAGGCGAATCCGTTCTGGATGCGGCAGTCAGCACAGTAAGCCATGTGGCCATTCCTGTTATAATCGCCTTGACTGTGACTGAGGCCGGCTTTGCATCTCTCTTGAGCTCCATCGTCCCCTGCATCAACGATTTCGGGAAGGTCTGCATGATAGGCCTCATTATGTGCTACCTGTCCGCCCTCTTCGTCAATATGACAGCCCTTTATACGTCGGAGCAAAAACTTCCCGTGAAAAGGAAAGCCGACGGCCATTCAAATAGTGGTTCTGGAATTGGCAATTTCATAGCGAAGGTAGCATATTTCTGCGTCAAAAGGTCGAAAGTCGTTCTGGGCGTGGCCCTGGTCCTCGCACTTGCCGGAAATTACTTCGACTCCCAGGTCCCAATTGAAACGACCTTCGAGAACTACATCCCCCAGGACCTCACCCCTCTGATCGACTTGAATCATATGAAGAACCTCTTCGGAGGGACTGATTCAATCGAGTTCATAGTTCAGGCTGACGACATCACCGACCCCGAGATTCTCGAGTGGATGGACGATTTCGGCAATTATCTGCTCACCACCAGATCGGATCGAACCGAGAGCGTGACGAGCATAGCCACATATATCAAACAGGCGAACGGAGGAGTTCTGCCCGATGATAAAACGAGGATAAGGGAGATAATCTCCTCACTGCCCCAGGCTGCACGAGATCCATATCTGAGCGGCCATAATCTTGCAGTCATTGATGTGAACGTGGGCAATTCCCAGAAGGACCTGGGATCTGAAGGGATGGCCCGGCTCATCACATCGTATGAGGAGGACTTGGCCTGGATGACTCCTCCACCCGGAGTCTCAGCCAGGATCACTGGCAAGCCCGCGGTCATGACGACTGTCATAGATGCCCTGACATCTGGCAGAGTGGAGATGTCATTGCTCGGCCTTGTCCTGATCTTCATTTTGCTCCTGTTGATCTACAGAGACCTCATCAAGGCCCTGCTGCCGGTGATGCCCATGCTCGTCGTGATAGGGTGGATGGGGCTGGTTATGTACTACGGCGGCTTGAAGTACACCCCCCTCACAGCAACCCTCGGCGCTCTGGTCCTTGGGGTCGGCTCAGAGTATGCCATCTTGATGATGGAGCGCTTCTATGAGGAGCTGCACAACATTGGCGATCCCTATGAGGCACTGGCCGTCACCGCCAGCCGCATAGGTTCTGCCCTGATGGCTTCGGGAATGACAGTCGTCTTCGGCTTTGCGGCCCTGATCGCATCGCCCTTCAACATAATCAGCAACTTCGGATTAGTGACTGTGCTCTCGGTGATCTTCGCCCTCGTCACCACTTTCACTGTATTTGTGGTCTTGATGATTCGCATGGAGATTCGGCGCGAAGTGCTGGAGAACGCCAGACAAGAACTCAAGAAGGCAATTGCTCAAATCAATAATCCCTCATGGAGACGAGTCAATGAGAATTAGGTATGCTATAGCCTTGGCATGTATGTTGACGCTCGTGGCTGCGGGCCATGCTCAGAACACATATATCCCCTATGAGCTGGGCGGGGATAACTACTATACCATGTACGGCGGGCCGGATATCTCCGCCAGCGTTGCAGGAACAGACGAATTCGAGCGCGGGGATACTGTCACTCTGTATCTGGATCTGACAAACTATGGAAGGATCCTCGGCTTCAAGGAGGATCTGACGCCGCAGAACCCCAAGGAGTTTGCTCTGGCCGCAGCCGAGCTGCAGGAGGAGTACAAGAAGCCGACTGCCTTGGGTATCACTGCGAGCCTCTATTCAGACAGCCAGCAGATTGATGTGAAGTCGGGAGACCAGGTCGTTCAATCCCTGAAATCAGGAGACAAGACTCAGTCGCCCCTGAAGTTCACAATAAAGATCGGAGAGCATGCGCCAGCGGGAAGGTATCCGCTGAACCTGAATGTATCTTACGATTACCAGGATAATGTGCGGGTCTACGCCTCTGGGCTGGTCACCAGCGGAAGCTCGCCAACCCTTGCCAACTACAGGGTCTCTTATGTCTACCAGAAGGCCAACCAGACACTGCCCGTAGTCATCGGTGTCAAGAAGCAAGCCGACTTCGAGATCCTCAACACCACTGGAAAGCTCTCTGCAGGGTCCAAGAAGGCACAGATCTCTGCAACCTACAAGAACATCGGTGAGGATCCAGTCAAGGATGCAGTGGCCCGTCTCTCCATATTCAAGCCGTTCTCTTCCACAGATGACCAGGCATTCATCGGCACATTGCAGCCGGGCGAGGAGAAGGCTGTTGTCTTCAGGATCGATGTGGACTCGGATGCCACGCCGAAGGATTATGGGATCAACAGCGAGATCAAATATACCGATGTGGATGGCGAGACGGTCATCTCAGAGAGCATGAAGATACCTGTAAAGGTCAAGGGAGCCGCCTCATCCCTGCTGCTGCCCTCCGTGATCCTCATCGTCATCTTAGTCGCAGCTGGCGGGTACATGTACCGAAAGAAGCAGAAGAAAGCCTGAGGATTGAATCTCTTTCAGGTCTTGGGAGAGGATCGATGATGGCATTGCAGGAAACAAATCCGGAGTGATCCTGAATGGTCTCGAAGGGAAGTCTTATGGAGGATATGGCTCTGGCAAGCTGGACGGATCGCCTCTGGGCATGGCTGATCGATCTCCTTTTTGTCGGCATCCTCTGGCACGAGAACCTGATAGTTCTCGGGATGAGCGCCTTCAGCCTCTGGGGATGCCTGCTGCTGGCGGCTCTGTTGTTCGTCTATTGGACTGCGCTGGAGGGTTATAGGGGTCAGTCGCTCGGAAAGATGCTTCTCAATATAGCTGTCGTCGGCCCCTTCGGAGAGCATATCCAGTTCAGAGACGCTGCTGTGGAGTCGTTCGGAAAGGCATTTCTGCTTCCCTTCGACTGCATTGCATGCTGGTTTGCTTTCCGGGAGAGCAAACAGCGCTTGTTCAATAGGATATCCAATACCATCGTGGTCAAACGTGGTCAATATGGTGAATGAGATCTCAAAAGGAGATGCTTCGACTGAGGCCGTGAGGGAAAACATCATAAATGCCTTTATCCAATGGGCCAGGATCAGAGGATACAGTGACTCTACAGGTTTCCTCAGGGGGTTAGTGGTCTTGGCCAAAGCGCCTGTTTCTCTGGATGAACTGGTTAAGGAGACTGGTTATAGCAAATCGACAGTGAGCTCGAACATGAATCTTTTGGAGAGCCTGAGCCTTGTCAAGCGCATTGTGATGCCAGGAGATACGAGGCATCTATATGCGCCCATCATAGATCCTGAAATCATCAAGGCGGATATGATTGATGCAGTCAATAAGGAGGCCAGGCTCTTCAGCGATGCTCTGGCCAGGACTGAAGAGGATATAAAGGCCGGCGGAGAAGAGGCGAGATATCTGCTGGAGAGAGTCGTCGTTCTCAGGCAATCTTATGAGCAATGCAAAAGGATAATAGACGACCTGAAAAAGCAATCCTTGAATGAGATGCATGTTTAGTATAATAGTTTTGGATGATCATTCGGGCTCTGTCACCAATGATTCGATGAGGTGAAAGCGATTGAATTTCTCAGTCATAGTGCCTGCGCTAAATGAAGAGACATATATTGAGGCTTGCCTGAAATCGATTTCGAGGCAGACGCTTCCACGGAGTAACTACGAAATAATAGTCTCGGATGGGGGAAGCAATGATCGTACAGTTGAGATTGCCCGGAAATACGCCGACAGGGTAATCGTATCAAAGAAGAGAGGGATTTGGTGGGGGCGAAATCGAGGGGCTGAGTTTGCCAAAGGGAAATATTTGGTATTCATAGACGCGGATACGAGGATAGATGAGAACTACCTCGAGACGGTTCATAAGCATCTGGAGAGCGGCGTTGTTGGGCTGACTGCTGCATATAAGATCGAAGGAACCGGCCTCAAGATGAGATTCCTGGAATACCTGAGCTGCTACTACTTTTGGCTTAATTCGGAGATCGACAATGCGAGCCTCATCGGGATAAATCTATGTGTCCCAAAGGATGTCTTCATGAAAGTTGGCGGCTTCAGGGATTATGCATTAGAGGATGCAGCCCTTGGTCGTGAGCTAAGAAATTTGGGGCATACATGTTTTCTGATGCAAAAACTTGTCTCGACGTCTCCCAGAAGGCTTGAAGCTTATGGCGTGGTTGGCCTTTGCAGGTACTATTTTGAGCTGGGATTGATTGACGGCGGAAACATCAGCAGCCCGTATATATTAAAATATTTAAAATTTAAAAGATACCTGCCAGTCAGAGCCCCTGGTTGCCAAAGGGAGAGACGCGAGAACATCAAAGCTTTAAGCGAGCGCATCCATGGAGTCGAGGAGAGGGTTATGAAATGGACCAGGCTATTGACATAGGCATATGTGCTGCTGCCACTCGGCAAAGGTGAAGTTTCATGAACTTCGGTATCACTGTGCCTAACTTCGGCCCCTTCCATCATCCACGAGCCATGGCAAATCTGGCTCGCCAGGCAGAGGAAGCGGGCTGGGATGGATTCTTTGTATGGGATCATCTGCTTCCTATGCCGATTCCAGTCTGCGATCCATGGATCGCTCTTGCTGCAGTGGCGGTGAATACAGAGCAGATCAAGTTAGGTCCCTTAGTGACCCCTCTTCCACGCAGGCGGCCTCAAAAGGTGGCCAGAGAGACGGTCTCTTTGGATCAGCTCTCCGGTGGCAGGCTGATACTGGGCGTGGGCATAGGTTCGGGTCCGAGCGAGTGGGAATACCTGGGCGAGGAAGCTGATCAGCGAAAGAGGGGAGATATGCTCGACGAGGCCCTGGAAATCCTCTCTAAAGCCTGGAGCGGCGATCAATTCAGCTACAACGGCACTCATTATAAGATCAAGGGAGATCTGCCTGGAGGCAGAGCCCAGTTTCTTCCAAAGGCCGTCCAGGAGAAGATTCCCATATGGGTTGGCGGGGTCTGGCCGAATAAAAGGCCTTTTCGTAGAGCGGCTGGATATGATGGCGTGATTCCCATAATGAGCCTGATGGGCGATGTTCCCAGTCCAGAAGAGCTTCGGGAGATCCTGAGGTATATAAAAGATCACAGGACAATCGAAACGCGATTCGATGTTGTGATTTGTGGGCGGACTGCAGATGGTGCGGATACGGAGAAGGTGGTATCTTATGAGAGGGCTGGAGCTACCTGGTGGCTGGAGACCATCGATCCCTTCTCCTTCGGGTGGAAGTTTGAAGGAGAGATGCCAATAGAAGCTATGAATGCCAGGGTGAGAGCAGGTCCTCCCAAAGTTTCAAGATGAGATTCGGATATTTTATAATCCATATATTAAATATTTCATCACTCTTAAATTGTTTTGCGCCAGCCCGGACTCCAGGCTGTCTTTTCATAAAATTCCCATAGTGGTGAATAAAAAGTTGGGAGAGCGTGCTCCAAACCAAAGTTCTCAGAAGTCGCCTGCCCCCGAACGAAGAATGCGAACAACACGCGTGCACAGGTCAGCGGGAAGCGGCACCTATCCGGCAGAAGGGTGAGCAAAGACTGCCCTATTGCTTGCCTAGCACTATCTCCATCGATGAGACGTTCACGCTCTTTCCTTCCTCGCTCGGGATGACCTCAGTGCCGATGGTTATGCCTTTGATCAGAAGGTTGGGCATGAACCTGTTCCTGGTGATCTCTGCGGCATCCACTGCGCGGGAGATGGAGCGGCCCCTGGCCTTCAGGGTCACGCTTGCTGCTTTGTTGAACTGGGTCATGACGGCAAGCACATAGTTCATGACAGGCTTGTCGCCGATGAATATCACTGCATTCTCTTCCATGGGCATCGTCATTCTGTTTTTCTTTTGCCGGTATTAACTCTTTCTCTCCAGCTCTCAGATTTTCTCCAGGACCTTCGCGAAGCCGAAGTTGGGCTTGACAGCCTCAATCATCACGCGCATCCTCTCCCCAGGCTTCGCACCGCGCACAATGATCGCGAAGCCCTCCACCATGGCCACACCGTCTCCAGACTTTCCCACTGATTCGATCTCCAGCTCCAGGATATCTCCGATATGCACAGGGCTTGTCAAGAGGTGCTTAGCCACGATGTAGGTCTCAGCACTCTCCTTTCTTGACGCTGCTGGTGAATGAGCCTGCACGCGGGCGAACTCCTTCTTCACATCCTTCAGATATTCCGGGAACATGTCTCCCTGAAAGACCTTGACCAGGAAATTTCCCCGCGGCTTGAGAAGTCTCTTCGCGGCACGAAGCGCAGAGCGCGCCAGGTCGATGGAGACAGCATGGTCCTTGTCCCACGCCCCAGAGAGGTTCGGAGCAGCGTCGCAGATCACCACGTCGGCGCTTGCACCCAGTTCCATCTTCACAAGCTCCGCGGTGCTCTCCACGGTTATGTCTGCCTGAATGGTGACGACGTCCGGGATCAAAGCGATAGGCTCCAGGTCGACGCCCACGACCTTTCCGCCCGAGAGCTGTTTTGCCACCTGCAGCCAGCCTCCTGGGGCGGCGCCCAGGTCCACCACCATGTCGCCCTTCTTGATGATGTGGAACTTCTCATTTATCTGCAGCAGCTTATATGCTGATCGGGCTCTATAGCCCTCTTCCTTCGCCATCCTGTAATAGTGATCTCTCTGGTCCCTGGCCATCCGAAGAAGGTTGTAAGACAAAGGATAAAGATCTGCGCCCTGGCCAGGCCGAAGGGGTTATAAGCAGACGAAGGAAGAGAAAAAGGGACGAGAGAGGAAGGGCGGCTGCCGCTGGCCAATTATGGCCGGTGTGGAAAGTCCCCCCACCCCTGGACACACAGACATCCCAAAAGGATGTGGGGCGAGAGCTCCGGCTCTGGCACAGAAACGAGACCGCTCGGCGCTAAAGCGATGATGCCGCGAGGCTGAGGTCACGCCGGATGCGGATGAAACGGCGAAACCCTGTGGGTGCAAGCCAAAATGGAGCAAAGAAATTGGACGTCCAGCCAAGCTCGGGTATGGCGCTAAGCCGAATGCCGTCAAGAACAGAAGGGGGCTTACTCTCCTCACTCGTTTAAAATCAAAAGAGTATTATGATAAAACACCTATTTTTATTCTCATAATAAACTCAGCTAGTCGGCACCCTAGCCTCATGACAGCCATACGAATACACCGCCAGGGTAAGGCGAGCCCCTGGTGAGAAAATAGATAGAGGGCATACGCTCAGGTTGACGTATAGCCTCCATCGATGACCAGTTCGCTGCCTGTCACGAACTTCGCCTCATCTGACACCAGGTAAAGAACTCCATAGGCGATGTCATTAGGCTCACCCACATGGCCTATTGGGTGCCTCGAATCCAGCTCCTTTTTGAGATCTTCAACGCTCATGCCAGTCTTCTTTGATTGCTCCTCAAGCAGCTTCTTGACCATTGGGGTCCAGATGAAGCCCGGGTGCACAGAGTTCACACGAATGTTGTCCTTCGCATAAAGCAGCGCATCGATCTTGGCCATGACTCGATTTGCTGCCTTTGTAGCATGGTAAGCCGGAATATCCGGAGCACCGATTATACCGTAAATGGAGGAGATATAGACAATGCTTCCGCTTTTTTGCTTGATCATGTAGGGCACGACATGCTTTGTGCAGAGGAAAGCGCCTGTGACGTTTACCTCGAAGGTGCTGTTCCATTCCTTCTCGGTATATTCGTGCGTGGGCTTATTCGGGCCCGCTACGCCTGCATTGTTCACGAGAATGTCTATTCTGCCATACTTATTATAAACTTCATCCGCAACCTCTTTCACCAGCGCCTCGTTGGTGACATCCAGCTGATAATACTCGGCCTTGCAGCCATTGCCGTTGATATCCTTCACGCAGGCTTTTCCTGCATCCTCTGATCTGCCTGTGATGATGGAGGTTGCACCCTCTTTGGCGAGCAACATTGCGGTGGCTCTACCGATTCCATAAGTGGAACCCGTTACAATCGCTATCTTTCCTTCAATTCGACCCATTTTATTCCGCCTCAACGATTCAAAATCTTTATAACACTATCTGCATTTGGAGTATATAAATTGGCGTGATGATGGCCAAAGAGCTGCGATATGCTTCCGCGTGTGAGACGGGGCAACTCTCCAAATCCCTTAATAATCTCGATTGGCACCGAAGAATGCTGCCGCGTCCCGAGGGCTCGTCTCAAAGCATCTCTGCCATCTTTGCAGCGCTCTCGCAGAGCATCAGGTGGTGCTCGACGAGGGGTCATCAGGCCGCGGGGTGGACCTCACAATGGCGATGGACGGCCCGACTCACTATCAGGCTACTGCAGCTCATCCATCACACACCCTATGCAGCAGTCCTCATACTGTGCAGTTCCTATCGGCTCTTCTCTCTATTTCCTTCCTACAGGGATGACTGCTATTGGATCCTGGCCACTGACAAGCCCCAGGCATTCTCTTGTCTTGTTCGCATCAAATCCGGCTGTGTAGGTGGCACCAAGGCCCAGAGAGACGACCTCAAGGAGCAGGTTCTCAGATGCAGTTCCCGCCTCGACGTGGACAAAGCGGCTCAAATCCTGGCCTGGAACCTTGTTGACGCGCTCGAAGACGCCCGTCACAATGAATATTGCCGGGGCGCTGGCTCTCCAATCCGCCTTTCCATTCATAGATGTGCCGAAAAGCTCCGGTATTTTATCTCCGAGAGCGACTGTGCTGACGTTGTGCCCCTCGGGCGAGTAGTGATAGACTCCGGCAGGAAGCCCAGTGATGTTTCCTGCCAGCAGATAGATTTCCAGCGGATAAGACGCCATCGCGGAGGGCGAGGTGCGATGGCCTTTGTCATCGGTTACGCCCTGTGCAGCCCAGAGGAGCTGGCTGATCTCATCTATCGTCAGAGATTCATTTTTGAAGCTTCTTATGGATCTCCTCTCAGACAGTGCCTTCTCTACAGAGATGCCGCCATCCGTGCGAGGAGCAGGCAGCTTCACGACGCCGGAGGCATCCATTTTGGAGTTGCCGGGCAAAGCTATGGCGGCCACTGCGAGAATTATCAATCCCACTAAAGCTATTAATCCTATTTTCTTCATTCTTTCACCTCTCGTGATCTGTCTGATAATGTCTGTCAATTGTTATGTGCTAAAATGCTTCACGCAGTATTTAAGTTGATGGTACATGAGAGGCTATTTGAGGCGATCAAGCCAAGGCGCGCAATTTTGTTGAGATCTTTGATTTTGTGGTGCAGCACCTAAAGATTGATACGAATAATCCAGATGCTCTGGATTCATAATATGGCGAATATGCATCAATCTTTTGGTTCTTGACCCTGGTCATATGCTTTTGGATATGGATCTGCTGGGGGCGAGGCATGAATCCATTTATGAGCTAATAAGGTTTGAACTATAGATGACATGCCACAATGTGTTTATCCCCTACAAGAGCAGGCTCTTCAATCATGCATCGTTTCATACGATAGGGGCACCTTGTATGGAATCTGCAACCAGCAGGCGGATTCAATGGGCTAGGAATATCGCCCTTCAGCAGTATTCGCTTCCTGCCTGCGCAAGGGTCAAGAATAGGTATCGCTGAAATAAGAGCTTGAGTGTACGGATGCTTTGCGCAGTTGAATACATCGTTCGTCCTGCCCACCTCCACCAACTTTCCCAGATACATTACTGCCACTTTATCTGCCATGAGCTTAACGATCTTCAGATTATGTGATATATACAGATAACCTATACCATGCTCCGCCTGGAATTTTCTCATTAAATCTAGAATCTGCGCCTGTACCGACAGATCTAAAGAGGCGGCAGGTTCGTCTGCGACAATGAACTCGGGATTCAAGGCCATCGCTCGGGCTATCCCAATCCGTTGCCTCTGCCCTCCCGAAAGCTCGTGAGGATAGCGTCCAAGGAGGTCCGGTGTTAAATTGACCATCTCTATAAGCTCGTTGACCATCTCTTTGCCATGCCCGTTACTTAACCCATGAACCCTGAATGGTTCCAGCATGAGGTCAAAGACCTTCATTCGGGGATTTAGGGTGCCGTCCGCATCCTGAAATATAACTTGAATTCTTTTCCGAATATCACGGGACACTTCATTCATGCTGGAGATATCCATGTCCTTGAAGTATACATGTCCCGCTGTGGGCCGAATTAAATTTAAAGTGCATCTTCCCACAGTGGACTTACCGCAGCCGCTTTCGCCCACGAGGGCGAATGTCTCTTTGCTGCAAATCTCGAAAGAAACTCCGTCAACCGCCTTGATCCAGCTTTTTTTAAATATGCCGCTGCCAAAATACTTTTTCAGGTCAACAACTTCGATCAATTTTTCTTCCATAGGTGACACCTGATCCCATTTTTTAATTCCGGCTTCGACAAGCGGCATTGATCTTCAGCAAAGGGACAGCGAGGATGGAACCAGCATCCTTCAGGAAGGTTAGTGAGCTCAGGAACAGATCCTTTGATTGGCCTTAGTCCGTCATCTGAGATTGCCCTTAGAAGGGCTTTAGTGTAGGGGTGTTTTGGATGTCGAAAGACCTCGTTTAGACAGCCACTTTCAACGATCTCTCCCGCATACATTACGGCGACGTCCCTGCAAAGCTCGGCAGCGACTCCGAGATCATGTGTGATCAGCAAAAGGGACATACCAAATTTGGTGATAAGATCCTTGATGAGCTCTACGATCTGGGCTTGTACTGTTACATCAAGGGATGTCGTCGGCTCATCGGCGATTAGCAGCGCAGGTTTAGATGCCATGGCGATCGAAATCATTACCCTCTGCAACATACCGCCGCTGAATTCATGAGGATACTGGTCGAACCTTTTCTTGGGTGAGGGTATCCCCGTGAGCCTCATCAGCTCGATGGCGGCGTCTCTTGCCTCATTTTTTTTGCACAGGCCATTCGCCCTTACGGACTCTGCAATCTGATCCCCCACAGTAAAAACCGGGTTTAAGCAGGATGCGGGCTGCTCGAAGATCATAGATATCTCATGGCCTCTAATCTGTCTAATTTCTTCCTTTTCGAGAATTAATAAGTCCCTGTCCTTAAATTGTATCTCCCCACTAACCTGTGCATTTTCGGGCAGGAGTCGCATAATGCTCAGAGCGACAATGGTCTTTCCGCAGCCGGATTCCCCTACCAGGCATATTGAACTCCCTTTTTCTATGTCGAGACAAAATCCGCTTAAAACCCGAACCTGACCCGCCTTTGTCGAGAAATTTACGTGCAAATCGTTGATATGCAGCAGGTTCATGGCTCAGATCTCCAGCCTTTTCTTTTTCCAAGGGTCCATGACATCCCTCAGTCCATCTCCAAGGAAATTAAAAGCTAAAACCGTCAGCATTATCGCTAATCCTGGAAAAATCGTGCAATATGGGGCTAGTTGAAGGAATGTTCGCCCCTCGTTTAACATTGAGCCCCATTCGGGTGCAGGCGGCTGTGATCCTAGACCTAAGAATCCAAGGGCTGATGCAGATAGAATTGTTCCGCCCATGCCCAACGCAGCCATTACAATGACAGGAGCAAGTACTTCGGGCATGATATGGCGAAACATAATGTAATACTTACTGCCTCCAAGCGCCCTAGTCGCCTCGACGAATCCCTTCTCTTTTTCTGCAAGGACGCAACCCCTCACAACACGGGCGTATCCCGTCCAGCCGACTATCGCCAGAGCCAGCATGACATTGAATAATCCTGGCCCGAGAAGCCCGGCGATGACTAAGGCCAGGATAAGCCCTGGAAACGCCAGTAATATATCCACGATTCGCATGAGGACCTCATCAACGGCTCCTCCTGCAAACCCGGAAATAAGCCCTATTGAAGTGCCTATTATTGCGGTCACCCCCACTACCATGACGCTGATTAAAAGAGATATCTGGGTTCCGTAGACCAGCCGGCTAAAAATGCATCTCCCTAGATCATCCGTTCCGAAGGGATATTGCCATGAAGGAGGTTGGAGATAGTGCCCTCGATGCTGCTCGATAGGATCGTTTGGAGCAATGAGTGGAGCTGAGACTGCTATCAAGAATAAGAAAAATATAAGCCCACAGCCTACCATCACTCTGCAGTTTCCCTTTATGAAGTTGAGGAGTTCAAGAGCATAAGGCTTCATGACAATGGGCTTTTGAAACATTTTAGAAGTCTGGATTCGGCCACTCATACCTGGTGTCTCCTGTTGTATCGCACCCGTGGATCGAGATAAACATAGGAGCAATCGACAAGGAGGTTGGCCAGAACAAAGATAATGGCGATGAATAGGACGCACCCTTGGATCATTGGGAAATCCCTCTGATTGATCGAATCGACGAGCAGTCTTCCCACTCCTGGCCAAGCAAAAATAGTCTCGACGACTACAGCACCCTCCAGGAGGGAGGCAAACTGCAACCCAGCAATAGTGACGATGGGAATCATGGCATTTTTTAGGGCGTGCTTTCCTATTACGATCGCTTCTTTCAGTCCTTTCGCCCTTGCCGTCCTGATATAATTTTGTCCCAATACGTCCAACATGCTTGATCGTACAATCCTGGTGGTAGTAGCCGCTATTCCAATCCCCAAAGTTGTGGCCGGGAGGATGAGGTAGCTTAATCCCTGGCTGCCACAAACAGGAAGCCATCCCAGATATATGGAGAAAAATAGGATGAGTATGAGGGCGAGCCAAAAGCTCGGCATAGAAACCCCGACGAGCACTCCAATGTCACTTAGATAATCGATTAAAGAATTCTGCTTGACTGCTGATAATATGCCGATTGGAATTGCAATCAAAAGATATATGAGCATGCTGGCGAGGGCTAGTTGAAGAGTAGCTGGGAACCTTGAGAATATTTTATCGAATACGGGTTCGTCGGTAATCAGGCTTCGTCCCATATCTAAGTAAAATATATGGTGCAGCCACTTCGCATATTGGATATAAATGGGAGCATCGAGCCCCTCCTGATGCCTGATCCAAGAGATGAGATCCGATGAAAGTGACTCCGGTCCTCCATATCTAGCTATGGCAATTATCGCTGCTGGATCTCCTGGTGTATAATACATCATCAGAAACGTCAGTGCAGTGACACCGATGACGACTATGATCAATAAAAGCAGTCTCCCGAAAAGATATCGCCACATTTTCGTGCCCTAACCCTATCATTTATTTCTTTTTTTGGCTATTATCATGAATGAATTGCCAAAGTATCCATACCTAAGATATTCGGAGAGTCCAAGGCTTCGCCTATCGATGATGCGGACAGTGATGTCAGTGAAACCCAGTCCCTTCAACAGTTCGACATCATACTCAGGGCGCATCTTGAATGTCATCGGAAGCTTTCTTCTCCAGTCCGGCTCGGCAAGTCGGCGCAAAGCATTTCTCCTTTCACGAATTGATGACAATAGCAGTGCAAAGCCACGCCAGATCCTGTTCTTTAATGACCTGTTAATGTTTATGTACCAGTTGCCGTCCACGACCACCAGCCTTCCACTGGGACGCAAAACGCGTTTCCACTCCCTGAGCGCAGCATCCGGATTCGGCAAAGTCCACAGGACATCCCGATTGACCACGACGTCAAATGACTCGTCTTCAAAGGGAATGCTTTCTGCATCCCCCTGCTTGAAATCGACGGGCAAACCCAATCTTTCCGCATTCTCCCTTGCCTTCTTCAGCATCTCCTCGGATCGATCCAATCCTATGACGCTGTGGCCCATGTCCGCCAGCAAAAGGGCGACGGCGCCTGGGCCGGTTCCGACATCAAGGACCATCGCCGTCTCATTTCCAACGCCCTCTCTAATTATTTCTTGCCATCTTCTCTTCAGCATTCCTGGCTGGATGGAATTCCAGATGCATTTTTGGTAGCCTTCCGCTCCGTCACTCCAATATTCATTGATCCGCTCTTTCAGCATCCGCGAGCCAGACGTTGGGAGTGCTGTGCCTTCTACTTGGATATCCATAATCGTCCCCATTTGATTGGCTCGTAATCATTTGTCCCAAATTCAAAGCCCTTAACATGAGAGTTCATGGCATAGATATCCTCACAATAGTAGAGAGGAACACAGGCAGCTTCATCGTACATTTCCTTGAAGATCTGGTCGTAAAGAGTCCGTCTCTCATCTTCTGAGCGGCTTATCATGACCCTCTCGATCAGTTCATTCAGCTTAGGGTTTCCAAAGGTAATGGCCTCATCACCCGCCTGAGTGGGATATATGAAATGGCTCGTAAGCCGGCCCTCGGGATTCCACTGAGATGTGTATGTCGGGCACATAATTAGATCGAAATCCCTGCTCGTCCATAGCCGATCGTTGTGTGCCGCAGGTTCCAGCTTCAAGAGGTTTATCTTAATGCCGACCTTGCGGAGATCCTCCTGGATCAATTCGCACATCCTTCCCCATTCTGGATAAGTGACGACCTGATAGATCAGGTTCACTTCGAATCTCTTGCCGTCTTTTTCCAAGATCCCGTCGCCATCGGCATCCGTCCAGCCCGCCTCCGCCAGCAGACGCTTGGCCTCGTCTATATCATACGGATAATTGTAGCTGTTTTCCTCTGTGACATAGTCCACTGTTGGCGCAAAGTATCCCTTGGCAGGCTCGCCGATGCCCACAACACTGACCATGTTATCCTTGTCGATCGCAAAATTGACTGCCATTCTTACGAGAGTGTCATTGAATGGGTATTTGTTGTATCCAAATATTAAATGATACGTCCTCGTCCCCAGTTGCCGCTCAATGACAATATTTTTGTCGCTTTCCAATACAGGGATTGTCTCAGGCAATAACGTTCCAATGCTACTTCCGGTCATATCGACATCACCGCTCTGCAGAGCAAGCGCTCGTGTCTGAGCATCCGGGATCACCTTAAATGTGATCTTTTCGAGCATCGGTTTTTCGCCCCAATAGTATGGATTTCTCGTTAAAACAGCATACTGATCCTGCACATAGTCCCCAATGACCCACATGCCCGTGCCGATGGGCTTGACGAAAGCGCCGTTCGGGTCGCCCTCTGGGCTCACAGCTGTGGGGCTCATGATCCTTATGGGCCTGGGGAATGTCAGTTGCTTCAAGATTGGGTAAAGATATGAGTCGTAGATGAGCTTGACCGTATAATCATCTACAATCTCTATTTCATCGAGTTTTTGGAGGACAGGAGTTGTATCCTTCGGGTTTAAGATCTTCGCCCTTTCCAGTGAGAACTTGACTGCATCCGCATTGAAGGGCGTTCCGTCTGAGAACTTCACCCCATCTCTTAAGTGGAAGGTAATTACCATTTTGCCGCCGTCGTCCTCGACTTTCCATGATTTGGCAAGGCCCGGTTCGATTTTTCCTCCCTCTCCATAGTTCACCAGGGCGTCGTAGATCATGGGATAAACAGTAATTGCGCCGTTATACGAGCTGGCATCAAGCTTATTCGCCATGATATCCGTCGGATAAGTTGCAGTCAATTCCTGGTCTCTCGCCATCTCGGATTCTGTCGGCGCTGCCAGAGATCCCGTACATCCCAGGATTATGCCGCTCAGTATGATTAGACTGAACGCAAAAACACTGATTTTTTTGCCCATAATAATTCCTCGGTTAGCCATTTGTCGCCAGGCGATGCATGTTATCTGTATCCCATTTCTGCCATCAACAGGCATAATTCATCAGTTCTACAGCAAGCATCAGATAAGCTCGAAGCTCCGACGTGTAGGATATCATTAAAGGCATCTTTCCGGGCCGCACGTTCTTCGTCATGGCCTGCGAAGATCTCATGCGTCTTAGATAGCTCATAGCGCCATCGTACTATTTCCTCCTCAAGCCGTTTCTGCACTGGCATAAATGGCCAATAAACAACATAATATTAATAGTTAGCGGAATAGTATGATTTTTTACTTTTTAAATGATATGAAAATACTACGAATAAATAATATAAATGCATCCACGTAAAAAAATAACAGAAAAAGACGATCTGCTGCTTTATGACCTTATTCATTCATCTCTTTTCGGGCGCTTATCATGAATGTGTCTCCATAATATCCATACTTCAGGTATTCGGTGAATCCAAGGCTCCGCCTATCGATGATGTGGACATTGATGTCAGTGAAACCCAGCCCTTTCAACAGTTCTGCATCATACTCAGGGCGCTTCCTGAATGTCATCGGAAGCTTTCGTCTCCAATCAGGCTCGCTACGTGACAGCGCGTTTCTCCTTTCCAGGATTGACGCCAGCAGCAGTGCAGATCCACGCCAGAATCTATTTTTTATTGATCCGTCGAGGTTTAGATACCAGTTACCGTCCACGACCACCAGTCTCCCCCCAGGTCGCAAGACGCGCTTCCACTCACGAAGGACCCTTTCTGGGTGGGGCACAGTCCAAAGAACATATCGGTTGACCACAACGTCAAAGGACTGGTCTTCAAAGGGGATGCTTTCTGCATCCCCCTGCTTGAAATCGACTGATAGACCCAATCTTTTCGCATTCTTCCTTGCCATCTTCAGCATCTCCTCGGATCGGTCCAATCCTGTGACGCTGTGGCCCATGTCTGCCAGCAAGAGAGCAATAACGCCTGGTCCGGTTCCGACGTCAAGGACCCTCGCCGTCTCATTGCCAACGCCCTCTCTAATTATTTCTTGCCATCTTCTCTTCAGCATTCCAGGCCGAATGGAGTTCCAGATGCATTTTTGGTACCCTTCCGCTCCGTCACTCCAATATTCATTGATCCGCTCTTTCAGCACCCACGAGCCCTCATTCAGGCCTGCATGATCTAGCTGGATACCCATAGTCTCCCCCACTTGACAGGGTCGTATTCACTGGCCCCGAATTCAAAGCCCTTGACATGAGAGTTCATGGCAAAGACTTTCTCGCAGTAGTAAAGGGGAACACAGGCCGCTTCATCGTAGATCTCTTTGAAGATTTGGTCGTAAAGGGATTGCCTCTTGTCTTCCACGCGAGTCGTCATCACTTCATTGATCAGTTCATTCAGCTTGGGATTTCCAAAGGTGACCGCCTCATCATCACGCGATGTCGCATGTAGCGTCGGAGATGGATATGTAAATTGAAGCGTAAGCATGCCCTCAGGACTCCATTCGGATGAATATGTCATGTATATCATCAGATCGAAATCTCTGGTTGTCCAGAGTCGTTCATAGAATGCTGCTGATTCCAGGTTCAAGAGGTTCACCTTAATGCCGACCTTGCGGAGATCTTCCTGGATCAATTCGCACATCCTACCCCACTCGGGATAGTCTACGACCTGATATATCAGGTCCACTTCGAATTTCTTGCCGTCTTTTTCCAAGATTCCGTCGCCATCGGTATCCATCCAGCCCGCCTCCGCCAGCAGACGCTTAGCCTCGTCTACATCATATGGATAGTTGTAGCTGTTTTCGTCTGTGACATAATTCACCGTCGGCGCAAAGAATCCCTTGGCAGGCTCGCCGATGCCCACAACGCTGACCATGTTATCCTTGTCGATCGCAAAATTGACCGCTTTTCTTACAAGCGTGTCATTAAATGGATATTTGTTGTACTTAAATACTAGATAATACGATTCCGTCCCCAGTTCCCGCTCAACGACAATATTCTTATCGCTTTCCAATACAGGGACTGTCTCTGGCAATATTCTTCCAATTTTGCCTCCAATCAGTTCAACATCTCCGCTCTGCAGAGCAAGCGCTCGTGTCTGAGCATCCGGGATCACCTTAAATGTGATCTTTTCGAGTATCGGTTTTTCGCCCCAATAGTATGGATTTCTCGTTAAAACAGCATACTGATCCTGCACATAGTCCCCAATGACCCACATGCCCGTGCCGATGGGCTTGACGAAAGCGCCGTTCGGGTCGCCCTCTGGGCTCACAGCTGTGGGGCTCATGATCCTTATGGGCCTGGGGAATGTCAGTTGCTTCAAGATTGGGTAAAGATATGAGTCGTAGATGAGCTTGACCGTATAATCATCTACAATCTCTATTTCATCGAGTTTTTGGAGGACAGGAGTTGTATCCTTCGGGTTTAAGATCTTCGCCCTTTCCAGTGAGAACTTGACTGCATCCGCATTGAAGGGCGTTCCGTCTGAGAACTTCACCCCATCTCTTAAGTGGAAGGTAATTACCATTTTGCCGCCGTCGTCCTCGACTTCCCATGATTTGGCAAGGCCCGGTTCGATTTTTCCTCCCTCTCCATAGTTCACCAGGGCGTCGTAGATCATGGGATAAACAGTAATTGCACCTTTATATGAGCTGGCATCAAGCTTATTCGCCATGATATCCGTCGGATAAGTTGCAGTCAATTCCTGGTCTCTCGCCATCTCGGATTCTGTCGGCGCTGCCAGAGACCCCGTACACCCTAAAAATATGCCACTTAATATCAGACAGACAGCTAAAATATCTAATCGTTTCATCGTAATACTTCTTCCTCCTATGCAAAATGCAACAACTATTTAGTATTAATAGTTACCTATTTAATGTGATTTTTCCCTGATAAAACATTATATCATCTCAAAAAATAAATTCCTGTGGTATCAATGAAACGGAGTTGTGATATAACCATATGGCATTTATCAGAATTATCAGTGAAATAAATGTTATTGGCAGATTGGTGATCGCATTTAATCAAACAGCGTGCCCGCTTCAAGCAGCTGGGCATGTTCACGCCATTTGAAAGGCATTGTATCGGTTTTTCTGTATTTTGATAATACAAGCCTATCCCTTATCGGGAAAAGGAGGACGCAGGGCTATGATACCTATCCAAGAAGATCTTATCGACCAGGATGCCAGATTAAAGAAGCTGCTGACCTGGTTCTTGAACCTGATTATGCAGCTGGAATCTCCTTCCCGCAGCTATCCCGAAAAACCGCTACAGGATCACGCCTTGCCAAGCATCCTCTTCAAGAACCTCCCCGTGTGGCTCCTCTCGACCTCGGCGACCTCCTCGGGCGTTCCCTCTGCCACGATCCATCCGCCCTCGTTCCCGCCCGCGGGCCCTAGATCGATGATCCAGTCTGCTGACTTGATCACATCCAGGTTGTGCTCAATCACCACCACTGTGTTGCCCTTCGCCACCAGGTCGTTCAAGACTGCTATCAGCTTCTTGACGTCATCGAAGTGCAGCCCCGTCGTCGGCTCGTCCAGCAGGTATATCGTCCTGCCCGTTCCCCTCTTGGCAAGCTCCCTCGTGAGCTTGATCCTCTGCGCCTCGCCCCCCGAGAGCGTCGTCGAGCTCTGGCCGAGCTTGATGTACCCGAGGCCCACTCCGAGGAGGGTGTCTAGCTTGTTCCTGATCGCCGGGATGTTCTTGAAGTGCTCGCGCGCCTCCTCGACGGTCATGTCCAGCACCTCTGCGATCGAGCGCCCCTTGTACTTTACCTCCAGAGTCTCACGGTTGTAGCGCGAGCCCTTGCACTCCTCGCACTCGATGTAGACGTCTGGCAGGAAGTTCATCTCTATCTTGATCAGGCCGTCTCCCTGGCACGCCTCGCAGCGGCCGCCCCGCACGTTGAAGGAGAAGCGCCCGCTCTGGTATCCCCTGATCTTCGCCTCCTTTGTCTCAGCAAATGCCTGCCTGATGGGGTCGAAGACCTTCGTGTACGTCGCAGGGTTCGAGCGGGGCGTCCTCCCGATGGGGCTCTGGTCTATGACTATCACCTTGTCTATCTCCGAGTCGAATGTCAGCTCATCGAAATCGCCAGGCGTCTCGCTCGACCTGTAGATCCTCTTCATCAGCGCCCGGTAGAGCGTATCGTGGATCAGAGTGGATTTGCCAGAGCCCGAGACTCCCGTGACCGCAGTAAGCACGCCGACGGGGATCTTCACGTCGATCTCCTTCAGGTTGTTCTCCCTGCAGCCCTTCAGCCGGATGAAGGCTGTGCTCCTTCTCCGTGAGTCCGGAACCTCGATCTTTTTCTTTCCGGAGAGATACTGGCCCGTCAGAGACGCAGGGTTCTTCTCGATCTCCTCCGGAGTTCCTTCGGCCACGACCAGCCCACCGTGTATTCCCGCCCCAGGACCTATGTCCAGAACATGATCTGCGCTGCGAATCGTCTCCTCGTCGTGCTCCACCACCAGCACAGTGTTTCCGAGGTCCCTCAGGCTCTTCAGCGTCTCGATCAGCCGCTCATTGTCCCTCTGGTGCAGGCCGATGGAGGGCTCGTCGAGAACATAGAGCACCCCAGTCAGGTTCGAGCCGATCTGAGTTGCCAGGCGGATGCGCTGGGCCTCGCCGCCAGAAAGGGTGCCTGCACTCCTAGAGAGGGTGAGGTAGCCGAGGCCCACATGCTCAAGGAATCCCAGCCGGGAGCGAATCTCCTTCAAGACCTGCCGTGCGATCTCCCTCTCCTTTTCTGAGAGCTGGGGCTCAAGCCTCTCGAAGAACTCTGCGCTCTCGGCGACTGACAGATCCGTCAGATCGGCGATGGACTTCCCTGCGACCCTGACAGCCAGAACCTTCTCCTTCAGCCTCTTCCCCTCGCAGGCCGGGCAGGGCAGAACCCTCATGAACTTCTCAAGCTCCTCGCGCCTGTATTCGGAGTTCGTCTGGCCGTAGAGACGGATGCTTTGCGGTATCAGCCCTTCCCATCGGCCATTGTGCGACCAGAAAGCCTCCCCGTTCTTCATGCTCATATTGAACTGGATGCGCTCGTCTGAGCCGTACATCAGCGCATGGAACTGCTCTTTGGTCAAGTCCTTCATGGGCGTGAAGATGTCGAAGCCAAAATGCCTGGCGATAGCTGCCAGATGCTGGCCTCGCCAGCCATCAATGGCGTTCCTGTAAAGGGCCACAGCTCCATCCGCAATGCAAAGATCCCTGTCCGGAATGATCAGGTCAGGGTCGAACTCCATGCGTATGCCGAGGCCATTGCATGTCTCGCAGGCACCAAAGGGGCTGTTGAAGGAGAACATGCGCGGCTGAAGCTCCTCAAAGGCCATGCCGCAGACAGGGCAGGCCATCTTGGATGAGTAGAGGTGCTCTTCGCCTTCGGCATCTAAGACGATGACGAGCCCGTCTGCCCTCTTGAGGGCGTTCTCTATCGCCTCGACCAGTCTGGCGCGGTCTCCCGCGGGGTCCAGGCGGTCGATCACTGCATCGATATCATGCTTCTTGTAGCGGTCTAGCTCAATCTCCTCGTCTGTCCTGTGGATCTCTCCGTTCACCCGGACCCTTGCAAAGCCCTCTTTGTTCAGATCCTTGATGAGCTGGCCGTAGGTTCCCTTCTTCTGGCGAACCACAGGGGCGAGGATGGTGACATGGCCTCTGCCCTCTGAATTTCCGCCTGCCCCGCGGCTGGCTTCCTTTTTAATCCCTTTTTTTCCAGCTTTTTTGCTCCCCTGGCGAATGCTCTCGGCGATCCTCTCCGGGGACTGGGACTCGATGCGGATGTGGTGGACAGGACAGTGGGGAACTCCGATGCGGGCATATAGCAGCCGCAGGTAGTCATAGATCTCTGTGACTGTCCCGACGGTGCTTCGGGGATTCTTTGAGGTGGTCTTCTGCTCGATGGAGATGGCGGGTGAGAGCCCCTCGATCGAGTCCACGTCTGGCTTGTCCATCTGCCCCAGGAACTGGCGGGCGTAGGCAGAGAGGGACTCGACGTAGCGGCGTTGGCCCTCGGCGTAGATGGTGTCGAAGGCAAGCGTTGATTTCCCTGAGCCCGAGACTCCGGTGATGACTATGAACCTGTCGCGGGGCAGCTCGACTGTGATGTCCTTCAGGTTGTGCTCGCGGGCACCCTTTATGATGATAGACTTCATTTGCTGATCTCTCAAATTTGCGGTCGATGATGATTTTGGAGGGAGGATGATCTTAACCCTTTTCAGCTCAAGAATAGTTTGGCCGTATTTTCCTGGCAGCACTTCGTCTCAGCCGCAAGGATAGCGTTCTGGATTTTCTGGGTCAAGTACATGACAAACAGCAAAGAAGGAACACATATCCAAGCGGCGAAATAACCCCTTCTCGCCAAGCCTCGGTGATCTCTAAGTGGTCTTCTGGCATGTATTCAAGATTCGGAGAGTTCAGCTCTACACTGTACCCCAGAATTTCGCCCTGAGGTGCTGTAGAAGCTCATCAGGGAAGATCTGCATCTGACTGAAAACCAAACCTGAGGAGCTTCAGATCCCCGGCGACCATCCGCCATAGCCATTGAAGAATCCTCCGGTTGGGAAAAGTCGATGTGATTCGTTCAATGCATATTCAAGTGGATTCTCGCCGGAAAAGCTGCTCATCTGCGTGTAGCCTTCTTGTCCTTGGCCTGCGATGATCTGCTTGGTCTCATTTATTGTGTAGCCCAGTGGGGTCTGAACCGCCTGAGTCAAACCTCCAAGCTCCTCAGACTGCAGCTGACCTGGGTACAGTTGAGCATACCCCTGCGGACCGCCTCCCCAGTCCCAAAGGCCCTCTCCAGATGATGCATTATTTGCATGAAAGAGGGTTACCTTGGCCAAAACCGCCTGGCCGTCCTTGCCGCTCAACTGTATCGGCTCTGCTGCCTGAGTGCCAACGGCAAAGAATAAAAGCAGCAAGCAGCACACCCAGATCTCTTTCATTTATCTCCCAGCAAATCAGGTCAGATATACGGCGCTATCTATCCTTCCTTTTAACTGATAAAAGGATTTTGATCTAGCGGGATGGCCTCTTGGCGGGCTCTCTCACGCCAATATCGTTCGATGCTGTGGACTTCGCCTCTCATGCCCTCACGCACTGGTCGCCCATCAAGATGATGGTGCAGCTCTCACTCCTTTGGCACTGCCCCTGATTGAGGCCTCTCCAGGGCTGAAGGCCACATAGTTCCCTGTAGCTGAATCTCCGCTTACGGTCATATATATGCGATAAAGGCTTACCTTTGCCACTGATACAATATCCAGGCTCATTTCCTGACCAGTAACTGTTCCGCTTGCGGTTGCAGTCACGGCATTTCCCGCATCCAGATCAATTGTGCCCGTCCCATAGACAGCATCAGCATCTTGGAAGATCGTAAAATTTGCCGGATGAGGCGTGCCATCATTAAGCTCTAACGACCAGCTTCCAAAGATCGCTGCTGGCTGTGTGGATGTCACATTCTCGACGGGTGCCGTCTCAACTGTAGCATTAGACTGTGTCTCTGCCGTCTTGCTCATATCCTGACTTCTGGCCTCTTGGGGTGTGCTCGCACCTGAGGATAGTACTCTTCCTGAAGCCTGATTCAGGATCTCCTTGCCGGACTGTCCCGTCTGAGATGCTCTGGCTGCTTGGGCCTGACTTGTCAGATCCGTAACGACCGCCCCGTTGCCACCGGAGATCAATTCATCGGCCGATTGAGTATACGAGCTGCTCCAATCAGGTGCCGGGCACTTCATGGCTATCAAGGCCAGCAACAGCAATGAGGATGCTATCAATATCTTAAATCTCATAGTCTCCAAACCCCCTATCTCGATGGCCGCTAAGGCAAAGATCTGCAATTGTAGCCATCATCTCTGCATATTGATCTCCTTCGCTTTTAAAACTTATGGATCGATCAAGCTGCGGCTCACTTTCGCAGCAAGTTGCGGGCGGGCACAGATTGATCCGATCTGCCCACGCATCATCTTGGCTGTCATGAGGAAAATATTAATTAGATAAGCAAAAAAATCTAAAAATATTTAATTGGTGCGGCGCAGGCTTCTCATCCTGCGCCCTCTCTATGCCTCAATGCTGGCCATAGCTTCTCGCAGGGCTGATACGACCTCAGTCCTCTGACTGCCATCGACCAGTATCACCATAGATCCCTTCACCCAGACGATGGCCGAGCCGATGTGCCTCCTAGATGTCTCGAAGTTGCGCACTGCCGCATCTCGCGCCTCAATGTTGCTGAACTCCAGCACCCAGACGCGTGCCTCGGGCCGGTTTGGATCGAACGTCGAACAGTTGGTGCTTATATCATAGAACAGGCCGCGAACAAAACCTGGCGTTGTCATCCAGTTAACATCTCCTTGGATACAGGTCTGCAGGCCTTCGTCATGTAGCGCTTGCTCGAAGGCGGAAATGTCCATCGGATTTTCGAACTCAGATCTGTTGGTTCCCGCCAGGAAAACCGCCATAAATACAACGACAAGCACGGCTACCAAAATTATGGCAGGGGAAAGATAGCTGCTTGAGCCATTTGCCATTAGCCTTGCACCTCCTTCTTGGGCTGTATATTCCAGCTCGGCTTCTTGAGGCGCAGAAACACGAGTGGAGGAAGTGCCAGAATAGCCGTGCCTATCAGCATTATCATAGCATAGGCGAGCACGGACATATGTTCATAGTTTGCGGGCGGAATGAGGCTGACCAGAAAGGTGAACATGCATGCTATAAAGCCAGTTCCTCCCGTCACCCATATGCCAGCGATGCCTCCAGGAATCTTGAAGGCCCGTGGAGTACCCGGTTGTGAGTAACGAAGCTTGATCAGAGCCGCAAACATGAGCATATAGACAATACATAAAAGCAGGACCGTCATGGCTGAGAGAATCCAGTAAGTTGTGCTGATGCTGGGGACGAAAAGATAGAGCATCGAGACGACTGTGCCTATGACAGCCTGCAGTATCAGGACGCCAGTTGGAGCACCATTTTTATTGGTGCGAGCGAAGAAGGGTGGCATGTTCCCTTTAGCAGCTACGGCTCCAAGACCAAGCGCAGGTCCTGCCAGCCATGATGCCAATGTAGCAAGTCCGCCCAATGCCACCAGGAGTGCTAACGGAGCTACCACCCATGTCAGGTTGAAGGACTGCAGAAACGATTGGAAGGCCTGCATCAGGCCAGCTGCTAGGCTGAGCTGATTTACAGGAACCACAATGGCAATGGCCAGTGTCGTGGCAACGGCCAGCACGAAGATCAGTATCGCGGACAAGGCCATGGCTTTGGGATAATCCTTCTGTGGGTTCTTCACCTCCAAGGCGTGAAAACCCGCCATCTCCATGCCGGCAAAGAGCAGCACGACCACAGCAATAAATGGCAGTGTGCTGATGTTTATATCGGGCAAGGTTGCAGACAAGGAGAACGGCGGCAGAGATATCGGATCTCCGCTGAACCAATAAGCGAGGCCGAGCACGATGATAAAAGTTGCCGGAATTATTGTGCCGGCAACTACGCCAAAGGACCCAAACCTGCTGGAGGTCCTCTCGCCCAGAAGGCTGATGATCGTTGTGCCCCAGAAGGCCACCATCATGACCACGAACATGAATTTATTGTCGTTGGCCAGAGCAGGATTGAGGAAGTAGGCAAAAGTCGAGGCTATGAAGGCCAGGACTGTTGGAAACCAGACCAGGTTATTCGACCATTCGCAAAATACTGCAACGAATCCAGCCTCTTCACCGAAGGCTTCCCTCACCCAGGCATAGACGCCTCCTCCCAGAGGCCAGCCGGTGGCAAGCTCAGCTCCTGCAAGGGTCAACGGAATGAAAAAGGCAATCGTTCCGATGAGATACCAGCCGATAGACGACCATCCGTAAATGGCCATTGAAGGGCAGTTCCGCAAGCTCAGTACCGCCGCAACATTTATCATAGCCAGGGCAAAAACGCCCAGAGCTTTTGATTTGCCATTGCTCATTTAATCAGTCCGTCAGTTCTTTCTGCTTCAAACAGTAGACGAAGTAGCTTCCATCGATGTTCTTAACCCCGTGGCTGTCATGCGCAAATCCGAGGAAGAGGCTATCCCAGGCCTGAAGGGCATTGAGGTAGCCAAGATAAGGTCCGTTCTCCGGGCCTGCATTTTCGCCGGGCATCAGCAGGGGTATTCCAGGCGGATAGGGCACAACTCCAACGGCTACTACCCGCCCGGCCATTTGATCAAGCGAGAGGGACTCGACGTTGTTGTGTACCAGTTGACTGTAAGCCTCGCTTGGCGTCATTGCTGGCTCGGGCAGAGTCGAGAAAGCCTGGGAAAGAAGCTCAGTCTGCTTTGATTTCCTCATCTGCTCGAACATTTTATCGGACAGATCACGCAGGCCCATGCTACCATAAGCATCCGGATAGCTGGTGACCAGATCGGGAAGCACATCCCTTAGAGGAGCGTTTGCGTCGTAATCTTCCTTGAACCTCAGCAGGGCGTTGGCGAGAGTTCCCCACTTACCTTTGGTGATACCAATGGAAAACAGGAACAAGATCGTGAAATCCGTGGTCTTCTCGACGACGATGCCGCGATGGTCGAGATAGGCGGTGACCAGTGTGGCAGGGATGCCGGTTTTCTCCATGGAGCCATCGAGGGCAACTCCAGGCGTGACTACAGAGACCTTGATGGGGTCAAGCATGCAGTAGCCATCCTCGATGTTGTGGAAGCCGTGCCATTCATCGCCGGGGTGCAGCACCCATGCATTGGGATCCGTGATCAAGAGCGACTCCGGCGCATCTTCAAAGGGAATGTGTTTGCCTGTGGCAGGATCAGTCACATGATCTGCATTCCAGGTGTTGAAGAACCAATCGTCGTTGGCTTGAAGCTGCCTGCGGATTCTCCGGATCGCCTGCCTGAAGGCCACAGCTTCGGCAATCGACTCTGTGGTGAGGGTCCTCCCGCCCACGCCTTGCATCATTGCGGCTGAGACCTCATTTGAGGCGATGATTGCGTATTGAGGCGAAGTCGAGGCGTGCATCATGAAGGACTCGTTGAAGCGCTCGTGCTCCACAGGGTTTCTGCCATCTCGCACGTGAATGAAAGAGGCCTGCGAGAGAGCCGCAAGCAACTTGTGGGTTGATGTGGTCGTGAAAACAGTTGGCCCGCTGTATCCTGCAGGGTCTCCGCTCATGCCGTATCTGTCATGGTAAATTGGGTTGAAGCGGGCATAGCCGTACCAGGCTTCGTCGAAGTGAATGCGGTCAACGCTCTGGGCCAGCAAATCCAGAACCCGAGTAGCTTTGTAGCACAGGCCATCGTAAGTCGAGTTGGTTATGATGGAGTGCAATGGTTTGCGATTAGCCTCTGCAGCCAGCTGGTTTTTGGCGATTGATGCCTGAATGGTCTCCGGGACTATATGCTCCGGATAAATCGGGCCGATGAGGCCCAGATAATTGCGGGAAGGGACCATGTAAACCGGGATAGCCCCCGTCAAGGTGATGGCCTGCTCGATGGACTTGTGGCAGTTGCGGTCCACCAGGGCAATGTCGCCCTTGCTGACGCTGGCCGTGAAGATGACTCGGTTTGACGTTGACGTGCCGTTGGTCACGCTGTAGGAGCGATGAGCTCCGAAGATGCGAGCTGCATATTTCTCGCTTTCTCCGATGGGACCTGAATGATCCAGTAACGAACCCAGCTCTCCGACTGAGATGGACAGATCGGACCGCAGCAGGTTCTCCCCGAAGTAATCGAAGAATGCCATGCCCACGGGCGACTTGAGGAACGCTGTGCCGCCGGTGTGTCCCGGCGTATGCCAGGAATATTCATAGACCTGGGCGAACTGCATCAACGCCTGGTTGAAGGGAGGTGCAATTTGCTCCCTGTAGCGTAGTATGGCAGCGACCACCCTTCCGGCAATGAAATGAACAGTATCCTCGAGGGCCCAGATGATCTCATCAGCTATGCGCATTTCCTGGGCGGTTAGGGACGCAGCGTGCCCGCGCTCGACCACCAGGAAGATAGGGACATGTACATTTCGAGAACGGATCAGGGACAGCAGGGATTTGGCTTTGGCGTGAGTCGTGGGATCATCATCGCCCAGGCACCAGTCCAGCAATATGCATTGAATCGAAGGATCGGAGATGATAATGGACTGGCCATCATCCGAAGACATCGACTCGACGACTTCTACATCTCTATTGCGCAGTTCTTCGACCAGCGCACGGGCAGCATGGCCGTTGGCGGTGGGCAGTTGGAGTTCGTCATCCACCATCAACGCTCTTAAACCGAAAATCATTTCGCCTTTTGTAGTCATCGTTTATCATTATTTTTTTCCAAAACTATTTAGCTTTTTTTCTCTAGAATGGTGTATTCTTCGAAAAACCGTTCTAGCTTTCCATTTGTATGAGATCGGATTTCTCCTGCTCTGTTTTCCTGTATTGTGTGCGATCTCTTTTGAGGCGCTATGCGGCTCTGACGAATGATGTGGCGAACCTTCGTCTTGTTAAATTTTTTATCCATGACTATGCGCCCGAGATTAGATGATGTGGCAAAATAATTTCAGAACTCCACAGCACCAACATTTCAACAAAATGCAGATCTCAACAGAGGCATTAATCTATATCTCGGTCTCTGATGTTGGTTACAAAGGCGTACTGCGTTGTAGTGGGAAGCCTTCTTCGAAGCTCTCTTACCTCCGGGAGGTAGATTATGATCTGCTTTCCCTGGGGCCGCTGCTTGCCCAGGATCTTGCTCACCACCTCTGTCTCAGCCTCGCCCTGGATGCGGGCTGCGCCGTTCCCGAAGTCGGGAGACATCTCGATGAGCAGGGGCAGCCTGAGGCGGCCCCAAAGGAACCGCGGAAGGGACCCAGAGACCAGATCGAGTTCTTTCTTCTCCATGACGAAGAAGGTGTTATCCTTTCCCTTGATTCCGGGCTTCTCCATGGCGAGAAGATCTTTGAGGCTCAGGCGCTTGCTCGGCAGGTGCTGGTTCATAGTCTGGATGGTCTTGACCAGGATGTTCTTGTCGAATGCCTTTCTATCTGAAAATGCCATCGATCTCTCTCTCTCCTGCTACAGCACTTAAAGGTAATCGTTATCCATATCTGAAAAGGTGTGCTGCACTGTGCTCCTCTTGATGCTCAGACACCTCCTCGCAGCCTTGGAGACCTCCTCCCTCATCTCCTCCGGCACGTAGACCCCGAAGCGCCATGTGGCCTTATGAGCTCTCTCCAGGATGGCGACCAGGGGCGAGACATCCCTCAGAGCCTTTATCTCCCCGGCGACCAGGGCCGGGAAGCTGCCCTCGGGAGTGTCCGGGAGGGGCGGGCAGTCGACGAGGAGATGGCCAGCATCGACTCCTGCAGCCTCAGCGATCTCCAACGACAGGGCCCTCTCGCCAGCCCTCAGAAGGGACTGCTCAAGGCTTTCGAGGCCGACGTAAACGGCGCGCTTGAAGAGCCTTCGCGACCTGATGCGAAGGCCCATCTCCTCGGCGAGTCCGCCAGCGCTCTCGAGGGCCGTGAACAGCTGGATGTCGTCCATAGCCTTGATCTCAGATGCACTCGCCCCCTCCTCGATCATCCTCTGAATCCCAGCAGCTATCATGCACTCCGATATGCGGCAGACATGATGATAATAAACTGCAGGGTGCATCAGAAGCCTCGATATGAGCAGGGAGGTTGCAGCCTGGATGCCACCGGCCTCCACCACCAGCTGGCCCTGGTATAACAGCATCTTCTGAAGCAGCCGGGGGTGATCAATCACCCCGTAGGCCACGCCGGTGTAGTGCGCATCGCGCAGAAGGTAGTCCATCCTGTCCACATCTATCTCCCCGCTCACGATCTGCCCCAGGCCGTTCCCGCTGATGAGGGACTGGATCTCCGCAGGAGTGAGCCCGTGTCTGTCCAGGACCTCCCTCAGCTCACCTCTTCGCAGGATGTCGATAGCGCTCTCGTGGTTCCTTCTCAGGTAATGGGCAAGCGCTGCTTCTGTGGCATGGGAGAGGGGCCCGTGGCCCACATCGTGCAGGAACGCTGCAGCACCGACCTTGAGCCTCTCCTCCTCCTTCAGCCCAAGGTGATCTGCCAGAACACACGCCAGGTGATAGGTTCCCAGGGAATGCTCGAATCTCGTGTGATTGGCTCCGGGATAGACGAGGCTCGCCAGGCCGAGCTGCTTTATCCAGCGCAGCCTCTGCATCTGGGGGGTCTCGGAGAGCTCTGATGCCAGGCGGTCCAGCTTCACATAACCGTGGACAGGATCTCTGATCTCAGTCATCTTGGCCAGGCTATTCAGCCTCCTGCATTAAAAACATGGATGGCCTCCATTTTTCGCTCCTCAGTCGTAGTTTCAAGATCTAAATCAATGGCGTTGGCTGTTTCTCCTCGGGGGCGAGCGGCAGGCTTGCTCTGTGGATTGCCAGACCTCCTCCGAAGTGCTGGGCCCTGTTCAGCATAATGCGCTTTCCTTCGTCCGTAAGCGCAAAGACAGGGATAGAGACCCCTATCTGAAGCCTCGATTGCGCACCCACGACCTCGCGCACAGCCTTTGAGGCACAGGCCCAGACCATGTCGCAGCTCTCTGCGAGGGCTCGCGCCTGAGCCTCGGTTATCCCCGTGGTGTGGACTGCGAGGATGATGGGCCTTTTTCCGAGGATTCTTCCAGTCTCGCGCAGCACATCGGCCTCGAAGGCCCTTGTTCCTGATATGGTCACTGCGATCCTCTCGAAGCCTGATGCAGCCGCCGTCTCGAAGCCCCTGACCTGATCGATGCAGCATCTGCGATCTAACAGAATGCAGCCTCTTTTCTCCAGGCCCTCCTGGATCTCCTCTATGGGCTCCGTCTTGACGAGGCCTGTCATATGAGCACCGATGGCCTGCAGCACATCAGGGCTGGTCGCAATTACAGTGCCAGCGCCCTCGCATACCACCACAGCGGCATCCACCAGGCCATCGCTCAATGCATCAGCCACGATCTCCGAGGCTCCGAAGCTCACCGGCTTCTCATGAAGCTCAAGAACCCTCCCTGGGCCGTACATCCCCAGCTCTTTCATATGCCGCTTCAGGGCAGCCTCAACAGTCTTCCTGCTCTCGATATCCGGACCATATAGATCCTGTCTAAGAGGGCAGCGGCTGATCTTGGGGTCTGTCAGAACCTCTATCTCTCCATCCGTTACCCTCACCAGCGCCTTGGCCATCTCCAGAAGATGCTCTGACATTCAAGCTACATCCTTTTTCGAGAGCTTCTTTGTGATACTAAATCCCTTTTGCGCTTTTGGGCCCTTCGTGCCGGCAACATGGCCTCGGCTCTTCAAGGATTCGGAGGTCCTTTTTGGGCCTGTTCGCAGGGGTCCGAGCGCATCTTATGATAAAAAAGTAAGATTGTTTATGATGGTTTTTAAGCGCAGTAATGTTGTTATATTTGAAAAACTATTGAATAGTACTGTGTTGAAGGCCACCTTATTGAGGCGTATATTGCAGATTATTTGGATGTCGTAGCTAAAGTTGCATTTCAGGTTGCATTTCAGGGAGAGTGACCATGTTCAGAATTGAGGAGACTGGCCCAAAGGTCCGGGAGAACGATGCTCGATTTCGTATATTGCTGCCGGGCATCGAGGAGAGCCGCGGATTCTCTGTGAAGGTATATCTCATCGACAAGAAAGATCAGTTCAACGTCAGCATACGGCCCGAGATATTCAGCCTGGCACCCGAGAACTCGAATCCTGACGATGAGAGTTGGGGTGAGATTGCCAAGAACAACTGGTGCAGCGAGACCATTCCCTTGGACCCGGGAACATACCTTTACCGCTTCGAGATCACGGGGCCCGAGCGCGGAACTGGTAATTCGGTTCGCAGCCTTTACTTCGGAGATCCCTTCGCCAGGGAGACTGATGCCGGCATATTCTCCGTCCTTCGAATCCCGCCAGAGACGAGGCCAGCATGGGACGACGGGGCCTTCAAGGTGCCTCTCATGGAGGAGCTAATCCTCTATGAGCTCAATGTCGCAGAGTTCGGAGAGACCTTCGAGGGCGTCTCAGATCGCATACCCTACCTCATCAGCCTGGGCGTCAATGCCATTGAGCTAATGCCCATCAACAGCATAGCTGAGCCGACGCAATGGGGCTACATGCCGATCTTTTACCTGGCTCCAGAGGAGAGGTTCGGCGGCCCGGCTGGATTAAGGCACCTCGTCCAGGAGTGTCATCAGAACGGGATCGCCGTCGTCATGGACATGGTTTACGCGCACACAGATCGCATGCTCCCCTATCGGATCGGCTATGAGCGGTTCTTCGATCTGTGGCGCGATGACCAATACTCTGATGGAGGGGGCACACATCGCGCGCCCAACCCGATGGTCTCCGCCTATGATCATTTCGGAAAGAAGAACGACTGGCGAATGCAGTCCACCAGGCAGTTCTTCGCGGCAGTCAACGCCTTCTGGCTGCGAGAATATCACATCGACGGCTTCCGCTACGATCATGTCAATGGCTTCCTCGACAGGAGGCCGGAGGAAGAAAATGGCGGCATCAACTGGGATCGCTTTCGCCCGACATTTGCTTCTCTTCAGGAACTATCCAGGGCCACCTATCAGGAATCCAAGGCTCACCCTCGCTTCATGCCCTCGCTCAATGAGGCCTCCCGAATCATCCAGATAGCCGAAGATCTTTGCGAGAGCGCCTACCAACTGTCACCCATTTCTGACAGCGCGATCAACGGATGCTGGGAGAAGCGGCTGGCCGACATCGCCCAGGATATGGCAGCAAATGGCTTTCTCTCATCAGATCTTGGCAAAGAGCTGCTGCTGGCCGACAGACGCTTCGATGGCCTGGGATACAAAGGCTGGAAGACAGTTGCAGATGAAGACATCCCTGCGCTGGTGGTTCAGTACATCGAATCGCATGACGAGCCCAGGCTGTTCTACCTGATGCAGAAGAAGATTGCCTGTGGTGATGCGAGTCGGGAAGGCGGCGATGATTCAGGCTTCGATTATAGAAACGGCCTTGACGGCCAGCCGTGGTGGAAGCTTCAGCCCTACGCAATCGCCCTCATGACCAGCGTCGGCGTCCCCATGCTCTGGGCAGGCCAGGAATTCGCGGAGAACACTGGCTTGGCAGTTAGCGGCCAGGTGCGCGTACGCGGTTTTCGCCCGCTTCACTGGGATTATTTCTACAACGTCGCCACCACGCCGGAGGGCGCAACTGTGCTGCCCCTGGTGACCCTCTATCGGAAGCTGGGCAACCTGCGGCGAGCGCATCCAGGGCTGAGAGCGCCGAGGGAGAACGCCAGGGAGGAGTACAGCAATCCGGATGAGCAAGTGCTGGCCTATCGGCGCTGGTCGGACGATGACATCCTCATAGTGGCCCTCAACTTCTCAGATCGGGATAAGCAGGTCCCCATCCCCTTTGGGCACGTGGGCCGCTGGGTCGATATCCTCCAGTCCAGCTACGAGAACCCGCTTTATCCCTGCATAGAGCACGTCGCAGATCCCAATGCAAGGAGATCGATTACCGTCCCAGGAAACTTCGGAAGGATTCTACGTCTTGAATCGGGCGTCTGAGGCCTAAACCCTTAAGAAGCTCTTCAGGGATCGATCACATGCGCCCTCTTTGTCGAGGGTCCTGGTAGTCGGGAGCGTGATCATCGCTCATGGGGAAGGATATCGATGCGCCTGGGAAGGATTCGCAGCCAAGATCGCATCGTAGGCGGTTTTGATGGCGATCTCGCCTGAGACCGATGGTCGTCTCATCGGATGAAATCTTTTAATCTCTTGCATGCCAATGGTGGCCCGAGATGAGAATGATGCCCGAGAACAATCTGGATGAGGGTGTGCAGCGCTTCTCTCTGAAGATGGCGCAGGGTGCCTACAAAGAGGCTGCAAAGGTCAAGTCTGATTTTGGCATCCCGTGCGCGATGCTGCATGACGCCGTGAAGACCGCCTACGATGTGGCGATGAAAAAGGGGGACTACTCTATCGCGGCCGATCTGGCGAAGCAGTACGACCTGCCTGCAGAGATGCGAAACGAGGCTGCCCTTCGCTCCTTTCACAGGAAGATCGACAGCGAGTTTTTCAAGGCAGCCGCGGAGTACGCCCGCGAGTTCAATCTTCCTGAGGATGTCGTCAGGGAGGCTGCCATCCAGGCCTTCAACAAGAGCATCAGCTTCGGCCTGGTCAAGAATGCAGCCGAGATCGCAGAGGAGTTCGATCTGCCCGAGAGCATGAAGGCAGAGGCCGCGAGGAAATCCTTCGATCAGCATATGCGTGCGGGGCTCTACAGAAAGGCATTGAAGATAGCCCAGAGATACAAGCTGCCGGAGGAGCTGATCGAGGAGGCTCAGAAAAAGATATCTTGACCTCCGATGCCCGGGAATTAAAAATGGCGAGAATGGGTGAAATCTCGGAAATGTCCTATGGCCCAGAGGTCCTGCTCACCATAGGCGGCTCGGACTCGGGAGGCGGAGCCGGAATCCAGGCGGACATCAAGACCTTCTCAGTCCTGGGGTGGCATGGCACCTGCGCCATCACGGCAGTGACCGCCCAGAATACCCTGGGGGTCCAGAGGATCTTCGGGCTTGAGCCCGAGGCTGTCGAGGCGCAGCTTGAATCCATCACGAACGATTTTCGTGTGGCGCACGCCAAGACCGGCATGCTCTACTCGGCTGAGATAGCTGTGGTTGCCGCAGAGCACCTCAAAAGAAAAGGCATTCCCTTTGTCCTGGACCCCGTGATCGAGGCCGAAGCAGGGGGCAGGCTTCTTCGGCCCGATGCTGTCAAGGTCCTGAAGGATTACCTGATCCCTCTGGCGAGGGTTGTGACCCCCAACATCTTCGAGGCCAGGGCATTGACGGGCGTTTCGGTCAGCGATGCCGCCAGCGCAGAGCTGGCTGCTCGAAGGATCTTGGATCTCGGAGCAGGTGCAGTGGTGGTGAAGGGTGGGCATCTGGACTGCACAGATGTCCTTGTGGACGAATCTGGGAGCTGCTGCCTCGCTGCAGATCGGGTGAAGGGCGGAAACCACGGCGTGGGCTGCACCTACTCTGCTTCTCTGACATCTTTTCTTGGAGAGGGCCTCTCCTTGAGAGATTCAGCTTCTAAAGCCAAGGCCTTCGCAAGCGCTGCCATCCTCCACAGCTTGCCTCTCGGCCACGGAGCGGGTCCCGTGAATCAGGCAGCTCTCCTTCGAGATGAAGCTCTCAGGTTCAGGGATCTTTGCGCAGCTGAGAAAAACGGAGGCGAGAGCACTACAGAGAACCTTTTGCCAGGAGCCCGATGAGGGGACGAACCGCAGCGGCAATGCGACGCGCTGCGAAATCCGGCTGCGTTCGAGGGATCCAGCCCTAGAACGCAGCCTTCGGTGGCGCTCGCGCTGCCGGAAAGCTCTGCTGTGCGGGTGCCATTGATCGATCTTGCCGTCGTCTCCCTCCCATGTGCTCTTTGGCATCTCTTCAGTCTGATAGGAAGATATAAATTGGTGGTTGAAGGAAGCACAAAGGATCGCTCTATCTGGAGTGTGCAAGATTTCTAGGAATGGGCCTGAAGATAGTGCTTTTTTCCGGGCTATGAGTAAATAAAAATCCATTAAAATAATTTTCTAGCTGCTTTAATGACCTCGACACCAATCGATCACCTGCAGCTATTTCATGTCGTCATGTGCCGTAGCAGGTCATAGCCTGCGATCGGGCCGGATCATTATAGGATGCTCCATGCGGATTCCTGGAGACCGAAGAACCATCCCGAATGCCGTTCCACCACAGGATGCTACAGTTCACCTCCACAATTATGCTTTCGTTGCAGTTATCAAGAACGTATCGCCTTGGTAACCATATTTCAGATGCTCTATCAAGTTCTTAGTCCTTCGATTTATTTTATCCATAACATAGATATCTTTAAAACCACGCTGTTCGAGGAATCTCCTGTCTGCATCTGGACGGCTGGCCTTGATAGACCATAGCTTATTTTTTAGTTTTGGATCTAAGTTGCTTGTTAACGGATTTTTTCGCTCGGTTAGAATTACCAGTACCAATGAAAACACATGCCATAGTTTTCTCTTAATTGAATTTTCGTTAGCATACCAGTTCCCGTCTATTATGACGATCTTTCCACCTGGCTTTAATACTCTCTTCCATTCACTAATTGCCGTTTTAGGGTCGGGAACAGTCCAAAGGACATATCTATTGACAACCGCGTCAAATGATTCATCATTAAATGGCAAATGCTCAGCATCTCCTTTTCTAAAATCCACAGATATGCTCAAGGCATCCCTATTTTTGAGCGCATTCTTCAGCATATCTTCTGATAGATCTACGCCCGTAACATCATGGCCTAATTCTGCGAGCATCAACGCCACAATCCCTGGGCCGGTGCCAACATCGAGAATTTTGAGCTTGTTATCTCCCAAGACTTCTGTAAAGATTTCTTGCCATGACTTCTTCAAGTTAACTGAGTGCAAAGTGCTCTTTATAGCCTTATTATAGCTATCAGCGTCCGAACTCCAGAAATTCCTTAAAGCTTCCTTCATGGATATCCCTTGAATAATCTAATTTGTCAGCCTGTATTTTCGTGCCGAGAAGATAGGTATGACCTGCGGTATGCCTTCACAGTCGATTGTTACTCTTGCATGAACACTATCCCAGTGCGATTCGATAAGGTCCTTCATTACTAAAACCTGTATAAAATTTATTGGATCACCTTATGTTTGATATACAAAGGCACCCTGCTTTTTCACATCAAAATCTATGCCCTGGAACTTATTCAGGTATTCCTGATGAACTTCTTGAGGATCTAAATCAGGGAATAGCTCAGGATGGAGCCATTTCGCCAGGTAGGCGACTCCTACCGGGTAGCCGGGATTCACCTGAATTATATAATGCGTTATGAAGACTTTTCCGTCCTTCACGGCCTTCAGGTTATCAAATCCCTGAGTTCCTGTTATCTCTTCGAAACGTTTCTCCAACTCGGTCGAATCATTACTGTCGTATCCGCCTTTGAAGGATATTCCGAGTATAACGTCCGGGTCTTCTTTCAAGAGCCACTCGGGATCGACTGTAGGGTATTTTCCAAGGTTTTCTGCAAGGTTTACTCCTCCTGCTATGGTTAGGGTTTTCTGGTAAGAGCTCTCTCCACCGCAAGTCGTGTTGTCTGGCCTATCCCAAAACACTATTGGCCATTTATCTTGAGGTATCTTAGAGACCTCCTTCTCGAAGCTACCAAGGAGGTTTTCATTCCAGTCTATGTACGCCTGAGCTTCTTCTCTTTTATCCAGAAGGTATCCAAGAATTGCAATTTCAGAGACCACTATATCTGAATTAGCAAGCCATAGACGCACAACTTGGATGTTGGTTCCTCCGAGTTTATTCTCCAGATCTTTGTCATGCCATTCGCGTGGCCCCAAAACGACCACATCGGGGTTGAGCTCGATGATCTTTTCAGCATCCAATTCTGATGTCGCTCCTACAGATGGCATCGCCCCCAAATCTGAGAGCCATTTTTTGAAGTCATTGAGCGTCTTCTCATCAATTCCTACGATTTGATCTCCTGATTGAAGAACTCGGACTGCTTCGACAGAACTGTCTCCAGAGGCTACTATTATCTTCAGTGGCATCCTGATAGTGACCTTTTTGCCATCGCAATCAATGAACGTGAGTTCCTTTTCCACGTTGTTCATGATACTTTTTATTTCTTCGACATCCTTCTCATCGACAGTGCCGTCGTTGTTGGCATCCGTCAAATTTGTGGACTCCTTGGTGCCTTTTATCACTTCCTCGACATAGGCTATGTCTGCCTCATCTATAGTGTCGTCCATGTTGGCGTTGCCGAAGATCTCCAGTGTGAACTCTGTGGCAGCTGCAGGTACAGCCGTTAGGAAGACGCATAAGGCCAGTAGGTTCAATGCATTGGTTGTCCTCAAGTTATCACCTATTCGCGTATGCAGCTATCTTTAGAAAACTGCATTTTTTTAACATCATATTATGTTAAAACATATGATTTAATAACCTTTCGTTTTACAAATATTAGAAAATAATACTAATTCCTATCAAAAAAATATGCTAAGGGGTCATCGGTTGGGCTCTTTGAGGCATTCACTAGAACCCCATCAGATGGCGCTCATCCGTAGTTAAATACGCAATTAAAATGTAATATTAGTGTTAATAAGTAAAATTTATATCCAATAACATCTGATGGCAGAAATGTCTTGTATTAGATATCAGGAGGATTGATAGATGAGGTGGAGACGCTTCTCATGGGGGGAGCTAGTGAGGAAGGGATGGACAAGAAAATTGTAGGATAATGGTCATTCAAGAGATCGAATGGAGCCGGATCTGGAAGCTGGCTATAGAGTGAATTCGAGAGATCTGTTAGGGAAAAATCAGAGCGAAGGTATGCTAAAAGGATTGAGTATCATGAGTGTCTATCTGAAACGTTGGCTGGTTCTTCTGGCACTGCTGGCAGCTTCGTCATGTGCAGCTGGTGCCGTGTCTAGTGATCAGAAAGCTGAGGATTCTACCCTAGGGGTATTTGGAAATGCGAATATGGACGCCAATGTGGATGAGGAGGATATATCATATTTGCAGGGAATAATTGATGGGAAAAATGAGAAGACAAAGCTCGCAGATGCAAATTTTGATGGTAAAATTGATGAGAAAGATGCCCTGATGATCGAAAAGATCATTGATGGTACCGAAAATGAACTAACTGTTATAGATTCGGCAAATCGAACTGTAACTGTAAAGATGCCTGTGACGAAGGTAGTCGTCGCTTATATGGGGCCGCACGAGGCCATGGCAATTCTCGCGAAGCAAAAGATCGCTGGATGGGAAGGAGGAATTCCAAAGTATCGGGGCGATTTGGTTGAAAAAGCGGGATTGGAGGATGTGCCCCTAGTTGGAGAGGGATTAGATGGCTCGGGCCTTGACTACGAAAAGATCTTAGAGATAAATCCGGATGTCGTCCTGGCAACTTCTTTTTGTGCAAACGAGATCGCTGATAAGATCAGCGAGTCCAACCAGGAGGGGATTCCTGTTATAGCTTTGGATTTCGATGAAGCTGGCACGCAGGATATGATTCAGGAGTTCAGAAAACTAGGGCTGATTGTAGGAAATGAGGAAAAGGCGGAAGAGGTCGTCAATTGGCTCCTAAAATACGATGGCATTATCGAAAATAGAACGAATAGCTTGCCAGAAAGCGAAATTCCTACGTACTATCTAGAAGCCTGGTCTAAGCAATATGTGACTCTAGGCTCAAATGTCTATGATGGAAAAGCTCTTGTTGGTTGTGGCGGACGAAATATCATTGATGGTTCAGATTTCGTTGCAGGGACTTATGGGCAATACGAAGTAGACCCAGAATGGGTGTTGGATCAGAATCCGGAGTTTATGTTCATCTGGGTGAAGGTCTCCTCCGATCCGGCGGGATTCTCATGGACTGAAGATGATGCCAAAAAAGAGCTTGCAGAGGATATTGCCAGGCCCGGCTGGGACAAACTGGATGCGGTGAAAAACGGGAGGGTGTATATATATCACAGGACCATGGCGATGAGTCCCAGGTATATCGTCGCTCGCCTCTATTTCGCCAAATGGCTCCATCCAGAGTTATTTGAAGATATAGATCCTGAATCCATTCACAAGGAGTATTGGAAGAAATTCTTGGGTATAGACCTGACTGGAGTGTGGGCGTACCCACCGCCTACATGATTTTCCTTTAAATTTTTTTTCTGAGGCTCGTCACCAAGGAATGTGCAAAGGCTGGGAGGAGCCAGGCTACTCTCGAGGCATTCAGCCTGGCAGGAGTGTAGTCTATGGGCCGAATCTTCGAGAGAGTGAGGAAGGCTTTATATCACCAGGGGCGGGTCTTCTCTTCCTGGTACTATCTCCTATGGCGTAAAAAAGAAGGTCGGCATCGATGGTTATCGCTATCATTTCTTTTTCCCGAACGCCTTTCTTACCTTGGCTAACGCAGCATCCTCTTCCTCTTTGGTAAATGCTTTGACGATGTTACCGTGGATGTCGGTAATACCGCCATAGGGCAGAGGATTATCGGGATCGAACTGCTCTGTCATAGTTTACATCTCTGGGTTCTTGGTATTTAAAGCTTAATCGCCAGGGGTGCCTTGAAGCCGCCGGAGCCGAAGGTGCCCCGCGTCTGCCGCGCCTTCCATCGGCCGGTTCTTCTGGATGAGCTGGCTGGGAGGCCGATCGCGAGTGGCGCTTCGAGGAGGGGCCCAGGGCTTCGCTAGGGCTTGGCATCAAGGAATATCCGAATACTGGTCGATCTGTGCATTGCTTGATGTCATATACAATGCCAATATCTTCTCGAACGTCTGAATGTGTTGAATGGCAAGAGCGATAGGCCAGGATCGCCTCAAGAGAACGCACAATAAAACAAACTTCATTTTGAATACTGCCCACATCCCGCACGTCTCCCTTCAGACATAGTATTTTTCGCATTTTGGGCCGAGCAACTTTATAATTTTAATT
>MVRK01000069.1 GCA_002067365.1 Methanosaeta sp. PtaU1.Bin060 | reverse complement strand
GTAAGCACAATTGGCATCGATGCCAAGATCTGAGATGATCTCGTAGCTGCAGGATGACGCACAAGTCTCCGGAGATTTGGTAAAGATTTTATCAAAGAACCTGCGAGGGATTCAAAGTCCCTGTGGCCGTTCTAGCATCGAGTTCTTATCTTAAATATCCAAAAGGTTAAATACATTGGTTGAGACATTAATAATGGGGGGTTGTTCCCCGGCTGGGGATTTGGGCCATTGTCCAATTGATTTACTTCACACATCAGTTCTCCAGCCGATGCTGACCGGAGGATCATCGGACTTTCCCTCCTCGCAACCGCGGTTCTCCGGAACGGCATCAACCCTTTTCGCTCAGCAAAGGCCGCGAGATCCTTTTCTTGCGTTCAGATTCTCCTCTTCAGGCCTCCCCGATGCATAGAGGTCATACCCATCCTGGAACTCGAACCTGTATCTCTCTCACCTGTATCTCTCTCACCTGTATCTTTCATCCACATTTCTCCGACCTCTTATCTTTCGGAGCATCAACGAAGACGTCGAAGATTACTAATATCATGCAGTCCTATGGGCCAACTCCTCTGGAGAAGGTGCAAGCATTCTGGACTCTCTCAACGAAATCCTGATACCCATGCTCGCAGTCGGGCTGGCCGAGATGGGCGATAAGACCCAGCTCTCCATACTGATGCTCTCGTCCAGGACCAGGGAGTACCTTCAGCTCCTCGCAGGCGTAATGCTCGCCTTCCTCCTGGTGGATGGATTTGCCATTCTAGTCGGCTCGTGGGTTACGAGCGTCGTGCCCATTCACATCGTGAAGCTGATCTCGGGCGCTGTGTTCATCCTCTTTGGCGTTCTGATACTGAAGGGGGGCTCTGAGGAGGAGGATGGAGGAGACCTGTCGCCCAAGAACGCCTTCATCTCCGGGTTTTCTATGATCTTCCTCTCCGAGTGGGGAGATAAGACCCAGATAGCCTCTGCACTCTTCGCGGCGGAGTACGACCCGCGGGCGGTCTTCATAGGGGTCATGACTGCGCTTGCCCTCCTCTCCATCATGGCCGTTTACCTTGGCAGGTTCCTCTCCGAGAGGATCGAAAGAGGGCTGATCACGAAGGTCGCCGGTGCCGCCTTTATCCTCATCGGGCTCTCCTTTGTGCTTTCCTTGATGCTTTGAGCAGCAGTGCAGTCTGCATTTGCCGAAGAACATATATGAAAGACACGGCATTTGCAGAGAAAGATTCTTGTACCAAGGAGCAGAAGGTGTGTGGTGGATTCGTGGGGAGATGTATTTGGTTCCTGCAAAAGAGAGCGTATCGCTTCGTCCTGTCGTGGAGGATTTAACGCTTGATAAATAACGAGTGGCTGCTTTTGGCTGCCTTCGCAGCCATCATTCTGGTCCTGTTCGCCCTGGATCTTGGCGTCTTCCATCGAAAGTCTCATAAAATTACCATCAGGGAGGCTCTGATCTGGAGCGGGATCTGGCTGGCGGTGGCATTCGGCTTCAATATTCTCGTCTATTTCTGGATGGGGTCCGAGGCCGCCATCGAGTTCATGGCGGGCTACCTTGTGGAGAGGACGCTCAGCTTTGATAACCTCTTCGTCTTCCTCCTCATATTCTCGTATTTCAAGGTGCCAGCCCTTTATCAATACAAGGTCCTCTTCTGGGGAATCATAGCAGCCCTTGTTCTGAGGGGCGTCTTCATAATAGCCGGGATCGAGCTGATCTATAGATTCCACTGGATAATCTATCTGTTCGGCGCTTTCCTGCTCGTGAGCGGCCTGAAGATAGCCATGAGAAAAGATGAGGAGCCGATGGATGTGGAGAGGAATCCCGTCCTCAGGTTCTGCAGGCGGTTCCTCCCGACCACGGATCAGTATGATGATGGCAGCTTTTTCCTCAAGATAAACGGCAAGCTGTTCGCCACACCTCTCTTCATAGTCCTCCTCGTGATAGAGACCTCAGACATAATCTTCGCCTTCGACTCAGTCCCGGCGATCCTGGGGATCACCCTGGATCCCTTCATCGTCTACACCTCCAACATCTTCTCCATCTTAGGCCTGCGAGCCCTCTACTTCGCCCTTGCTGGCTGCATGGTGATGTTCCACTACCTCAACCAGGGGATCACCCTCATCCTGGTATTCGTAGGTGCAAAGATGCTGCTATCCGGTTTCTATGAGATTCCAGCAGTGATAGCTCTCGGCTTCATCCTGCTGGTGATCGCAGCCTCCATCGGCCTCTCCCTCCTTCTGCCGGACGGATGGGCCCGCGATGGGCGATCCCAATCGAATATGAAGTGATGGCATGGCATTCTATGAATGATCACAGGAGTTGAAGGGCGACCGCAGCGGCTGGATGATCTTCGGATCGCCCCCCTGGTCGCAGTCGTCCCAACCGCAATGCTTTAATGATTGTGCCCCGAGTTCTGCTTGTGAAGAACCTGGGCACCTTCGATCGGTTTTTAAGGGTCCTTCTGGCAGAGCTGTGCATCTTGATAGCTTTCTTCTGGGCGGCCCAGGAGTGGCAGATCCCCCTCTATCTCGCCGGAGTGCTGGTGCTGGTCCAGGCTGCCACAGGCAGGTGCGGCCTTTATGGCATTCTGGGGTGGAACAGCTGCGAGAAGATCAAGCGCAAAGACAAAAATCTGATGGCAACCTTCCTCGTCATCGCCCTTGTGGTGGCCGTTGTGGGCAGCTATGCAAGCATCATTGTCACCAAGAACATATTCATCGAGGACCTCAGCAATGTGATAGAGCCCTATTCCCTGACCATTCAGTCCTTGAGCGCTGGGCAGGGCGAGAAGGCGATAGAGGAGCACGGGCTGCTGGAGAGCGCCTGGCGAGCTTTCCAGGAGAAGTACTCGGTCTACAGACCCTTTGCGGTGAGGTTCGATGAGGAATTCGCCCTCGCGATGCAGAACATCACGACTGCGATCTCATCCTCCGGGGAGGAGATCCGCCAGGGCCATCTTGCTGGGGCGCTCGACGAGCTTCAGCGGGCAGAGCCGTCTTTTCAAGAGCTTCAGAAACAAAAATAGCTGACGAAGGTTCGCACGATGTCCATGCGCTCGGGTATAGTGGTTTCTGATCCTGATGACTGGACCGCCAGGGCTCTGCAGGCGTCCTTTGTCAGGAGGGGCTTTGACACGCCCTTTCTGGATTTCTCCGATCTGCAGGCAGTCATCGGTGAAGGCGGATCTATTTGTAGTCGGGGCATGAATCTCCAGGACCTCGATCTCCTGGTGATTCGTGACCTGGGAAGGCACAGTGCCGGTGACCTGGCCTTCAGGTTTGAGACCCTCCGGGAGCTGGAGCGTCTGGGAGTTCTGATCGTCAACCCGCCCGAGGCGATAGCCGGGGCTGCGAACAAGTTCGCCACAAGCCTCGCCCTCCAGAGGGCTGGTGTGCCAACTCCGAGGACAGTCGTCACAGGGAACCTCGATGAGGCGCTGAGCGCTCTAAGAGTTTTTGAGAGGGCTGTCTCAAAGCCCCTCTTCGGCTACAAGGGAAGAGACATCCTCCTCCTTCAAAGCGGACGAAAGGGTGCCGAAGGCGACGCGGAAGAGCTTCAGGGCATTATAAAGCGGCAGGGCATCGTCTACCTTCAGGAGTTCATAGAATCAGCCACCCCCAGGGATATCAGGGCCTTCGTGGTCGGCGATGAGGTTTCAGGGGCCATCTACAGAGTCGCCCCGAAGGGCGCGTGGATCAGCAACCTCGCCCGCGGCGGCAGGGCCGAGCCCTGTCCTCTTACCGGCGAGATCGCCGACCTGGCAGTGCGAGCAAGCCATGCAGTAGGCGCTGTCTACAGCGGCGTCGACCTCCTGGAGACTCCCCAGGGATTGAAGGTCATCGAGGTGAATGGGACACCCTCCGGAAGGGGCATCTTCGAGGCGCTGGGAGCTGACGTGGCAGAAAAGATCGCCGACCTGGTCATTTTGCTCCGAGAGTCTAGATGAGCATCAGAGATGCATCCTGGCAGCTCTGACGCCTTATTTTGGACAGCCGCATTTAATGGTATCAAAATCGTTATCTACGTGGCCGCCAACTCCAATTGCATGTTCACTATTCTCACAGGAGCGCAGTTTGGGGATGAGGGCAAGGGTAAGGTAATCGATCTTCTTGCCGAGAACTACGATGTCATCGTCAGGTTCCAGGGAGGGGACAACGCAGGCCATACAGTTGTTGTCGGCGGCAAGAAGTACAAGCTTCATCTCGTTCCGAGCGGCGCGATTTTAGGCAGGCGGCTGCTCATAGGGCCGGGCGTGGTCCTCAACCCGCACGTCCTGTGGGATGAGATCCAGGTCCTCGAGTCCGAGGGCATAAAGCTCGATTTGGGCATCGATGCGAAGACGAGCATCATCATGCCCTACCACATTGAGCTGGACGCGCTGCGTGAGCAGGCAAGGACGCACAAGATCGGCACCACCAATCGCGGGATCGGTTTCGCCTATGTTGACAAGGTTGCCCGAGAGGAGGTCCAGATGGCAGACCTCACCGACCCGGATCTTCTGGAGGCCAAGCTCGATGAGATCGGCCCGGCCAAGGAGAAGGCTATCGCAGACCTCGGGGGAGACCCCACTGTGGTCAGGCACAGCCCCCTCATCGATGAGTACCTCCAGATCGGCCTTCGCCTGAAGGAGAGGGTGGCGGATGTATCTCGGGAGATAAACACAGCCCTCTCAGAGGAGAGGGGCGTCCTGGCCGAGGGCGCTCAAGGGGCCTTCCTGGACGTCATACATGGAACGCAGAAATACGTCACCTCCAGCTTCACCACAGCGGGCAGCGCCTGTGCGAACCTGGGCGTCGGGCCGGTCATGGTGGACAATGTTGTGGGCGTGATAAAGGCGTACATCACCCGTGTGGGCGAGGGCCCCATGCCGACTGAGCTGACTGACGAGATGGGCTCAAGGATGAGAGAGAAGGGCGGTGAGTACGGGACGACCACAGGAAGGCCGCGCCGCTGCGGCTGGTTCGACGCAGTTCTGGGGCTCAAATCAGTTTACCTGAACGGCTACACAGAGCTGGCTTTAACGAAGCTCGACGTCCTGACGGGGATAGATCCTCTGAAGATCTGCATCGGGTACGATCTGGACGGTGAGTCCATCGGATATCCTCCTGAGAGCACAGGCATGCTGGCCAGGTGCGAGCCAATCTACGAGGAGATGCCCGGATGGACCGAGGATATAACCGAAATCAAGGAATATGACGATCTGCCTCAGAATGCGAGGGCGTACGTCGAGCGTCTGGAGGATCTGCTGTATGTGGAGCAGGTGGGCAACTCCATCGCAGCCGTATCAGTGGGTCCGGGAAGGGAGCAGACGATATTCAGGGATGAGGCAGCGGATCAGAAGATCTGAAGGACGCGGGGCCGAACGCCGGGTTGTGGATCAATCCTCTCATGGCCGGCTCGCCAGCGGCCTGCACGGGACGCCTGAAATCCTGTGGGGGATCACCCTGATCTTTTACTTGTAGTCGCATATGATCCCCGAAAGCGCCTACTTTTTCATATCTAATCACAAATACCTTAATCAACCCCGGCATTTGACCCATTAAATAGCAGTGACAGACTGGCTACGGAAATGACTGCTAAGGAAACATCTGAAGATGAGGCAATGGCAAATTGCCGAAGAATGGAGGCAGGCCAGCAAAGCGAGGATTGATCTGTCAGCTGGCATGAAAAACAAGCTGGCATTCAGCAAATCGTTCTGCTTTTAAGGGAGATGGGAGGGACTCCGATGCGCACAAGTATACTCATGTTGGTGGCAATTTCCGCCATCACTGGAATGGCGGCGGCTGTGAATTCTGCATCAGTCGAAGGATCTGGTATAATCTTCCAGGAAGAGCGAAATATGTCATATCAGATGGATCAGAAGGTAAGCGGAGACGGCTTCTTTTCTGTCTATAGGTATGCCTTGATGCCCGATATACTCGGCACAGAGGGGAGATTGTATAACGGCGCAGAGGCAAAAGTCAAGCAACACGGTAGCGGCAGCATTGATCTCGAGTCGGAATTCTCGGGCGAGAGCACATACACGAACACGAGCGACTTGTATGCGGAGCCGGAGGATCTGGAGATATTCAAGGGTGCCCGCGTAATAGAAGAGCTTGATCAGTATGACGAGGAGTCATCCGCCGTCATGAATGTGAAAGAGGATGGCGCAATGACTTATTCGCCTATGGCTATGGCCTTGGGCTCAAGATACTATGCCGAGCATCCACTCGCCTTCAACTCTCTTCTGGGGGAAGAGACTGCTATTAAGAACCGCGACGGCTACAATTCCATGGGCTTCAAGGTCGAAAGGGCACATGCAGTGGATAATCTGATCGAGGCCACGACGGATCTTACAGACACATCGCTGAAGGTTGAGGGCGATGTGACCGACGGCAAGGCTATTCTCAAGGCCGTTCAGTATGCTAGAAGCCCTCTGGATGACGAGGATGATGAGATCCCGGGAACCGCGACGAAGGACTGGAAGCTTCCTGTGGCCATCTTCGAACAAGGCTATGAGGGGACATATCACATAAAGCATAACATGACCATGTCTGTATCAGATGACGAGACAGATTATGTCGATGCATGGTTGCCCTGCTGCTCAGGCGGATACATGACCATGCCCACTTACTACAAGAAGGGCAGCTACGGCTTCGGCTCCAATGTGAAGGGCGTCTTTGACTGCACGTGCTTCAAAGCGCCTGCAGCAGCCGAGTGGCCGAGGATCTACCAATAGAGAAATACAGGGTCCGGGTTCATTGCGGGCCCGGATCTCTGGCAATCCTCTCTTGCAGTCGTCGTCCAATGCAAACTTTTTAATCTAATATCATTCAATTTAATAGCACTCAATTCAATATAATTTGATTTAATATAATCAAATCTGATATAGTACGGTCTAATATTACCAGATTTAATACAATATAATCTAATATCATCTGATCTAATACAATTTGATATAATATCATCTAATATAATTTGATCTACTATCCTCTAATCTAATATCATCAATAAATTCTTAAGAGCACGATGATAAAAAAATGCACCGGCTAGATCAAGGAGCTGTGCCCAGGCAAGGCTTCACTGAAAATGCGAGTGCTGATAAAGGGGATGGAGGAGGGCGTGAGGTGCAGCCCTCCGCTGGGGCCTCATCAGAAAGCCTTCGCCTTCGAGAACCTCTTGTAGATGTCCGCCTCGGCTGCAGTCGGCTGGACATTCTTCATCGCCTCGTCGAAGTGCTTCTTCTCGACCTTGTAGTCACAGACCTGCTTCTCCTCTTTGGCCTTGCCGGACTGGACGCACTCCCTGATGGCGAGCATCACAGCCTCATTGACGACTGCAGCAATGTCTGCGCCCGAGTACTTGTCAGTCTTCTTGGCCAGCTCCTCCAGGTTCACATCTTCAGCCAGGGGCTTCTTGGCCATGTGGATCTTCAGGATCTCCAGGCGTGCCTTCTCGTCGGGCAGGCCGATCTCGATCAGCCGATCGAACCGGCCTGGTCGGAGCAGTGCAGGATCGATGATGTCCGGCCTGTTGGTGGCTGCTATCACTATCACGCTGTTCAGGGACTCAAGGCCGTCCAGCTCCGTCAGGATCTGGGAGATGACCCTCTCTGTCACATGGGAGTCTGAGGTGCTGCCGCCCCTGGCGGGAGCGATTGAATCGATCTCATCCAGGAATATCACCGAGGGCGCTGCCTGGCGGGCCTTGTGGAAGGTCTCACGAACAGCCTTCTCCGACTCTCCGACCCATTTGCTCAGGAACTCCGGCCCCTTGATGCTGATGAAGTTGGCCTGGCTCTCAGTCGCCACAGCCTTGGCGAGCATAGTCTTTCCGGTTCCGGGCGGGCCGTAGAGCAGGATGCCCTTCGGGGCCTTCGCATCCATGTGCTGGAAGAGCTTGGCATATGTCAGGGGCCACTCCACGGACTCGACGAGCTGCTGCTTGACCTCTCCGAGGCCACCGATGTCGTCCCACTTGACATTGGGGGACTCGACCATGACCTCGCGCATCGCTGAGGGCTCCATCTCTCGAAGCGCATCAAGGAAGTCGTCGTTGTTCACCTCGATCTTGTTCAGGATCTCGACGGGGATCGCCTCTACCTCCAGATCAAGCTCAGGCAGCACGCGCCGCAGTGCCCTCATCCCGGCCTCCCGGGCGAGCGCAGCGAGGTCTGCACCCACGAAGCCATGGGTCACATCGGCAAGCTGCTCCTGCTTCACATCAGTGGAGAGAGGCATGCCGCGGGTATGGATCTGAAGTACCTCAAGGCGCGAAGTGCGGTTAGGCACGCCGATCTCGATCTCGCGGTCGAACCTGCCTGGCCGCCGCAGCGCCGGGTCGAGGGAGTCGGGCCTGTTGGTGGCACCAATGACGACCACCTTCCCGCGCGCCTCCATGCCGTCCATCAGGGCCAGGAGCTGCGCTACAACGCGCCTCTCCACCTCGCCGGTCACCTCCTCGCGCTTGGGCGCAATCGAGTCGATCTCGTCGATGAGGATGATGGCTGGGGCGTTCTCCTCGGCTGTCTTGAAGAGCTGGCGCAGCTTCTCCTCTGACTCGCCGTAGTACTTGGACATGATCTCCGGGCCGCTCAGTGTCTCGAAGTGAGCATTCGTCTCGGAGGCCAGCGCCCTGGCGAGCAGGGTCTTGCCTGTGCCCGGCGGGCCGTAGAGCAGCACGCCTTTCGGGGCCTCGACGCCCAGGCGCTCGAAGAGCTCCGGATGCTTCATGGGCAGCTCTATCATCTCGCGCACCTTCTTGATCTCGGCTGAGAGGCCGCCGATATCCTCGTAGGTCACCCGCGGAAGGACCTTCTCCTCCTTGGCAGGCTTCTCGGAGATCTCGATGTTCGTCCTGTCCCCTATCACTGCAGCCTCCTTGGCCGGGGTGACTCTTGTGGCCATGAGCTCTATCTTTCTGCCCATGACGGAGATCTCGATGATGTCGCCTCTGGTGATGACGCGGCCCTCCATGTACCTCTTCAGGTATTCCTCGCCGCCTGTGATGCGCAGAGGAACTGTGGGGGCAAAGACCACCAGGTCAGCGGCTGCAGCCTGGACGACCCTGACTGGGACCTTATCGTCGATGCTCACACCCGCGTTTCTCCTCGTATTGCCATCCATGCGAAGGGAGCCTGTGCCTGTGTCGTCGGGGTAGCCGGGCCAGAGCAATGCAGCGGTCTTCTTTTTTCCATGGATGCTGAGCACATCTCCTGCCTGCCAGCCCTTCTCACGGAAGACTGCAGGGTCAACCCTGGCGATTCCTCTTCCTACGTCTGACGGACGTGCCTCAATGACTTTAAGTGTGATTTCTTCGACCATCAAAAACCTCCAATATATTCATTCCTGCTAAGCCTTAAGTAATTTTTTGATCTGTTCTCACTATCGCATTCTTCGTCGCTTGGGGCTGCGGTCCGATGTGCAACCTTTTATGGATCACGTTGTCTGCAAGCGATTTTCGAAAGGACATCTTTGCAACACCTTGCATTACTAACCATTAGTTAGTGACAAGGTTTGTATTTAAATTTTACGCTCCGAGCCAGTCAGGATTCAATAGATCTACAGGAACGGAAATCCGAGGGGAACTTTTGAATTGGTGCGCAGTTGCAGGGATCGTGCAACGAAGGCGTCCTCCATTCCTGGCTTGGAGGCTTTGAGCCACGGAGCAGTCTTCGATCGAATTCTCTCTTCTGGGGAATCTTAAGGCAGCTGGGCTTCTTCGTCTCTCCTTTAACAAATACGAAATCCTTAAATACGATTATTGACGTATATCATATTGGCAAAAGTCGATAATCTCTTTTGTTCCCCCTCCTTACACCCAAAGACTTTTGCCTCCCTCCTAATTCTTTGCTTCATCTTTTCCTGCGTAGAGCTGAGGAAAGCAATATGAAGAAATAGACCTCACTTTGATCTATTCTAAAATTTTGTATTTCATCTCGATGTATCTTGAATCGATATCAGCACTTAGGGGGATGGGTTTGATAAAAATCGATAAGGGCGTAACGGCTGGCAAAAATAGCGGTGAACCGCTTGCAATTATTAAAAAAAACTGGATATAGAAAATCGCGACGGCTCTCTCTTGGACCCGCATCCTCCAGAGCCTCATCGCGATGGTGCAGAAACCTCACAGGAACCTTATCCCTTTCGGCATCTCTCCGAAGAGCTTCCTGAACTCCTCCGGCCAGTTATCCATCTCCAGCCCCTTCTGGCTCAGGAATGCCGAGGCCCAGCGTTCGAGGCCTACGCCGCTGCAGCCCGACCAGAGGGCATCTCCCGACTGGGCCTTCACTGTGAAGCCCTTGGGGTACTTCTCGCCGTTTACCGAGAGGTTCTGGAACTCAATCCAGTTGCCGTTGTAGGGGAGCAGGGCCTCGTAGTCCACAGTTCCTGCACCAGCCATCTCAGCGAGGCCTGTCTTGCCCTCCTGCGCCATGAACCAGGGAGTGACCCAGGCCATCCTCCAGCGCAGCTCCAGGATATCCTCGAAGATGTGCTTGTAGCGCTCCTTCAGGCGCTCGGCCTCTGCCAGCGTCTGCTCGCGAGTGCCCAGCCACACGATCTCGATCCTGTGGAACTCATCCACCCGCTCGATGCCGTGAATGCCGCCAGACTCGTACCTGTGGCTCGTGCCGGAGCGGTCGAAGACCCTTATAGGCAGCTCATCAGACGGCAGCGTCGTGTTCTGCAGGAATCCCCAGAACGTCGGGCACTGCGCATAGCACATGCCCCCGATGGGCACATCGATCTTCTCCTTCACCAGCTCCAGGGGCACCTCGTGGGTGACCTTGTAGTAGTCCATGACCTCTTCCCAGAAGGCGGGGTCCCGGGTCTTGGGCGGGCAGACGAAGTAGATCTCGGGATAGACCCCCTGTGCGTGGCCAGACTTCTTCCAGACGTCCCACGTGTCCAGCTTCGGGAAGATCATCTCGCTGTAGCCCAAGGGCCTGATGATCTCATCGAGCACTATCTTCTCGAATGTCCGAAAGAGGCGCGTCGCCTCCGGCCCGTAGATCCACTGGCCCCTGGAGGCCCCGTGCTTGATCCAGCCAGCCTTCTGCATCTCTTCGGTAGGGTCGCGGTTGAACTTCGGCTCGCGCGCAAAGCTCTCCCAGAGCAGCTCCCAGTGCTCTCCCTTTCCTCCGTAGGACTGCAGCTTCTCCTCCAGGAGGCTCACTATCCTGTCGGGTATCCTGTTCTCGATCTCCGCCTGCCCTAGAGTGCCCGCAGGCCCCACGTCCAGATCGAGCAGGAGCTTTCCGTTCTCGAAGCTTATGCTCCGCACATAGGGGATCTTGTGCTCTATCGCCCTATCGGACTCGACCTCGATCTCGAACCTGCTCACATCCAGGCCGCGGACGCCTATCTTGTACTGCTTTCCCAGGAGTTCGGCCAGGGGCCTTCTCAAGCGCAGAAGGGCATCGTGGGCTCGGACGTACCTGTCGCTCTCGATGACCAGATCTATCCTGTTCCCGTCAAGCTTCCACTCAACAACCCTCGCACCATGCCCTTCAGGTGCGCCCTTCTGCAGCATCCCGCCAGCCTTGGCGAAGAAGTCCGAGATAGCGCCTTCGGCTGCAGTCGCATCAGCGCTCAGCCTGAAGCTGGCTTCCAAATGAAACCTCATCTCTCCTCCGAAGTGATCAGCGTCTCTTCAGCTACCTTGATGTTCATCAAAAGATCGTCAGCTGTGGACAGCAGAGTGCCCACCTTCTCAACAGAGAACTCCAGGCACATGCGATCACCATCGACCTGAAGCAGCATCTTTGGCAGGTTGTCGGGCTCGATGGACCTGGCGACCACCCCCGCGTCCGCACCCTCGAAGGCCAGCCTCGCTTTGATCATGCAGCTCTGCCCTGTCCAGCGCCTTTGAGCTGTCCTCCCACGATCTCATCCACCATATCGAGGAACTTCTCCTCGCAGCCTGGCGGGATGGATGCGCCGCTGGCGATGGTGTGCCCACCGCCTGCGCCGCCCACTGCCTCTGCTGCAGTCCTCAGAGCCGCCGAGAGGTCGAGGCCACGGGCGATGAGCGGCTTGTTTCCTCTGGCAGAGATCTTGACGATGCCGTCCTTGTGGTTCAGGGTTATGAGAGGCCTGTCTGCGTAGAGATACCTGATTCCAAGGCCCGCCACGACAGCACCCGCCTCCATGTTCTCCAGCTCGATGTACCGAATGTTCTTCTTCACCTTGTTCTGCTCTCGCAACGCGGATATCTCGCGCAAGATGTGGCCCCTGTACTCCGCCGCCAGCTTCCTGGCCTCGCCCAGGGCGCTTCTGTCTCTCAGGCAGAGCGTCAGGCCAAGGCCTGGAACGTCCCTGTTTCCGCAGGCGTTGAGGAGCTGCACCAGCTCAAGGGAGTTCTTTACGACCTCGTGCCTGAGCCTGATAACCTCTCCGATCACCGAATCGGCGGCAAAGCTTCCCTGCATGAGCAGCTTCAGGGTCAAAGCATTGCAGAGCCTTGTGAGGTCGCCGTCGCTCAGGTTCTGGATGTCGCCATTGATCTTCAGGTCCGAAAGGAACTTCCTGGTCCCTTCGGGGTCCCCGGTGAAGTCCAGCAGCGGCTCGACGCAGTGCTCGAAGACCTCCTCCACGGGCCCGTCCTCGGACATCTTCAAACCCCTTTTGACCTCGACAGCGCCCGCAGCCACCGCCTCGTCCAGGATCTCCTTGTTTGCGCCGATCATGGCCTGGCGGTCTCCGAAGGCCCCCACAATTGCCAGACCCGCGAGGTCTGAATTGTCGCCCATGTGGCGCACCACAGAGTACACAGTGCCCGCTGCCGAGAGCTCGAAAGCGCCGTCTATCCCGAAGAGATGGGGGTTGAGGTGATGGCAGCTCAGGCTTCCCACGGGACGGTGGTGGTCCAGGACGAAGCACTCACCTTTGACGCGGGCGATGAGATCGGGCTTGCCGCTTCCCATGTCGCAGAAGATCACAGGCCCGTCGAGGTCCCCCACCACCGACTCATCGAGCCTGTTCAATAGTGTGGCCTGAAAAGGTATCCCTGCCCGCTCAAGCGCATTGCAGACAAGGCCTGCAGAGGTGATCCCGTCAGCATCGTTGTGGGAGATCACCCTCATGCTCTCGCAGCGCAGGATCGACTTGGCAATAACTTCTGCAGCCTTGTCGAGTCCTTTCATGCACGGGTCTTCATGTGACTAAGATCTCGGCTGTCTCAGGCTTGTACACCCAATCTGGCGCCAGCCGTCCGGAATCGTGGTAGTACTTGACCAGCCTTCTGATCTTGCTCTCTGTCAGCTGCAGGGCCTTCTTGTTGTGGATGTCCTTGCTGTTGGCTTTGACGTGCTTTCTTATATGCAATGCCTTTCTCATCAGGTTGCCCAGGTCCTCGGGTATCTCGGCCAGGGCGTTGTTCTCCTTCAGGAATCGGTTCAGGTTCTTTCCCAGGACGAGCTTTACGCTCGGCACTCCGTACTGATCCCTCAACGTCAGACCGATGCGGCTCGATGGGAGCCCGCTGTCGTGCAACTTCATGACTGCCTTTTCCAGCTCCTCTTTGGTGATATCTGACCACTCCGGGGCTTTTGCGCCCGCCGGTGGCCGGGACCTTGAGGAGCCCTTCTTTCTGCTGTGCATCTTAGCCATATTTCAATCCTCATCAATATCGTGAAGGCGAAGGTATAAACCTCCTTTCGACGGTGAATAAAAAACTTGCGCCGCTTTCCTGGCGATCTCCCTCTCACGGGGTCTCTGTAATAAGTTTATAAGCCATCAGGATCAAGGCTCATGGAATGCTTCCCTGGGACCTGAACTGGCTTTTCATCTGGATCGGCGAGGCGGTCGTCGCTCTTGCGGTCACAGTTCTGGTCATATCCATCCTCGCTGCTCTGCTCATCCTCTACTCCTTCAAGACTGGCAGCTTCTTCGCGGCCAGGCTCATGCTCTTGAGCATCACTCTCATGGAGGGGGCAATAAAATTCATCTTCTGGATCGCCAGGGCGGATGACACCATCGTGGATGATGTGAGCGTGCGTCTGCGCAACTACATCAATCGCCACGAGTTCTCCAAGGTCCCTTGCGATCGGAGGTTCATCTTCATGCCCCAGTGCCTGCGAAGCACCGAGTGCCCTGCCAAGCTCAGCCCCGAGGGGATAAGGTGCTCGAGCTGCGGGCGTTGTGGCATTGGGGAGGCCAAGGAGTTAGCCGAGGGCCTTGGCTACAAATTCTTCATAGTTCCCGGATCGAGCTTTATCAAGAGGATCATCAAGAAATACCGTCCGGAGGCCATAGTGGGCGTCGGCTGTCAGATGGAGATCAAGGAAGGGCTGGCCCTCTGCCATCGCAATGCCATACCAGCCATCGGAGTGCCCCTCACCAAGGCTGGGTGCGTTTCGACGACTATCGACTGGGAGCAGTTCTACGAGACGATAGCCGGCAGCTGCCCGCAAGTGAATGACAAAAATAGCGCTGCGGGGGATGTTAATAATCGCTAATAATATGAGCTAATAGGGGCCATTAAGAAGGCCAAATAAAGGGTCACTAATGAGATCCAATAAGGGCCGAATCAGAATACAGATCGCTAAAAAATTCAAATATATTTTAAAGATAACCAGAAGATAGGATGAAAACGAATAGCAAAAAGAAAATCAGTTGCGGAAACCAAAAGACCTTCAGGGACCCAAAAATATTTAATAAAAATATATGTGAGGCAGACTACTCTATACTGATGGCCTCGGATGGGCAGGCCTCAACACAAGTCCCGCACTCTGTGCACTTCTCTTTGTTTACTGTCGCTATTTCCTCATCGTCCAGGGTGATGGCCTCCTCGGGACACTCCTCGACGCAGGTTCCGCAGCTTACGCATTCCTCTCTGTTAACAACTGCAGGCATTATTGACTCCTCCGTTTTTGCCTCACGGGCAAATTCACCAGTAGGTGTATCCGATATATACCTTTCGTTGCCCTGTGGTCTGCTCGCAGACCTAGGCCAGGTCGTTGTACCTCTTCCTATCCTTCAGCTCCTGCCTCTTGGCGCTGTTCCATCCGCTTACGGCCTGCAGATAGCCCGTGATCCTGCTGATGTGGTCAACCTCTGAAGAGCCGCAGTTGGGACAGCTATCCTTCAGCCCTGGCGAGACCTTTGAGCATCCAAGGCAGACCGTCATATCCTTGGTGAAGGCGAAGTAGCCTATCTGGGTCTCCTTGGCAAGGCGCAAGCCGAAATCCATCAGCCCCTCGGGGTCGGGGCTCGCCTCGCCCATGAAGATGTGGAAGATGTTGCCGCCATCGACTATCGGGAAGAAGACATGCTCGAGCTTTGCCCTCTCAAAGAGGGAGACATCTGCTGCAGGCGGAAGATGGGTGCCATTGGTGTAATAGACAGGCAGGTCACGCGTTCTCTGAAGGTCTCTCTTTACAGCATCAAGGTCGCCCTTCACGACCCTCTCAGCGCATTCCCTGAACTCCTCATGGATCAGGTCCGAGACCGCGAAGCGCTGGGCGGTGGTCTCCGCAGGGGTTCGGGCAAGGGCAATTGTCATGCCGTGCAGCTGACTCAGCTTTCGGGCATATATCTCCATCTCAGTCATGGCGCGCACAGCCAGCTTCCATGCCTCTTTCGACTCATGCATCTGCTTTCCGGTATGGAACTGCACCATCTCGTTCACCCCGACCACGCCGATGGTGTAGACGAGGCCCTCCAGGTCCACGGCCACAGAGCCCTTCTCGCCAGTGGCGGGATCGCGGGGCTGCTGGGTTGCGAAGGGCATGCGGTGGTTCCTGACGATCTGGTTCATCCACTCCCTCTTCACCTTGAAGACCTCAACTGAGGTATCCATCAGCTCCCTCAGGTACTCGAAGAGGAGTTCGTCGTCTCCGCGCGCCAGGTAGGCCGCGCGGGGGCAGTTGAGGGAGACCACCTGCCAGGAGCCCATGGAGAAGTGCTTGCCGTCCTTGAAGATCAGCTTCTGATCGAAGGAAGGGTCTGTTTCTGCAGTGGCCGCAAACTGGTATGCACAGCATTGATAGCATGATATTCCCTCGCCGGCTCCGCGGTAGGCGGGCAGCTGGTTGTCGAAGTAGGGCGTGCCATACTCCGCTGCGAGCCTGAATGTCATGAGATAGAGGTCCCTGTAAGTGGGCAGATCCTGATTAGCAGCATTGAACGCCTCGTCCTCCCTCATGAAGTCCGGCTCGATGCTGATCTCGGGCTTCGGGAAGTTGAAGGGCTTGCCCCAGTGGTCGCCAGAGAGCATGACCTCCATGAGGGCCTTGAAGGCCAGGCGCACCTCGCGCTCAAACTGGCCGTAGGTGCGCTTTGGCGAGCCATCGCTTGCGCCATCCCAGACCCGGCCTGCATAGACAGCCGGCTTATCCTTCCAGAGCCGCGGGACTCCGGGAGTGAGCTGAACTGATGAGAAGACGAGCTGTCCGCCGCGGGCGACCATCATCTGTGTCATCTCGTAGACGAACATCTGCATGAGCTGTTTAATCTCATCGTACTTTAGCCCCTCGAAGTAGGGCGCGATGAATGTGAGGAAGTTGTAGAAGCCCTGGCCGCCAGCGAAGTTGGTCTGGGCGCTGCCGAGGGCCTTGACTGCGTGCAGGATCGCGACCTCGGGTTTCTTGGCAGGACCTGCGACGCTGGCCTTGGTGCCGAGGCCGTCGGGCATCAGGCCGTAGTAGAAGAAGTAGCGGAGATCCCAGTCCTGGCAGAACGGCCGTGTGCCGAAGTATTCCAGGTCGTGGATGTGCAGGTCCCCGGCCAGGTGACGGTCAGCCAGATAGGGCGGCAGAAGAAGCAAGTACTGTTCTTTGCTGATCTTGTCGGCCTTCTTCTTGTGGCTCGTCTCGGCATTCTCCTGCAGGTTGGCGTTCTCCTTGGCCTCGAAGCCCGTGCCGATGTCGATGAGATGTGCATCGAAGACGGGAGTTCCCACACGGGTGCAAATATTTCTCCATTCGTTGTGGTGCCTCTCCAGCAGGACGACATTCATGATCTCCCTGACCAGGGGGCCGCTGAGGTACTTCACGTCCATCCATCTCACCCGCTTCTCCACTTCGCGAGATATCTCCCTGGCCTCGTCCTCGGTTATGCCCGGAACTTTATAAAATTGCTCTGATAGTTTTGTCTCCTTCAGGAGCTGCTTTGCTATCGCTTCCCTGTCCCAGTCTAGTAGATGACCGTCTGTGGTCCTCACCCTGGGCATGGAAGAAAGTGCGACCCCAGACAGAGTCTGCTGGACGATCCTGCTGCTCAACGCCCATCCCCTCTATGACAAAGCAACATAACGCATCCTCTCGCTAGTCGACATATCCTGGCATTATTCGTCATTATGTTTTATCGGCTTTGCGGCTCAAAACTTCCTATTAATTTTTTCGTAAGTATTCTCATCTCTCAGTAATTAAAGTAAACGCCTGTCTCAATGTATTAAGCCCGAGGCCATGCGGGACGAAGGTAATCCAGATGGCATGATGGACGAGGGCATCCGTATCTCCTGGGCTAAAGGTATCCTTAAATGCAGGAAACCAAGATGCAGCTTCCGGTGAACGAGAGAAGAACATATCACGATGTCAGAGCAGCGGCTGCCCAACCGTGCGGGCATCCTCAGGAGCCTGCCATGCAACTTCATACCCTCTGCAGTTCAGCTTTCGCGATGAAATGCCCAATGCATGCGATCCGGCAGACTGAGAGGGCGGAGGCAGGATGGCCCCCTTCGCATGGAGTCGCGAGAGAATGAGCATGAACCTTCGAGTTGTCCTGGTCGAGCCCCTGTATGAGGGCAACGTCGGGTCAGTCGCCCGGGCCATGAAGAACTTCGGCTTTGAGGAGCTGGTGCTCGTCAACCCGTGCAGCATCGAGGACTTCGGCCTGGCCATGGCCTCGCATGCGAGGGATGTTCTCCTGGCTGCCAGAAGAGTCTGCAGCCTTGAGGAAGCCCTGGAAGGGGCGAACCTGGTGGTGGGCACGACGGGTAAGAGGCTTGAGGAGCAGCAGAGACATCTCCGGCTGCACCTGCGGGTGCCCTGCCTGACGCCAGGGGGTCTCGCGCGGAAGCTTCAGGGAAAGGAGGGAACTGTGGCCCTGCTCTTGGGAAGCGAGGACTGCGGCCTCACCAACGATGATCTGGCCATCTGCGATCTGGTGGTCTCGATCCCCACGAGCATGAGATACCCTATCATGAATCTCTCCCATGCGGCTGCCATCCTCTTCTACGAGCTATACGGGGTTGAGGGGGGTGGGGTCGAGATGGCGCATAGAGAGAGCCTACTGCTGCTTCAGGACCGCTTCAGATCGCTCCTCCAGGAGGCGGGATATCCCGAGCACAAGGTGGAGTTCACCCAGCTCATGCTGCGCCGCGTCCTCGGAAGGGCTGAACTGACTGAGCGCGAGGCACGGACTTTGCTAGGTGTCATAAAGAACATCCGCTGGCGAATGGACTCATGCGAGTCTGGCCCTTCGCCTCAGGATCCTGAGTGATCTCTTGAAGAGAAAGAAAGAAAGAGAAAGGAAGGTAGCGGCTCACTAGAGCCCTGCTACCTTGCACAGTCAGCTATCCATAAAGTATCCAAGCACCCGTTTTGTCGCCATTGCCGAGAGTTCTCTTGACTCCAGTGTAACTGTTCATGACCTGTCTTGTGTCGCTGAAGAGATTCGGGTCGTTGTAGATGTCCGCGAGGCCCAATGTGTGGCCAAGCTCGTGTAGGGCCACGCTCTGGATATCGTAGTTGCTGCCCTCATCGCTTGTTTGCCAGTTATAAAGGGTGTTGAAGCTTATATCGGACTCCTTGGCAGAGTAGTATCCATTCACCTTGATGTAGGAGTAATAGGTTCTCGTATAGGCGAGGGCGATCTGGGCGTTGCCCGAGAAGGGTTTGAAGGCGATGACGTTGGATCCGTCGTACCTGTCCGCCGCCTTCTGGGTGCTTATCTCGACAGGGTCGGTGTCCGCGAAGAGATTCTGGGATGTTGCGCTCTCCCAGGTTTGGGTTGCGGCTGTCACAGAACCATCAACTGCAGTGGGATCGAGATTCTCGTTCCTGAGGTTCGCGTCATCCCGCAGGAACATCTTGATTTGAGGGTTCTGGGTGTTCCACCTCCAGCCAGCCAGCTTGTATGAATTCTGATCCCCTCCATCTGGAGTATAGTCTGGGATCAGGAAATCCTCGCTGCTCTTTGGAGTTCTCTTCTTCGAGTTCATAGCCATGATGCCGAAGCTTCCCATGCTCTTCGAGGCGTCATAAAGACCCTCCACAGTCATGGCGATATCGCCTGATGATACGCTGTTCAGGACGGTCTCATCGACGCAATCCACCCCTAAGATCGAGGCATCGCCTCCTATGCCTGCCTGCTCTCCCGAAGAGGTGACGAGATTTGCAGTCAGATATCCGCCTTCTCCCTCAAAGCCTCCGGCCAGGTTCATCTCATTCTCCTCGGATATCGCGCTGGAGGCGATATAGCCAGCATCTCCTGAGATTTCGGTCTTCCTGCTTGCGGTACAGGATTCGGCTGAAACCGAGTCCGTGCTGGAAGTCGTGAGGGTCCCGTGACTTTCGATGATGTTGGATATCGAAGAGTCCGTGCCCGTCAACGACTCCTGCAAGCTGTTGTTTCCTGAGCCAGATGCGGCGCTCTCGTGTAGGATCTGGCCCTCTCCTAGAACAGCGTTTCCTGTAAAACTGGTTGAGGCGTCCAGTTCGAGGCTCTCAGAGAGTCCAGTGCCGTCATTAGATACGCTCAGAGTAAATCCATACGCGGGGTTCATAGAGAGACAAAGAAAAGCCAAACCCACAAAGCCCATGAACGGGGTTCCATGTCCATATCTGCAGACCATCTTGATGCCTCCTCGAATCGATTTGATGCACCATCGATCCTGATTAATAGTATGGATCTCTCATCCAATGATACTTATAGTTTTTCCAGAAGTTATCCTAATGATTCATTTTTCTTAATAAAAAGCTCAAGACGAACTACAGTAAATCCCTCGACTGAACTCTTTGCATATTTTATTTGCATAAAAAGCAGCAGACTGTGGATGGCATCTTGGGGGCTGGAGTGCAGGCAGATCGCGATTGAGGGATATCTGTGGTCGTGTTCTGGAATTGGAGCTCGATGATATCGTCACGGAGATCAAGAGAAGACGAAAACAGGAGTAGGCTGGGGAGATTGAGTAGATCTCAGTGAAGGCCCCCGGAGTATGCTGGAAAAGGACCGACAGCTATTGCGGTTTTATTAGCTGCTCGGACCGCCAGCGAGGTGCTCCTGGCCAAGATGAAGCTGGGCTCCGGATGCGCAGGGCCCGTATCAGTGATATCGCCAGCAAAGGCCCATGACTTCGAGCGGGCGGACGGGATCGCGATCTGGAGCCCGTGAGCGTCCGCCTTCGGGCCTGGGGCAGCGCGAGCGTGGCCCGCGCGGGGCCGATTTGCGGCTGAAGCGGAGCAGTGCGGTCGGTTTTGCCCTTTATGAGGCGGATATCTATTCGCAAGAGCGCAAGAGACCATAAACCATTAGAAGAAGAAACATAATAATATTAGATGATGGACGCTGTAATGGTTGAAGAAGGTCTGCTAATTCCGAAGAATATTCTAGCAAAGCTTGGCACAGAAAACATCGAGGTCCTGACGAGAGGGCGTGAGATAGTGATCCTGCCAAAGACCAAGACCAGACAATACTACGGGTTCGTTGGAGAAACCGAATACGATGAGGATTTCATCAAGGAACTTCAGGCCGACTTTGAAGTGTGTGGGGTCATTTGAATCTAGTCGAATACGCCTCCTCTGAAGAAATCTTTATCGACGCCAACATATTTCTCGATTATGCAATCCCTCACCCTGCCTTTGGCGAATTGGTCAAAAATTTCTTGGAGAAGGTCGAGATCGAACAGATAAATGCCGTCACCACCCCGGCGGTCTTGAGCGAGGTATCTCACGTTTTGCTTTTGGAGACTGGTGCGGTGATATTGAAAAATCATAATCGTAATATTGTGATGAGGAAAATGGAAACCGATCGCCGCTTTTCCAGTCTCTGCCGCGATGCTGTTGACAAATTCAATGATTCATCAGCAGCTTGGATGGGTTAGAACTCATTCCAGTTATGCCGGAAGACTATTTCAGAGCCTCAGAGCTTGCAAGGGCCTACGACCTGATGTCGCTTGATGCCCTTCATTTATCGGCCATGAGGCGAGCCGAGATCAAGAACATTGCATCGAGAGACCGCGACTTCGAGCTGGCGGACGGGATCGCGGTCTGGAGCCCGTGAGCGCGGGACGTCGGGTCGGCGGGCTGCGCGCATGCCCGCATGGAGGATTCTTGCCCCGTGTAAAAGGGGATCGGTTTCTGAAAAAATTCCAGGCATTTTGAGAGATAATTCAAAGAATTTCGCCCAACAACGAAAAAGAGCAATTTTCGGAAAATTTCTATGGAAAAGAATATGATACAATAAACTCTTGCTGTTTTGAGACCAACGCTTAATTGTTGTTGGTATACCAAAATAGTCTATAATCCCTAGGATGATTAAAATGGGCCAGAAGAAATATTATTCTATGCGCGTGGGTAAAAATCCTTATTCATCCGAACTCGATTTACCAATATTCATTAGATTATTTCGTGAATTGTATATGGATTTCTCAAGAAGGAGTTATTTCCAGGAAGCATTCGGAGATTACTGTGCAGATGCCGGAGAAATTCCTGGAACATTGGGCTTAGATATTGAAGCTCAAATGTTTCTTATATTTCGTAAGAGGAATTTGTGGCCAATTGCTGATAAATGCTCCGCGTACTCAGAAGAAGACTTATTCGATGTAATTGAATTCATATATGATTATATATCAAAACCAATTAAAGGATGGTTTCACCAATATGACAATTCATGGCACTACGAAAAATTTAACAAAAATGAAGGGCTGCAAGAATTTAGAGATAAAATTAATTTACTCCTAAAAGATTATAAAAATGGATTCGAACTTTCAGAAAACGGAGAAATACTTATACGTATCGGTAATGGATTGGAAGGCTTGGTAACAAATGATTTCCCAAAATGCGATCCAAAAAATATAGATAATAGAATTAATACAGCTATATTAAAATTTAGGCGTTACAATTCTTCCAAAGAAGATAGGAGAGACGCGGTCAGAGATTTGGCAGACGTTATTGAATTTTTGCGACCAGAACTTAAGAGGGTTGTTACCCAAAAGGACGAAAGTGATTTATTCAACATAGCCAATAATTTTGGAATTCGTCATCACAATGAACATCAAAAGACAGATTACGATCAAGCAATATGGTACGAATGGATGTTTTATTATTATCTATGCACGATAAATGCAATTTTGAAACTAGTAAAAAATAGGTCTTCTGAACAGGTTCTATGAATGGAACTGATATTTATAAAACTAGGTTGATGTGATCTTTGTATTTTCTTCGTTTTCTCCTTCATCACCTCCATGAACGCCAGAAACGGCTGCGATCTCGCTCTCGCCCGTGAGCTGGCGGCCCTTCGGAGCCCGGGCAGCGCGAGCGCGGCCCGCGCGTTGGGCAGGATGAATCACTGGAAGGGAACGGGTGCCTACGGCAGATTGTGCTGAGGGGTTAGGGCGGGAGGAATGGAATCCCAGAATGTAGGCGAATGTCTGTTTGAGGGTGAAAAGTGATCGCAGGAATATTCTGAATTCAAGCTTTTGCTTCTTCTTGAAGCCTGATTACGATCTCTTGTAGCGGATTTGCTTTCATGAGTCCCGAAGCGTTGATGATCTCAATCCCTCTCATTTCTCCATTCTCCCCATAGTCGATCAGGACGCCTTTATTCACTTCTATGGTATCAACTACTACTTCTGTAAATTTCAGATATCTGTCTACTTGTGAAGTCCTGTAGGCACTGCATCACAAATAGAGTTTCATCCGTATTTCCTGGCATCTTGAGGGAATTGTTATGGCAGCAACCTGAACTGCCATTGCCCATTATCTCTGCCTTCCTCCCTTGGCCTTCATC
>MVRK01000068.1 GCA_002067365.1 Methanosaeta sp. PtaU1.Bin060 | reverse complement strand
TCAGTAGCTCTTGACCCGATTCTCGGCCATGGCCTCATTTATACCCTCTGGTGGGATCACCCGCAGGTTCTCAAGAAGGCGATCCATGGTCTTTGGAGTCTCTGTGGTGCTGACCACAACGACAGTCTCGTCGTCTACAGATCCTGCATAGACTATCACTGTAGCTCCTTTTCCCTTTGCATTGCAGGCTGTTATCCATCCGGGATAGGGCTTCTCGACAGCGCTCATGTTGACGTATTTCCAGTTCCCAGATTCATTACAGAGTGAATTTGCCATCAGCGAATACTGCAAGACTCTGGGGTCTGTGGGCGCATCATACTTGCCTATCAATATCATGAAGAGCTTGTTCTTGCCGATGTTCCAAGAGAGGCCCTCGTAGTAAGCGCCATCTGCGGAAGAAGGCTCTTCCACCTTGCAGTTCGAAGGCACGACGAAAGAGCCGGAATCTATCATGTACTTGTGGAGCTTTATCAAATCCGCCGACCCTGGCATTGCGGAGAAGAGGACCACTGATATGACTATTATCGGCACCAACTTTGCGACCATGCTCTTGAATATCAAACGAAGATAGATATATCTATCGATTCCAAAGTATTTGATGGATCTACATCTCGCAGCTCCATACAATCCAGGGGCCGTCCCTTCGAAGCGCTTTGTGCCTCACCATTTGACGTGCATATCCAACACATTCTTAAAATGCGCACCTGGCGTATAGTACACTCCGAGGGTCAGAGGATAGCTGAATTCTGTCGGATTGGGTACGTACTGCGTGGGGAATATAGGGCGACCGTTCTCATCGAATGCATTGTAGTAGATGCCAGTGGTGACTGTGGGATGGAGATTGGGCGAGGTTGGATATGTCCCGAATCCAGAGATCGTGGAAATATCCATGACCTGATCAAGTGTGTTTATACCTTCTCCATTCAGAGTGGCAGTATCTCCCAGAGCCAGCGAATATTTCCATTTCGGGCATAATACAGGCGCAATCCCGGCGTCTTCTTGAAGCATGATGTTTGTGCTGACGGTCTTTCCATCTCCCGAGGCCGATATGCTGGCAGAGAAGTTGGTATCTGCAGCAACCTGATTGGCAGCCATGCTGCCGCCAGCCAAAATGGAGTAAGGATAGTCATTGACGCCATATGCGGGCATCATCATCACAAAGCCCGCCACATTCACATTTTCTCCGCTCTCGGAAATGCTCGTTGAAGAATCTGAGTTTTGAAAATCACCAGAAAAGCTTACCGTGGATGTACCTGATATCATACCCAGGATCGAGGCCATCAACAGGAGCAGGGCCCTGAGACTTGCAGTCTTCAGATCACCTCTCATCTCACCCACCTCCTAGCCCCTGACCACCTGTAAAGCTGAGTAGCCTCTTACTGCCGAATTCATTGCCCCTTTAAAGCTGCTTCTCATGAGAATTCACCTGCAAGACCGGCTCACTCAGATTCCTTGCAGAATGGATATGGTGACAGGTCTAAGCTTCTCATCGTCTCTGCCCTTATGCGACTGTGTTCCCGCATTTTCGTCAGATCCGGATCACAGTGAAAAAGTATTGAGTCGTCCAAAGGATATAAACATACCTCTTCAGGAAGGAGAAGGGTCGCGATGCTCCTTGGATTCCTGCGATAATCTGATCAGGTATGGATGTTTCTCGTGCGGCATGTACGGCTCAAGGGATTCATGAGGTTTTTTCGGAAAAAAACCTAGCAAGGGACCCCGACGTAGATGTTGTGCTTGTTGCTGACGATCTGCACCCGAACGCCTCCGCGCTCCACAGGGCAGTCCAGCACAGAGACGACCCGGTTCCTGGCGATCCCCAGCGCCTCTCCCCTGACCCATCCTGGTGCCCTGATATCCACCCATGCCTTCTCTTTCTTCTCGAAGACTGTCGGGATAGCTGGTCGCTTCACGATGCCGAAGTCCTTCGGGCTGAGCCTGAGGCCGGTCGAGAGCTGCTTTTCCCATGCCCCGATATTTCTGTAAAAATGCCACCAGTTCTGCGCCCTGATGCCTTTGGGCGATCTGCCGAGGCGATAATGCTCGAACTTCTGGATGCCGAGTCCAGGCCACAGTTTTCCGGCTCCAACATTGCCTGCAAACTCCACGAGCATGGGAATCTCGGCATCGTTGACCCCAGGGATGTAAACGGGCGCTATCAGAAGGTCTATTCGGCTCCTGGCTATCTCCTTTGCGGCGTCCAGCACCCTTTCGAGATCGTACCATGAGACGCCCGCAAGCTCCTGCGCCAGCTCTGGAGTCATGGCATGAATGGAGAGGTTGATCCTATCAAGGCCAGCCTCCTCAAGGGCCCTGATCCTATCCTCGCCCAGAAGGGTGCCGTTGCTCTGCATGGAGACGACCGACACCTCCTCGATCAGCTTCATTTTTCGCACAAGCTCCTCGATCCGGGGGTAGAGCATCGGCTCTCCAGGGGAATCTATGTGGCACTCGACCCCTGGACCCTTGTAGTGGGCGATCTCCTGAACCGCCTCCAGAAGGTAGTCCAGCTCCACCTCGTAGTCCATGCTCCTCGTCCTGGACATGGGGCCGGCATCCACAGAGCAGAAGGGGCAGTTCAGGTTACAGCCACAGCTCGGCCTGATCTGCAGCAGGTTTGTGCCCCTGTCGACCACCCCGAAGTACAGGCATCCTACCAGGGGAATGTCCGATCTCCTTGTGACCCGAAAAAGCGACATTCTTAAAGGCTTTCTTCTCCAAGGGCGCTCAGGAGATCACCATCTTTCCATCCACTATCCTCATGACGCCTGATGTGCCACTGCCGGCACTGCTACTATTGTTCTCGCTCTCAAAGCTGGTGCTATTAGCCTGCAACCCCGAACTGAATCCATCCGGCCTCATCCGGCCCGATGACCAAGCTTCATCCCTGCGATCAATCTCTGCTGAGCCGCGGCTCAGCACTAAATCGACGAGATGAAGCCTCGATCTTTGCCCCAGCATCACGAACTTTGCGGGTCCGAACTTCAGAGGAATAGTGGCGTTTCCAGCCTCGAGATCCTTCTCCTGGCTTTCATTTCCGACCTCCTCGTCATCGTCGTTCACGATTGTGCCGCTGACCCTATAGCGGCCGGCCTTGACCACAGATATGTTCACTCCCACTGCGATCTCTGATCCTGTGGTCATGTTCACGAAGCCATCGGTGAGATAGGCCAGTGGGGGCTGGAACTGTTTGGGGTCCTTCTCGATGGTGATCTTCCCCTCGTATCTGTCCACCAGGTTTCCGCTCGAATCATAGAGTATCAGGTTCTGAACCTTCATGGGCCCGCATCCTCCACTCTTCCAGATCTCGCTGCCATTCACAGTGAGATTGATCTCTCCGCTCCTCGTGAGGACTTTGATGCGCTCGATCATCTTGATGGCTCTGCCCTCGCAATCAGTCAGAGTTCCCTCGAGCCTGTAGCTTCCTGGAACTGTGACATTGACCCCGAAGCCGAGGATCAGGCTCTCAAAATATCCGTCGTCATTGTCGTCCTCATATTTTGATTCCTCCATGCCCAGGAGCAGGGTGCCTGCCACAGCAACGCTCACTGGAATCTGGAATGTCTGGTTGCCGGAGACTATCTCGATCTGGCCATCAAGCCTCGGAACAGAGGCATTCCTGGGGATGTTGATCTCCGCCTCGATGGTGCCGTTGGAGTCGCTTTCGATCCTGCCTGGGCCGCGGGCCACAATCCAGCTCCAATCCTCCATGGAGTCCTCTGTCACAGTGAGATTGAAGGGCAGTCCCGAATCAGGAACGTCATATCCATAGACCTTGACCTTCCAGGTTCCCTTTCCAGGTTCAGAGACCTCCACAGGCCCCAGGTCGCCCGAGCCTAGTGCATAGTCCTCGGGCTCTCCCTGCGGATCCTCGATGACGAGCATGACCTCGCTCGTGTTGCTCTGATCTGCGATTGTCAACCTGGCCGAGAGCCTGCGCGTCCCTTCGCTCACGTTGACAGCCTTCTCCCAGGTCTCCTTGTAGCCCACAGAGTCCCCCAGTGCCTGGGAGCTCGTGTTCTTGATCACACCTCTGTAGCTGATGTTCTCGAGGGCTCGTCCTCTGTTCTCCACTATGAACTCCATGTGCTCGCTTGTACCCAGTGCCGCTGACCCCACGATCCATCTCCTCGGAGAGGTCTCCACCAGGGAGCGCTCGATATCAAGGGTATAGCCGGTGGGAACTGATGAGTTCTCGCTGTGAACTGCCAGAAGCCATCGTCCTGATGGAGGATTCTCTATGCTCCTCACCTTGTGGCTCTCATTGTCCTCTGTATCCGCTGGCTCCCCTGCGTAATACTCGCTCGTGGGAGCGAGAAGGAATAAGTCGATGCTGGACGTCTCATTCCACATCAGGCTTGCATCGAGCTCGTCGGTGCCAAGAGGGACCTCTAGATAGTAGTATCGCCACTCGCTTCCCCTCAGGATGCCCTTCGCAGAGGCTGTGCCCTCAGTGATATTGAGGAGCGCTGCCACCTCGGCGCTGACGGGGATTGTGAGGACCTTTTTCTTGCCCTCTGAGACCTCTATGGAGCCGTTGTAAACCCCGGGCGCTGTTCCCTCCGGCACAGTCATCGATGCAGCGAAGACCTGCTGACCGTTGGCTGGCAGGCTCTGGGGCAGAGGCTGCAGGCTGATCCACTCCGAGAGGGCACCTGAGACTGTGGTCTTCAGGTTATTCCTCTCCATGTCTGTGAAGAAGACGAGCCGCGTAGTCCAGTCCTGGTCTCCAGGCGCGAGCGCATATAGCTTCTTCTGGGGCCTGTCGGCTCCGGCGTTCAGGCCAACATAGAGCCCTCTTCCTGCCGGAAGGTAGGCCCAGCGACCTGCGATCCACCTGTCAGGCACCGCATAGCAGATGTCCTGGCGAAGAAGCTCCGAGGATCTGACTGCATCGAGGAGGCCCGCGCCCTGGTAGTACTCCTCGTACTCCTCTCCAAGGGTGTTCCTGAGCTTCTCTGCTCCCCTCGTCATGAGAGCTTTGACCCCTGCAGGCGTCAGATTTTCTCTCTCCTGGAGGAGCAGGGCTGCCATGCCTGCCACCACGGGCGTGGAGAGGCTCGTGCCGGACTCCCTGGCGTAATAAACGTCGACGTAATCGAGCTTCTCAATGCCGGGAGGAACAGTTGAGACGATGTCGACGCCTGGGGCTACCACATCAGGCTTCGTCCTGTCATCCCTCGTCGGACCCGAGCCGCTGAAATCCGCCACATGGCCCTCGTAATCTGAGGCTCCGACGGTGATCACCTCCACTCCGTCGCCCGGAGAGTCGATGAGGCCGGGCGGCAGGGCGAGGACTATGGGAACGAGGAGCAGGAGAACATCCTTGCTCGAGCGTCCCTGCTGTGAGACATCAACAGGATCGCTCTCAGACGAGGCTGCTGCATTTTTGATCTGCCCGCTGACTTGGTTGGTATTGTTGCGGTTTCCAGCAGCCACGCAGACCACGGCTCCTGATTGGGCTGCATTGTCCGCGGCCATTGTTATCGGCGGGTTGGTCTCGCCGAGATTAATGCCACCAAGGCTGAGGGAGAGGACATCAGCCCCGTTGTAGAGAGCCCACTCGATGCCTGCGATGATGTCTGAGACCCTTCCATCGCCCTTGCTGTTGATCACTTTGACGTTGAGCAGGTTTGCTCCTGGGGCTATCCCCCTGTACTTGCCTTCGGATGATGCCCCAGAGCCTGCGATGATGCCGGCCACCATGGTTCCGTGGCCGAGGAGATCGTCAGTGGTCGTCTCATCCTCGACGAAGTTCTTCTCGCCAATAACCCTGCCGGCGAGGTCCGGATGGTTCTTGTCTATCCCCGAATCTATAACTGCAACTGTAACACCCCTGCCATCGACCCCCTTCTGCCAGAGCCTGTCGGCATTGATGGCCGTGGCGGGGATGAAAAGGCTGCCGCTCTCATTGGAGATGGAGTCGTTTGAGGGGTAAGAGAGGTCTATCGAGCCGTCAGGATAGATCCCCTGGACAGCGTCGCTCTCGGCAAGACCTCTGATCTCTGATGGCGTGGCCTCTCCCGCCACGCCGTGGATCAATTTGAACCTGTACTTGATAGCCATATCCTTCAGCCGAGGGTCCCCATCGCCATCGAGGATCACTATCACTGGTATCTTTTCGTCTCCAGCCGACGAGATCTGCGGGGCCAGGCCGGGGTCTATCTTCTGCTGCGAAGCGTCACCTGATGCACTCGCCACTGCGATGAGCATCAGGGCGACGGCTGAGATCAGCATCAGCTTTGCCGGAATCGACATAATCTCACTTCTAATTGGGATCATCTCTCTCATCCATCTTCGGCCCATGCCTCATGGAGGGCACCAATCTGTCAAATCACTATAGACCTCCGTAGGCAGATAATTCTAAATAAACCTGTGGTACTTCTAGCCTTATGTCCCTGGACTGGCTGATCTCCAATGTTCTATGGGTTGGCTTGCTCCTTCTTCTGGCATCGGCGCTGGTGAACCGAAGCCTTTTAGCTGTGCCTGGCTGGGTGCTCTTCGCGCTCTTCTGGCTGGGCCAGCCCGGCCACTATATGGCCGCGGAGGACTACTTCAACGCAGCCCTGGTGCTCTTCGCAGCCCTCTTCTGCCTCTACATAGCCTGGATAATCCTGAAAAAGGACTCTCGCTCCAGGGCATGCGCCTGGGCGAGCTATGCTGCAGGCGTTTGCGGGATGATCTACTTTCCATTCTCCGAGATAGTCTCGCTCAGGGATGGGCTTATAGGGTTCACAGCTCTTGTGACGGCTGCCTCTCTCAGGTCGCTCTCGATTCCAGTGGCCCTGGTGAGCTGGAACACAATGACATTGAACGGCAGATCAGTGGAGATCATCCTCGCCTGCACAGCCATCGAGAGCATCGCGCTTTTTGCAGGTGTGATAGTCTCCGTGCAGGCTCCGGCGGGACGAAAGCTGGCGGCTCTGGCGGCCTCGACGCTCACGATCTATCTCCTCAACATAGTGAGAAACGGCTTCGTTCTCCTGGCCTACGGCTGGGACTGGTTCGGAGCCGACAGCTTCTATGTCGCCCACAATCTCATCGCCAAGGTCGGCTCGACGCTCGCGCTTCTGGCTGTGGCCTACCTTGTATTCAGGCTCCTGCCAGAGCTTCTCTCGAATATAGATGAGCTGGCAGCGGTGATCAAGCACCCGGGAGAGGATGCAGCTTGAGGCTCGCCAGGAACTCCACAGCCTGGATCTCTGTTCCTCTCTTCCTGACAGCGGCGATGGCTGCAGCCGGAAGCTGGTACATCTCTGCCGCGGCGCTGGTGGGCTCCCTCTTCATGATATTCTTCCACAGGGACCCAGACAGGATGCCTGGCGGCGAGGGCATGGTCTCGCCAGCGGACGGCAGAATAATCCGGGCTTCAGAGAGGCGGATCGCCATCTTCATGGGGCCGGTCGATGTGCATGTGAACAGGGCCCCCCTTGATGGGATCGTGGTCGAGACAGAGCACATAAGGGGCGGGCATCTCCCTGCCTTCATGGGAGCAGCGAGCCGCAACCAGCAGAACAAGATCTGCATCAAGACCTCAGACGGAGAGATGGAGATTCGCCAGATCACAGGAACCATCGTCCGGGAGATCATCTGCTACGTTAATGCCGGTGATCGAGTTCTTCGGGGAGAGAGGATCGGCATGATCCGCTTCGGATCGAGGGTCGAGGTGACCCTCCCAGAGTGCTACGATGTGGTGGTCTCTGTGGGCGATAAGGTCCGCGCCGGGGAGACTGTTGTTGCGGTGAAGCGATCATGAACGTCCTTCGGGAATTGAAGCCGGCCGACTGTGTGACCCTTCTCAACGCCCTCCTCGGATTCTCGGCGCTGCTGATGGCAAGCCGGGCTGAAGCTCCTTACTTCATGCAGTCTGCAGTTGTGCTCATCCTTCTCGCGGCTGTCTCAGACGGGATCGATGGTTTTCTTGCCAGGAGGTGGGGCTCAAGCCTCATTGGTGCAGACCTAGATTCCCTGGCGGATCTGATCTCCTTTGGAGCTGCGCCCGCGTTCCTCGCCGTCACAGCCTTCCGAGGGCAGCCCTTCATCCTGGAGGCAGGCTTTCTCTATCTGCTCGCGGGCCTGCTGAGGCTGGCAAGGTTCAATGCCACCCCCAAGAACGACCAGTCCTTCGAGGGGCTTCCCGTCCCTGCAGCTGGCATCCTCCTGGCGGCGAGCGTGCTCTATGGAAAATCGATCCCAACGATCTTTCTCATGCTGGTTCTGGCTCTTCTTATGGTGAGCAGCGCCCCCTATCCGAAGGTGCGCGACATCAGGGCCCTCTGTATCCTCGGCCTGATGATCCTGGCAGCTGCATCTCTGATCTGGCAGCAGGAGGATGTCGCCTATGCAGCCCTTCTGCTCATTGCTATCATCATGATCTACATGATCAGCCCGGTGGTGTTCTCACGCCTACGAAAAGAGAAATAGCCGCCTTCGAGGCGGGCATAAAGCTCGGCGCTCTCTACCATCAGTTCGTGGGAGCGCCTGTGGGCAAAGCCTCTGCAGGAAGCCTTGAGAAGGCCATGCAGGAGAGCATATCGCTTCAGCCCTATGTTCGAAGAGTCGAAGTCAGAATAGACAGGGAAATGCTGCAGGAGAACATCTTCGGGTACGGAGAGCTGGCGGGGCGCATGATCACAGCCGAGGTGGAGATCGAGTACGAGGGTGAGCGTGTCAGCGCCAGGCTGGAGTACGACGCAAGAAAGGATTATCCGCTGATGCGGCTTCTCTGACCAGATTTTCTTTGGACTGGGTCGGCCTTTGCAGTCAGAGCACCTCGACGACCTCTCCGTCGGCGTCAACCAAGACCTCTGCTCCTTCGGCAATCCCGAGCACCTCCTCGGGCACTCTGTCCACCAGAGGAATCCCGCTGATGATAGCGCCCACTGCGACGATGGGCTCCGCCCGAAGGTTTATCATGGCATTTGGTGCCAGGCCCCTCTTCTTCAGCTGGTATATGACGTAGGAGCCGACTGTGGAGCCCTTGCCCCCCGGAAAGATGAGCACCTTCCCGCTGACGCACTTGCCGCAAAGCTCATGAGACGGATCGATGACCCTGCCCGTCTCCGGATCGACGTTTCCGAGGAAGGATATCGGCTCCCTCGTGACGAGCGCCGGACCGCAGGCGCAGCCCGAGGCGACCCTGTGGCATCTGAACTCCAAGGTTTAATCCTCCTCTGCCATGCTGATGCAATCCTCGGTGCTCGCAAAGCCTGCCTCGACGCCGCATAGGCCGGGGATGTACGACAATGCCTTGCCGGAGTTGACGAGCATCTTCCTGAATCTCTCGCTCGCAGGGGAGACGACCATGCAGGTGTCGCAGATCACCTTCGCACCGCTCCTCTCGATCCTTGACACGAGATCAGGAGATGCCTCGGCGATCCTCCTGGCGGTGCAGACCCACAGCTCCCTTCGGGCCTTCCTGCCATCCAGAAGAGCGGCGATCCTCTCAAGCTCTGCCCTGGAGCAGTGGGGGCAGCCGAGGGCCACCATCTCGGAATCGCCTGGGGGATATCTTTCGTAGACCTCATCGATATCTTTGTTCTCCAGCGCGATCTTCTCAGCGGCTTCCCTCTCGATTTTTTTGTCAATATTCTTATTGATCCACTGATTGCTCTTCTCGTTCCCACGATCATTTCTCTGCGAGGACGATCCAGAAGCGGGGTATGGCGTGAGACCCTCGACGAAGTAGAGGGCGACAGAGCCGCTGGCTGCCATAGCAGCGCCAAGCGCCTTCAGATCGTCCTGCTCCGGCCTTCCTCGAAGCCTGAAGAGGGGCACGCCGTCCTTCACTATCCTCCCGGCGAGAAACCCCAGGGCACCGTAGTCTGAACCCTTCAGATCTGCGTCTACCGCTATTATGTGGGTCGGCCTTCTGTTCTCGTCCAGGTGATATCCGTAGAGGGGCGTCTTGCCCACCAGGGCCGCCGCGAGTGCGGATGGCCCCCCCTCGCGGTTCGTCCTCGCGCCGAGAACCGAGTTGGCATAGGATACAGCAGACGACTCGCTCCAGGCGAGGTGATCTCCCCGCCTGACGAGGTCGGGATGGATCTGGTAGGGGGTGCAGGTGCAGTCCGCTGTTACGCCCAGGCGCTCATAGGCCCGGACCACCTCCCTCTGGCGGGCGGCGAAGTCCTCGTCGATGCCCATCTCTTTCCACCGTTCTAGGTCCATGCCGGCTGGATTGAGGATGCTTGGAACAGCCACATGCCCTTGCAGGTCCGAGATCCACTCAAGGCCAGCCTCGCCGATGTTCTTGAAGGAGACGCCCGCGATCTGGGCGCTCCTGACTGGCACGAGCCTCTCGGCACCGTAGATGTCCCCCAGGGCTACGAGGATCTCCATCATCCTGCGCAGTGTCTCGCCCTGATCGCCCTGGAGGATGCCATCCTCCTCGCGGGAAAGATACATGATATCGATCGAGAGTCCTTGGTATAAAATCCTTCAGCATAAAATTTGAGCCCGAAGGTCAGGGCCAGAAGCGATAAAGGCTGTCATCGTCAGATTAGCCTGTGCAGAGGATGGCCGGCATCCTCTACCAGGTCGCTCACAGCCTCGGCGATCAGGATGTCGGCCATGGCAGCCGCAGGAAAGATGAAATCGGCGTTCTCTATGGGGCCATAGAGGAGGAAGTCGGCTGCTGCTAGAAGCTGCATCGCCGCAGCAGCTGCGTCGCAGCATTTTCTGGATGTCGTCTCCTTCTCTCTCAGCCAAGCCCATGTGCTCATAGCATTGTGAATTCCAGAGCCGACGGGCAAACCGAGCCTCGCCTTAGCCACCACTGAGAAGCGCAACGCAGCTCCAGCTCCGCTTCCCAGGGGCAAGACACCGGGATCGACGAGCAGGTTGGCGAATCCCAGCTCCCTCGCCAGGGTTATCAGGCCTTTCACCATCACAGAGCCTCCTGTCTCCAGAACCTTCAGGGAGCCATCGACGCCCGGCTCGGAGGGGTTGTAGGCCAAAAGGATCGCCGAGTCGACCTCCGAATCCCTGACGGCATCCATCTCCTCTTCGGAGTTGGCGAGGCTGATGCTGTTGTATATGACCCTGTCCGCATACCCCAGCTCGGATACGAGCCGCGCAGCGAAAGCGCGCACAGCGGGATCTGCAGAGTCGACGATGATGGGGCCGCCCCAGGACCTTTCGGCAAAGTCGAGATACCTCTCGAAGGCATCTGCAGTCCTGGCGTAGAGGTGCAGCACTGCGGGGCACCCTGTCTCCTCAGCCAGCTCTGCCTGCCTGGCCACAAGCCCCTCCGCCCTTTCGCGATCGAAGAGGCCCTTCTCCTCATCCTTCACAACCCTATGTCCCTGGTAGAAGATGGTGCCGCAAAGAACAGTCGCCAGCTCGCCCGGCTGTCCTCCGAGCTTCACGCCGCTCACGTTCACGACTGACTGCTCGCGCCTGAACCTGAACACTTATCACACCTCAGAAAAAACAAGCCACGAAGATGTGTCAGCGACAACGCCCTCGCCGAAGGTCAGATCGCCCTCCCCGGCGGCGGCCAACTCGGGCCTGATCCTTCTCCTGAAGACCTGGAAGGGCTCCTCCGGGTAAGGCCGCGCTAGGGCATTGTACTCCTCGATCAGCCGCTCGATCTCCGCCTTCTCCTCAAGGCCGATGCGGTCTACCAGCTCGACCTGCTCCTGAAAGCGCTTTACAGCCTCAGGCGGCAGGTTCTGGATGAAGGGGATGGCACCCCTCGATCCCACGATCCTGCCCTGATCATCGATGCCGTTCCTGTGAAGCGCAAGAATCGTGTTGCCCGGCAGGTGGCCCTTCGACTCGGCGCCGCAGACCAGAAGAAAGCGGATATTGGAGTTTGAGATTATATTGGCCACCACCTTCTCGACTCCCAGGTTCTCAGTCACGCAGGGGCCTATCATTGCAGCTCCTCGAACTGTGCGGGCGTCAAGGCTCTCCCGTGCGAAGACCTGGCTTGCCAGGGTCACTACAGCCACTCCTGCAGCCGGGTTGCCGATAATGTAGTCACCCCGAACAGGCGGCCATGAATCCTCGTAGCCCCTCTTGGACGCCTCAGCCGTAGCGCCATCGGCCTTGTTCATTGAATCGCTCATTTCAGTACCTATCGATCCGGCTCGTATTCAGGTCTGTATCATATGTTCCCGTCTGATAGGAGACAGGCACGTATTCATATTCTACTCTGTACCAGGCGTCTTTCAGTGAGGCAAGTTGAGCAAGATCAATCACATTACCGCTCCCAAGAGTGGTAAATGCCCTTGTTGTCTTTTTTTCAGCGTTCGTGATCGCAGTGAAGAACATACATCCGCCGGCCACACCCTTGCAGGACTGAGAGGCATCTGTGAGATTTACGCCCTGATCGATGCTCACCGAACCTGCATCAACATCTGCAGTGGCGTCGAGGATGCGATCTTCGGCTGCTATATAGGACCTGACATCCAGAGGCCCAGCGATTGCATCAAGGCCTATATGAGTCAGAAGATCCTTGTCCAGATCAGTCTTCTGTGAAACATGCATCTGTTCGCAGTTACTTGCCAGCAAATCGTTGGCTGCCTTTTTGTCAGAGTTCACCTCTGAGCTCGCCCTTGCATACTCTGTATCGTATGTCCCTGTTGAATATCTGACTGGCATGTATTCATAATTCATCTCATATGAAGCGTCTGCGGCTGAAGCCTGCTGAGACAGCTGAAGATCTCCACTTCCAGCTGTTGCATACAGATGGCTCCCGTTTCCAGCAGTGTTCTTCGCCGATGTCTCCAGGCTAGACCCGCCGGTCATCCCCTTTAGTCTCTGATATGCACCAGTGAGGTTCATGCTCTGATTGACTGACGCAGAGCCCGCGGCAACATCTGCAGTGGCGTTGATGATGTGATCTTCGGCCACCGTATAAGACCAGATATACAGAGGCCCGGCTACGGCATTGACGCTGGTGCATATTGATGTATCTTCGCCGGCTGATATCTTTTGGGTGCCATTGAGGCTCTCGCTGTGGCGCGCACGGATGATGTTCGCCATGATTGCATCATCATCTCCGAGTGCCTCGCCATTGACGTCAACATCTCTGCCGGTCGTCTCAATTATATTCTGAGAGGCCTGCACGCCCTGATCAGAGGCGACGACATAATTGCTGTACGTCAAGTCCCCATTTTTCATTCTTATGGTTATGTCTGCAGGGATGCCGTCTCTGTTTTTTGCAATCCCTGAGCATGTGATGCTCTCTGCCTTCTTGACAGCCAAATCCAGGTCGGCAAGGCATCGCGCCTCATCTGAATGAATATTGTACTCATATTCATAATATGTGGCATTTAATATATCTACAGACAGATTGGCATGATCATTTGCACCATTCATTATGCGATATTCCTTTCTGATGCTGCCCGTGCCAGATACCTTTCCAGACCCGGGCGTCGTCTCGGCCTTCCGGCTTTCGCTCTGATGTGGCACAGAGCCATTGGAAGCTCTCTGAAGAGAGTCAGAGCTCTCTGCAGCTGATAATGGCTCTAGACTGAAGTCCGCATTTGCTTTGCCTCTGGAATCTGTTCGGGTTATGTTCTTCTTCAATTGATATCCATATCTTGCGCATTCGATGGTGTAGGTGCCAAGCGGCTGGATGCCATTCTTGATGGCATAGCGTCCCTCGCAGTCTGTCAGCTGCATCGGGCATTTGGCCTCCTGGCAATACACCCATGCTCCTGAGATCGGCTGCTTGGTCTTGGCATCATAGACCTGCCCATAGATGGTGCCGTAATGTACATCCTCAGCGGCGACCGTCTCCATCAGGAAGATTAATAATATAATTATCTTCAGACCTTTCAGGCACCAATTCAGCGCTGCACGCATTTACTGTCACAACCCACTGATCGCCAGAAATCTATTGAAGGTGAATCTCTTCAGGACATTCTTGGATGAAGCCACACTCTAACATTTGAATCGAGGCAGGAATAGCCGCCGAGCTATCGCTTCCCTTCATGAGACTGCCATAGATTTTTCGATAAATAAAGTTATCTTTCAAATGCTGGTTTTGGATGAGTCATGGCAGGGGTGCAGACAAAATTTAATACGATGAAGGAAGACAGGATCGGGAGACCAGATAATTATATCTGATGAAAAGATGATGCACGAATGATGATGTAGATATCAAATTCAGGAAAATCGATGAGGATAGTTGATGAGGAGACCAATAAATAGCGCAATGAAGGGATCAGGAGAAGCATTGAAGTGGTTGAGCACGAGATCGCTCCTTGAGCCTGTGAAGGGTGACATCTGAATGGCGTCCTACAAAGAAAGGATACTGGAGGTCATCAGGGAATCCGAGGTTGGCCTCACGACGGTGGATGTCGCCAAGAAGGCAGGCGTCAGCAAGACCACAGTCATAAAGTACCTCTCAGTGCTCAGCTCCGAGGGCGAGGTGGAGTTCGTGGAGGTTGGACCTTCCAAGCTCTGGAGGACCAAGAACTCCGCTGGAAAGCGCCCAGATGCGCAATTATCCGACGCCAGGATGGAGATCGAGGCCCTTCCTGTGGTGGACATCGACTTCTGCGACGGTGATAGCAGCACCATCTACTTCACCTTCCGGGTCAAGCCCGACCATATCTGCAGCCTCATGAAGCGCGCAAAGAAATGCATCTGCAAAGTAGCTGACAACTGCTGAGGAGTGGAGAGATCGATGTCTAGCGGAGCGCGGATGTCCATACCCAATGAGATCAAGGACTTCTTCCAGATGGAGAGCGGCCAGACGCTTCTCATCAAGGGGCAGCCCGGCACTGGCAAGACGACCCTGGCCCTGGAGGTCATGAGCAGCCTCTGCGAGAGCAAGAACGGGATGTATATATCCACCAGGATAGACCCGAAGAGGCTCTATGCCACTCATCCCTGGGTGAAGGAGATAGTACCTCCGAAGAACATTGTGAATGCGACGCAGACCAAGCTCCTCGATAGTCTGAAGGGCATGAGGAGCGCTGGGCTCACCAACTACTACGCAGTCCTCGACTTCTTCAAGGTCTTCTTCGACGAGGCTGAGGAGATGGACAACCCCATGATCATCATCGACAGCTGGGATGCGGTGCTGAACTACACATCACATCTGATCGGCGATTCGCAGCACAGCTTCGAGCAGAATATCTGCGAGTTCGCCAGGGACCTGGACACTCACCTCATCTTCGTCAGCGAGTTTGCGAATGTGATGCCTCTTGACTACATCGTCGACGGCGTCGTGACAATGGAGCAGTTCTCGCTCCCCAACTATGAGGGAATGAGGACGCGCTACGCCCGCCAGATCAGGCTCAACAAGCTTCGGGGCGTGGAGATCAGGCAGAAGACCTATACCTCAACGCTTCATGGCGGAAGGTTCAGCTACTTCGAGCCCTACAGGGAGCACAGCGACGCCAGGATTGCGAGCGATGTTGTGAGGATCCCAGACCCCGGAGACGATAGGATCTCAACAGGCATTCCTGACCTGGATGCCATCACTGGCGGCCTCAAGTACGGATCATGCAACCTGATGGAGATAGATCACGGCGTGGGGAAGAGGTACTACCAGGTCCTGACGGCGCTCGCCTCCAATGCATTGAAGAACGGAAGAGGTGTCTTCATCCTTCCGTCCATAGGCTACCAGCTCAGCTCGCGGGATATCTTCGTGCCCACCAACGTCGTCGTCTCCCAGCCTCAGGGGGAAGAGCCTGAGATATGGGGCAAGGACGTACTGAAAAAGTGGGATGTGCTGCGCGAGAGAACCGGCAGGCCCATCCTGAACATCATAGGCCTCGACGCCATGGAGTTCGCCTTCGGCTACAAGGAGGTCCTGAATCTTGCAAACCTCATGATCCGCAAGTGGAAGGAGACAAACGACATAAACCTGCTGATAGTGAAAAGCGGCCAGGAGAGCATGAACATGGCCATTCACACCGCGGATACCTACTTCCTGGTCAACGAGCTGAATGGCGGCCTCTGCCTCTATGGCATTATTCCGCGCACTGAGCCCTACAATATGTTCCTGGAGGAGAGGAACAGGATCAGCATGACTCCTATAGTCTAGCTCCTCCTGCCTTCACTTCTCCTGATTTTTGTTTTTGCTCTCTGAAGTATTCGGCCTATGGCGACTCTTCAGCTTTCTATGGGCAGGATCAGGTCCTGGCGGTGCTCCTGGTATCGCGGACAAGCCTGGAGGCCGCTTCCTTACGCACCATCTCCATGAAATTCTCCTGAGTGGCGAAGACTAGGGTGCCCGTGGGGCAGGCGTTAACGCATGCAGGAACCTCAAGGCTCTTGCAGCGATCGCACTTTATCGCCGCGCGAGTGCTGCCGCTGCTGCGTCCTATGACGCCATAGGGACAGATCATAGCACACATCCAGCAGCCTACGCACTTCTCCAGATCTCTCTCCACAGTCCCTGATTGAGGGTCCTGGTGCATCGCCCCGGTGCGGCAGACTGCAGCGCAGGGAGCGTCTTCGCAGTGGCGGCAGACCAGGGGTATCTTGTGCCCCTCTGCCATCTCCACGTAAACCCTGCGCCTGGGTCCCGGCCTCTCGGCCACGGCACTGCAGAGGCTCTTGCTCATGGAGTGCTCGACTGCGCAGGCCATCTCGCACGACCTGCAGCCCATGCATCTCTCCAGGCGAACGAAGATCTCCTTCATACTCACAGCCCCAGCTTCTTTCGCTGTTCATCGATATGCTCGATCATGAGAGATGCCGCCTTGAAGGGATCCGGCTCGACTGCGAAGCTCGCGCCCAGGACGTCCTTCGCCCCTTCTGTCAGCAGCGCAGCCACAGCAGGGCTCCCGAGGACCGGAGGCACTGTTCCAAGCACTGTGAAGACGCCTGAGCCTATGACATAGGCTCCGATCGACACCGCCTTCTCGCTCATCCACTCTGGAGCAGCCCCGGCAGCCGGCAGGTCGCTGATATCAACGCCCAGAGCGTCGGCGATGGCCGCTGCGGCGACGAGGATCCTGCTGATGTCCACGCACGAGCCCATGTGCAGCACCGGCGGGATGCCGAGAGCCTTGCAGATGCCCTTGAGGCCGTCTCCGGCCAGATCTGCCGCTTCGGGCTGCAGGAGTTCCGCCTTCGCGCAGGCCAGGGCGTTGCAGCCTGTGGTCACCACCAGCACATTCTTCTTGATCAGCTCCCGGACGAGGTTGACATGCCCGAAGTCATGCTGAATCTTGGGGTTGTTGCATCCGACGACCGCCCCGATGCCGCGAATCGCGCCGGACTTGATAGCGCCCAAGAGCGGATCGAGGCTGCCGCCCAAGGCATCGACTATAGTCTCGACGCTGAAGCCCACCATCGCCTTGGATTTGATCTCCGGAATGTGGACCCGCGAGGGATTTCTGTTCTTGAAGTTCAGGATGCCTGCCCTGACGATGGATCTGGCAGTATCGTAGGCGGTCTCCTCATGAAACTCCATGTGAGTCGCTCCAGGGAACTTCGCCTTGGGCGATGTCGAGATCAGTTTTGTGTGGTAGCAGCCCGCTAACGCGCCGAGCGCGGGCATGACGCACTGAACATCCACGATCATCGCATCCACTGCGCCCGTGGCGACGGCCAGCTCCTGCTGAAGGAAGTTTCCTGCCGAGGGCACCCCGTGGCGCATGAGGATCTCATTGCCTGTGCAGCACATTCCGGCGACATTGATGCCCTCTGCGCCCTGATTTTGTGCCAGATCTATCATCTCGGGATCTGAGGCAGCTGCCACAATCATCTGGGAGAGGATGGGCTCGTGGCCGTGAACCACGATGTTCACCTTCTCCTTCTCCAGGACCCCGAGATTTGTCTCAGAGAAAGTGGGGACTGGAGTGCCGAAGAGAACGTCCTGAAGCTCTGTGGCGATCATTGAGCCGCCCCAGCCGTCTGCCAGGCTCGCCCGGAGGCCCTGAAGTATCAGGTTCAAGGGATCGTTGTCGACGCCCATGTGGGTTCTGTGCATGCACTCGACGATCTCGCGGTCGATCCCACGGGGCTCAATCCCCAGCCTCTTCCACAGGTCGAGGCGCTTCGCAGGAGCCCTTGAGACGAACTTGATGGGGCCATCCTGCTTGCCAAACTCGGATAAAATGGCCTCTGCAAGGGCGATCTGGTCAGCCACGCCATACTCCTTCATCAGCCGCTCCATCTTGGCCTTGTCTGTGATGCTGTAGCTCGTGGCTTTGCCCTGTGAGACGAGCTTGAAGATGTGAGCCACATCGCGGGCGTGATCCGAGTGGGCTGCAGCGCCTGCCGCAATCGAGCGCAGCAGGTTTCTGGCGACGATGATCTCCGCAGTTGCGCCGCATACGCCGCGCTGGGGGCCTTCGCCGAAGGGATCTATGCGGCAGGGGCCCATGTTGCAGTTGCGGCAGCAGAGGCCTAGTTCTCCGAAGCCGCATTGGGGCTGCTGCTTCTCCAGGCGGTCCCAGGCGGTCTCAAGACCCGCGCGGGATGCCAGAGCGAGCATCTCCTGGCTTGCTGGATCTATAGATCTATCGCGAGCGTTCTTACTCATATCAGTCACCTTCCCAATAGTCGTTTTGCAGGTTGAGCCATCTCCCCATTGAACTATTTAATGTTATTTTCTTTAATGTCATCTCCTCCTTTTCGGAACTATTTTTAAGATTTTTGATAGAAAAGTATGATTAAGTTTTAAGTTTCAATGAATTTTTGATATCGATCAGACAATCTTCGAGACGATGGTCGCCAAGGGTTGAGGGGGAGATCAAGAGAGCAAAAAAGCGAAAAAGTGTGTGCCGCCGGTAATGCTTTTTATTTGATCTGCCAAAAGTGGGTCAGAGGACATGCCAGTGGATTCGCGGGCGATCAACTCTTTGCTGCTGATATCTGTGATGATACTTCTCAGCTCCCCTGCCGCAGGTCGGTCTTATCAGATCACCGAGGGCGAGAGCGGATGGACCACTGGTCTGCGACAAAGCAACAACATATCCCTGAATATCACAGGTTCGGCGATCGGAGAGGGCTCCTATCAGAGGTACACTGAGATGGGCATCCTTTATGTGCACATGAGGGAGAGGATCGCGGCACACAGGGGCACCCTGGATACGAGCGAGCACATCCATTTGGAGGCGAACACCTCCAATGATGTGAATGGCCCCAATTACGGCAAGTATCCTGGAGGTCAGATATTCTACATAATCGTCAACGAGAGCTGGCCTGTATCCCTCACAGCCTCCAGAAATATGGATTATCTCGGGGAGGGGATCTCCGAGAGTGAGATCTTCGGCAACAACCTGGACTACGTCGGAGCAGCCTACTGGCAGGCAAAGGACCTGAAGAAGGATCGCTCATGCTCCCTTGCTCTCCAGAACGCCTTCTTCAGGGCTCTGATAAACGATGCGAGCCATACCATAATCCTCGACGAATTCCAGCCTAACAAGCTCACCGATTATAGGCTGAATTCGCGCTCAGACGGCATGGCAACCCTGAGGCACAGGCAGGCCAACGACAGGGTGACTGCAGCCGAGAGCACAGAGAGCTACATTGGCAGGTTCATGATCAAGCGGCATCTCAATATGACGAACACCTATACGAATCTCACTAGAAGTGGCGCATGGCCCGATTGTTGTGCCATAAGTGGGAGTCTCCCTTTTGAGGAGATGGTATTCTCGGTGAACCCGGATGAGTATTGAATCAGATATGTGGAGCAGGCTGCTTGCAGGGGCGCTGCTGGTCTCCATCCTTTTTGGGGTGATCTGCATATCCTCGGTGCAGGGCCAGGGGCCCAGCATAACCTTTGCCGCTAAATGGGAGAAGGACAACCTGATCATCGACGCCCGGATCGCCGATGCCGAGGAGCTGACCAGCGCAACGCTCTATGTCATTGATGCGAAGAGCCGCGATGTGGTCTGGACTGAGCACAGGATCCTTCGCGCAAGAGAGGCCAACCTGAGCTTCTTGTGGCCCCGGCAGAGCTGGAGGATCTCAAATGGCACCAATTTCATCGAGCCTGCTGTGGTGGTGAACACCATAGATCTGCCGCCCGAAGAGGCACCCTATATGGTCTACTCGGCCCCTTGCCAGATGGCGCTTAATCAGGGAGAGGACGAGACGACCGCCCTGGCGTACTTCGATGAGAAGGGCCGGTTTCATTCACTCAGGGACCTCTCAGGAAAGGAGTATTACAGGTCGATGGAGTTCCTGAGATCCGCCAGCCCGACGACGCCCTACGGCAGATACGTCAAGAACAACATAACCCTTGTAGTCGGCCAGACAGCTCTTCGCTTCTTCTGGCTGAACCTCGACCATGGCCTGAACACCTTTCCTGCAATGGTGCTGGACAGGTCGCCCATCCAGCATTACACCCTCATCATCGAGAGAAGAGCTTCTGGCGAAGGGCCCTTCGTGGTGGAGATAGAGGCAGAGGATCTTGCAGGCGTCAAGGCGAAGGAGTTCTCAGAGCCCATATCGCCTATCAGGAAAACCGATGTCAAGGCATCATGATGAACTCACGCGAGATGCGGAAAGCCTTTCAGGGCCATTATCGAGTGCGATTTAAACCGGGGCTTCGAGAGCTGCTCTCCCTCGCAGACCGCTATCCCAGCCCACAAGAATTGTCCTTGACAGGATAACATCGTGCGACCTTTTTATGTCCTCCATGATCTCGTCCAGATCGCTCAGGCCATCAGCCTGTAGCACCACGAAGAAGTCGTACTCCCCGAAGACGTGGTAGACATCCATTATTCCATCTCTCCTCTTCAGGGCGCAGTATACGGATCTCTCCTGGCCGGGCACGACTTTGACCATTATGACGCCTATGACCATGTGAAGTCCTCTTCGATGCGATTCGAATCCTCGGCTGTTCTTCGACCAAAGTAAGGTTTTAGTGAAATCCTTATAAGATTTTAACCAAAATAGAATATATACAGAAAGAAAAACATGGGTATCTATGATATCTAGAATGCTCTATATTCATGCTCCTCGCCATCTCAGTGTTGAGCATTCTCTGTTCAGGAGTGCGTTGCGCGGTCAGAGTGCAGTCGGATAGCCAGAAGAGATGAGAGCATCTGCCAGCCCATCTGGCGTCTCGGAGGCCAGCGCCCTCATCTTCCCACAGTCTCCTCGCTCGTATGTTGAGCAGGACAGAGCCCAATTGAGCTGGAGAGCAGCGACCACCCGGAAAGATTGATATACGTGCTGATTAAACGGAAAGGCCGTCAGGGCGCGTGGCCTAGTCAGGATAAGGCGGCAGCCTCCTAAGCTGTAGATCGGGGGTTCGAATCCCTCCGCGCCCGCTAGATCAGTAAGCCTCACAGGAAAGCAATCATTTTTTTGCTGTTAAATATGGCGAAAAACAAGGCCTTGCATTTGCCAAAACGCTAGCAGTACATCGGCTCTGGCGGGCCGGAGATACGGGCGGCCTGCCCCTCGCCGAAGACCTCCTGGAACTTCCAGATGACGTAAAGCTCGCCCTTGAAGTTCTCCCGGATAGCATCCATGAAGAGGTTTTTGTTCAGGCCATCGGCGTAGAGCTCCCGCGTGAAGCGAAAGCCCTCAAGCTCGCCCTCCTTCATCTCCATCTCGAAGCTGGACTCCCTGAAGAGCAGGTCGTAGCGCATCTGCCAGATGAGCCGCTCCTTCTCCTTCTGCGGCATGGCGGCGAGGGCGTTCTTGTGAAGATCGACGAGCCTGATTCTGCTGAAGATCACAATCAGGTCTTCGTGATCCTTCGGCTGGAAGACGTTCATGTGCCTCCCTGAGCCCACGGGGTACTCGCAGGCGAAGTGAAAGCTGAGCCGTTCGTCCTCGACTGTCTCCTTGAGGAGCCTCTCCTCGGTGAGCCAGGACTTTATCCTCTCGCGGGCCTCACCTGTCGTCTGCGGAACAGTCTCGTCTTCCATGGTACAGCCTCAGACTTAGCCATAACACGATGATTAATAAGCGTATCCCAGCGCTCTTTCGGGTCTTCAAAAAAAGGATTTATTGTGCTTTATGCCTCTGCCTCTCCCATCAGCCTGTCAACCAGCCACTGGGGCTCGAACTTGACCAGGTCGGGATAGGTCTGGCCTATTCCGAGGAAGAGAACGGGCTTGCCTGTGATGTAAGCGACGCTGATGGCCGAGCCGCCCTTGGCGTCAGCATCAGTCTTCGTGAGAATCGACCCGCCTATCGGCACAGACTCGTTGAAGAGGCGCGCCCTCTCGACGGCGTCGTTGCCCGCGATGGCCTCGTCCACGAAGATGAGCAGGTCAGGCTTCGTCACACGAACTATCTTCTTCATCTGGTCCATCAGGTTTATGTTCGTGTGCAGCCTCCCGGCGGTGTCAGCCAGGACAACGTCCTTGTTGTGCGCCTTCGCGTACTCTATGGCGTCGAAGATCACCGCAGCCGGGTCGCCGCCCGTCTTGTGCTTGACGACCTTCAGGCCGAGCTTATTTCCGTGAACCTCAAGCTGCTCGATGGCCCCGGCACGAAATGTGTCGCCCGCAGCCAGGACCACAGAATAGCCCCGATCCATCAGATGCTTCGCCACTTTGGCGATCGAGGTCGTCTTTCCTGTGCCGTTCACTCCCACGAAGAGGATCTTGACGGGCTTCTCCTTATCGCTGATGTACTCGTCGAAGTCGATGTGGTTTCGGGAAAGGATGTTCAGGAGCGCGCCTCTGAGCGCCTCCTCAGCCAGCTCTCCAGTGTCAGCGCCAATCTTCTTTTTCACCCCAAGGAGCCCTGATTTGACCTCTTTCACGATCTCCTCGGCCACGGGAAGGGCTACGTCGCTCTCGAGCAAAGCCATCTCCAGAGCCCACAGGGGCTCATCAAGATCCTTCTCCTCGAGGACTACCTCCTGCTCGAAGACGAGGGTCTTCGCCTTTTCAAGAAAAGAGAGCCTGTTCTTCGGCTTGGAGCTGTCCCTCTCGGCCTCTCGCGCCTTCGGGGCTTCGGAGACTGCCCCTGATCTCGCCTCTTGCTGCGGCTGGCTGCTGGCGGCTGCCGGCTTCTCAGCCGTAGTGGCTTTCTCCGCCTGATCAGCCTTCGCCCCGACCTTCTCCTGGATCTTACTTGAGAGGGCCTCCTTGAAGCCTGAGAGCTTTTCCTTAAACCGATTAAACAACTCCTTCGCTCCTTTCGCCTGGCTGCTGCTCGAGCTTGGCGAGCTGGGCCTGCAACTTCTGCATCTCCATGTCGATCTTGGAGAGCACCTCGTTCAGCCTCTTGGACCCTTCAGCCACCTCGGCTCTCCTCTCCTTCAGCGACTCCCTGGCCTCGGCAGCAGTCTTCTCGATGCTCACGCCGGCTCCTATGTTCAGGACAACCTTCTCCTTGGAGGCGAGCTTGCCATGGATGAATGATCCAGACCCGATGGGGACAAGCATCTCCTGTCCTTCTTCGGCCTTCTCCAGGGCGTCCACAGCTGTGACTGCTCTATCCAGGCCCTCGGCAGTGAGCTGCGTTAGGCCTATCTGGCGGGCTATCGCCTCAGCCTCGGCCTGATACTGCTGGTAGGCGGCCAAAAGCTGCCTCACCTGCTCCTCGCCTCCAGGAGAGCTACTCAACAGCCTTCACCCCTTCGACCCTGATCTTATCCCTCCTCAAGCCGTGCTCGCTTCCCATGAGGGAATAGACCCACTCCACAGCGTTCTTCTCGTTTTGGCTCTCAACGATCTTGGTGAAGGGCAGCCATGTCTTGCCGACCACTCCTCCACTGTACAATCCTTTGATCTCGAATGTGCTCATCGCTCTTCCTCTCCACCTATCCTTAAACCAGGAAACCTAAAGCATCCTCGATGCGGCCAAGCTCAGGGCCTGTAGTCTCGTCCCCTGCTAAGTATCCCCGGCTGTTGGCCAAGATGCCCGATCCCACCAGAGGCGATCCGAAATTGACTGTTCCGACATCCACCGGCAGCTCGAAGAGGTCTTCTAAGACAGCGATCTCAGCCCCAGTGATCCGCGGGTGAACCAGAAGGCCGTTATTCGTCGCCACGGCCGCCATGCCCACTGTCTTCAGCCCGCCGATGGTGCCCTTGGCGACGGTGACGCCCAGGGTCTCGGCCACAGTCTCGCAGGCCCTGGAGGAGAGCCCGGGATGGACGAGGGCAGCTTGGTCGTTGGCCAGGATGACATTTCCCGCGGCGTTTATCCTCGCGGGCAGCCTCGATGCCCTCCCGTGCTCTCTCAGGGCCTCAAGCTCCGCCTCCAAGGCGTGATGCGTGACCACAAACCCCTGAGAGTTACCCGCGACGAGGGACCCCAGCACAGAGCTTCCGCCGGCCAGGAGCCGGACGGATGGAACCTTCAGCCCCTCGGCGAGGACCTCGATGGCATCGGGTTCAGCATCTTGCGGGACGAGGACCACTTTCTCAGTGCACCTTGCAAAGACTCCCAGAAGGGAGCTGCCAGCGATCTTCAGCCTCTTATCGCTCGCCTGCAAACTCCGCCTCAACCCCGCCGTCTTCGAACTTGACTGCGCGGACACGAACTCTCGTCGGCGGCTTCATGTCGCCCCGCGCCCAGATGACCTCGTTCAAGCTCTGGTCTATCTTCACGTTCTCTGCCGGCGTCTTCATGTGACGGGCCAAGTACTTCCTCACCTCAGCCATCGCCCTGTCTGATCTGCGATAAATGGGAACATTCTTCACGACCTTGAGGGGAATGGTGTAAACTCTCTCTGTGTCAGCCATATCATGCCTCTAGAGTGCTTCTGCGCCAATGTCTTCTCTTGGGGTGCGTGACTACTCGCCTCATGGTCTTGACTATTACCCAGGCCGGCACCCTACGATTCTGATTGAATGCCTTGGCAAGCCTGATCTTCTTGCCCTTCAACTTCTTGGACAATATCCTTCCTCCGAATGACTCTGGTGTGCGTATGCCGAGAGGGGAAAATCCTCTCGACCTCCTGCTGGCCGTATTGCTCCCTCAAGGCATACCTCAGCCCCACCTCAAAGTCGGAGGCGGGGTACCTCTCGGAGAGCTCTTCCTCGAAATCGAGGTAGCGCCGGGCCATCGCCTGAATCGCCTTGCCTCCAAGGCCCGCCAAGGGCCTCAGATAATGGACGCCCAGGCGGTCTTCGAGACTCTTGATAGCGCTTGGCCCCATCTTGGGCGCGCGATCATCTCTTCTCGTCCCGTCTGCCACGAATTCGCAACTCTCTGCCAGAGTCTCTAATGCAATTGAATGAACATAATTGAGGGCATCGTTGGGATACCCTGTCGATCTCAGCATATCGAGGCCCTTCTCCAGGACGCCTTCCTCGAATACGATTCGCCTGTGAACATGGCCCATCTCGGCAGCAGCCGATGCAGCCACCCTCCATGCCTCGTCTCTTCCGAAGCTGAAGGTGACAAGCTCTATCTCGTCGAAGAAGGGCTCGAGCATAAGCGTCGTCAGACCGCTATCCTTTCCGCCGGAAAACAGGATTGAAGCCTTCAATGGATCGCCTTTCTCCCGTTATCCTCTCGCCCTGCCTACTTCCTGGTGATGGTGATATCTCTCTTCTTGGGCTGGGCCTGCCTGAGGATGGCCTTGAGCTGCTCATCGGTGATCGCGCCCCTCAGCCTGCCGCTCTGGGCGAGCATTATGAGCTGGGCCTCGATCTGGGCAACGAACTCGGGTTTCGTCATCCTAATCGCGTTGAGACGCTCCCTTGCGTCCGACGTCAGGATGTTCCTCATGATGGCTGCCTTCTTGGCCTCCAGCTCGGCCTGAGCCTGCTCCTGCTGAGCTGCCATCATCTGCGAGTCCACCTGCTGCCTTTGAAGCTGCTCCAGCCTCTTTCGTCTCAGTTCTGCAAGCTCGTCGTCAGCCATGCTCTTGCTGCACCTCTTCAGGCCGCTGGTGTGCCAGTCGTCCCCTCAGCCTTGGACCTGACCTTGTGGGCCGTGCCGTCCAGGAATGCCTGGCCCTCTGGGGTTATCTGGCGTCCGACCTTTAGTTTCTTGACATAGCCCGCCTTCTCCAGCTGCTGCAGGGCCTCTCTCGCAATGGAGCCGCTGCCCTTGGCAAAGCCGCCGGTGCGAACGGGCTTTCGCTGCTTCCCGCCGTAGAAGCTTCTGAGGCGGGAGACGCCTACTGGGCCATCGATGTAAATCCTGCGCAGCACGGATGCGCACCTCACAAACCACCAGTCGGGGTTGGTCGGAGGCATCTCCTTGTGCACGCCAGTCTTCGCGAACTCAGCCCATTTCGGCGGCTGAACCTTGCCCGCAGCCTTCAGCTCCTGGGCCGCGGCCTCTATCAGATCATGGGGAGGTACGTCGTAAACAGTTGTCAAATCCTTCAATCCTCCAGGATGATAAGGAACAAACCAGAACCCTTACGCCAGAACAAGTATAAATGCTTTTTTCCATATCAGTTCCAGGTGCGGCACCGCCAAGTAATCATGGGAGCAAATTCCAGTTCAGGGGCGAATCCGGGTTACAATCTCATCCAAGCCCCTTCTCATGAAGCTCAGAGCAGCTCCTTCTCCTTCTCGGCGAGCCCCAGGACATTGAGCAGCCCGAGGAGGTTCTCCCTCGATAGGGTTCCGTCGGAGACCCTCTTCAGTATCTCCTTGGCGTTGAAGGCGACGCCCAGGCCGGCGTTCTTGATCATCAGGCAGTCGTTGGCACCATCTCCCACTGCCACGATGTTCTCGGGCCCGATCCTCTCCATCTCCGCCAGGCGGTAGATGATGCGCCCCTTGGCCTCGGCATCGATGATCTCGCCCCGGATCTCGCCCGTCAGAACGCCGTCCTCGATCTCGAGCTCATTGGCATATGCGTAGTCGAAGCCCAGGCGCTCCTTCAGAACGTCTGTGAAATATGTGAAGCCGCCGCTTATGAGGGCGATCTTGTAGCCCACGTGCTTGAGGTGGTGGATCAGCTCCTCGGAGCCGGGGGTGAGCTGCAGATCTTTGGCGATCTCCCGCAGAGTGCTCTCCGGTGTTCCCCGCAGGAGGCGCACCCTCTGCCGCAGCGACTCTTTGAAGTCCATCTCTCCATTCATGGCTCTCTCGGTTATCGACCTGACCTCCTCGTCCACGCCCACGAAGCTTGCCAGCCTGTTGATGATCTCGAAGTCCACGATGGTCATGTCCATGTCGAAGACTATCAGCCGCTTCTCTTTCCTGGATCGTCCGATCTCCTGGATCACCACGTCCAAGCCCAGCCGCTCGCACTCTTTCCTTAGCATCTCCCTGCAGGCATCCGCCCCACAGCCTGAGAAGTCCATGAGGAACTCGATGGAGATCAGATCGCCCCTGGCGGTGACTGACGCCCTCTCGATGTTGATCTCGCTTCTGGCGGCGAAAGCAGCCACGTCCCTGATGATGCCCACTCTGTCCTTGGCGAGGATGGTGACCACATGCAAGCTCTTCTTTGTGCCGCGCCTTCCCCTGTACGGCTCCAGGGGCAGGAAGCTGAACTCGATGCCAAAGGAATCGGCTTTGCCCTCAAACCACGTCTCCATCTCCTTTGGCGTAACACTAGCCGCTCCGAAGTCCGCAACCACCGACATGACTGATATCCCTTGCATGACCCTCTGGTCCATGTCAACGATGTTCACGCCTTTTTCGGCAGGCTCCTGCAAGATGTCGCAGACGAGGCCTGGCCTGTCCCTGCCGATGAAGGAGATGACCCAGAGATCATCTGACGCTGCTGGCTCCCGTTTCTGTGGTTGCATCGCCCTTTTCCTGGCCATTCATGCCTAAATACTTTTTCGACAGGAGCCCCGGTTCCAGAAATCCGACGCGACCGACGGCCCGAAGATCATCATAAAACCAGCCGAAAACGGGTGCGGGTTTTTTGGGCCCCTGAGATCCTTCTCATCTTTTGGAATTCTCTATATTTTCTCCATTAAACAATCGAAAAGTATTTATTTTGTATAAAATCTATATCCAACGGGAGTGGCTGCCGGTCCGTTATTACCTCCTGCAATCTCCTCTTCTGGGCAACCACTCCATCCTCTAATCAGATCTAGAGATCTTCGAGATTCTCCTGGCGACAGGCGTCGCTTCTGGAAACATTGGCCATCCGCGCGATACCGCCCATCTTCTCTATGGCTGATGCTATCTTACAAGGCACCAGGCCCTTCCAGTCGCCTCCCTCCAGCATGAGTCTCCGGATCGCCGTTCCTGAGTACAGGTCTCTCTGGTACATCGGCGGCCTTCTCACCTCCACCCCCGCCTCTTTGAAGAGCTGCACCACCAGGGGGTTGTTGGAGTAGGCGAGATCGAAGTGCGGAACCATGGACATCAGGTGAGAGACCCAGATTGAGTTGCGCTTGACATCCTGCAGGGGGACGACGAAGCACCTTCTCCTCAGGTCAGCCTCCTCAAGGGCGCTGCAGATCATCTCCATCCTCTCTCCTGCTGTGAAGGGGTTTTCTTTAGTGTGGCTCTCCTGGGCACTTCCTATCACTATCACTATCTCGTCCACATCCTTCGCAATCGCCTCAAGCACAGCCTCGTGGCCGAGGTGATAGGGCTGGAAGCGCCCGATATAGAGTCCTCGCATGAAAACCGACTCGTCTCTCTTCCTCGTCAGGTCGCATTCGCCTGTCTGCTTCTCCTCTTGCCGAAACGCCTCGATTACTTTCCGATGATCTGCTTTCCTATCAGCTTGATGGCGCTCTCCCTGTTCGGACCTATGGGCGAGCCCACGACGATCTGGGTGACTCCAGTCTTGAGAAGCTCATCGGCTCTGGCGCGGCAGTCCTCGGGAGTCCCTGCGATGGAGAAGGCCTCGATCATCCGGGGCGTCACGCCCGCCATGACCGACTTGAAGTCTCCCTTGGCTATCGACCCCGAGATCGCGCGAGCCTCCTCCAAAGCTATCCCGTGCCGATCAAGGACGTTCTCGGGCGATCCCGCGGCGATGAAGGCCACGACGATCTTCGCAGCGTTCGCCGCCTTGGCCCTATCCTTGTCTGCGCTGAAGCTAGCATAGGCGCAGATCTGGACGTCATCCGGGCTCCTGCCGGCCTTCTCGGCACCCTTGCGTATCACCGGCACTGCAAACTTGAAATCATCTGGATGGGAGGCATTGATGAGAACGCCGTCTGCCACGGCACCGGCCAGCTCCAGCATCTTCGGGCCTTGGGCTCCGAGGTAGATGGGGATCCTGCCGGGGTTGAACTTGAGCTGAGCGCCCTTCATGCCTGCCTGGCTCACGCGCTCGCGCGCCAGGAGAGCCCTGATCGCAGAGACAGCATCCTTTACCCGCGTCAGGGGCTTGTCCCACTCTATCCCCATGATGTCGAAGGTCGCCTTGTCGCCCGGACCGATGCCGAGGATCGCCCTGCCACCGGAGAGCTCATTGATAGCGCCGATGCTTGAGGCGGTGACAGCAACATTTCGCGTGTACGGGTTGGTGACGCCTGTGCCGAGGCGCACCCTGTTGGTGAGCAAGGACGCGACCGCCAGCGTCGTGTAAACATCTCTGTTGTTGTAGTGGTCTGTGATCCAGATGGTCTCAAAGCCGACGTCCTCGGCAAGCTTGGCCAGATAGCCGATCTTCACGGCAGGCTCCTCGGGCACGAACTCAATTCCGAACAATTCAGATCTCCTCCAGAAGAATGCGGTCTCCTACCTTGAGGCGGAAGGCCTCGGCGGCGCTTCCCTGGTTGACCGCGATCTCTGCAAAGCCATGACTCCCAGAGATTATAAGTGGTTCGATCCTGCGGCCCTCGGCGTATGTCCTGGCTTTCTTGAGCTTGATGCCCTTGAGCCGGATGTCAAAAGCCGGGATCTTTCGCAGGTTCAGGATCAGGTTGCCGAATCTGTCTACGTATATGATGGTGGCCTCGACTCCGCTCTCTGTCTTCTTCGGCTTCCCGAAGGCGATCTCCTTCGGCCTCATCCTCGGCCCTATGCTCGCGGGGCTCTGCCCCTCAGCGAGGAGGGCCGCCACTGGCGCGAATATGTCCCGCCCGTGAAAGGTGCTCGACGCCCCGAAGCCGCAGGCGATCCTATGCGCCCTTGGCACGCCGAGCGCCTTCGCAGCGGGCAGGAGGAGGCCGTTGTCAGGGCCGACGAAGAGCTGGCCGCCGCTCTCGACCACCAAGCCTGCGCGGCTCGTCCCGACTCCCGGATCGACGACTGCGATGTGAATCGTCCCCGCGGGAAAGAACCTGACTGAGGAGAGAAGGGCGAAGGCTCCCGCGCGCACGTCCTGGGGTGGGATGTCGTGGGCGATGTCCACGAAGGTCACAGCCTCCTTCGCCATCGCCCCGCCCCCTTCCATCAGCCGCGAGAGTATCACGCCCTTCATCTGGGCAGGGTAGAAGGAGCCGAAGTCTGTGAGCAGCGTGATGATCTTCATTGAGATCTCCTCTGGCAAGTCCTTATTCTCTGATTTTTTTCATGCCTTCATCATGGCTTTTGCAGCTGCACATCTGAGGCCCTGGCGACCTTCAGCTCGTCCTTTCCCTGGTAGGACGAGACGGTTCCAGTGACCCTGATGCTGTCGCCCTGGTGAACCCTCTTCTGGACATCGCCAGCGCCCGAGCTGGCCGGGATGAAGACTGGAAGCGACGATCCTTCGACTCTCAAGATCAGGTTGCCGCCGGACTTGGTGGGCTTGATCTCCAGCACCCGGCCCTCCACAGTGTGGCCCGTTTCCTTCTCTCTTGGCTCTTCAGGGGTGGCTTCATCGCTGCCGAAAGCCCAAAAAGCCACAGCCAGAGATCCAGCTGCCATGAGGAGCAGCACAATCACAATCTTCTCTTCCTTCTGCATCCTCATCTTCCAGATCCTTTGGTCGGAGAGCCCCGGCTGGCATGACCGACGGCGCAAAAAAATCTTTTGATTCAGTAGCTCAATCTCAGCAGCGATTTATTGCTGCTATCAATGCCATTTTGCAATATCTATTACTTCTTCGCCTCAGGCTTCGGCCCGAAACGCTCCTGCCAGCCCTTCTCAAGGTTCTCCAAGCAGATGTCGCAGACTCCCTTGTAAGCCCCTTCAGGCCAGGCCAGTGTGTGTACAGGCGCCTTTATGGGAAAGAGCGTCGGCCTGGCGCGCGTGCATAGCTCGCAATCAGCCATTTTGTATCGTCTCCTACAGCAGGGTGATGAACCTTCTCATTGTTGAACTTTTCCATTCGAGAGCTGCGATCTGAAGATGGTGAACGAGGCAGTCGTCTTCGAGAGCAGGCCATCCCCTGCGTCAGTCACGCATCCCTCCAGGAAAGCGACCTGCCTCCCTTTCCTGACGATCTCTGCTCTTGCCCGGATCTTTCCATTCCTCACTCCCCTCAGGTACGAGGTGCTCTCAGAGATGGTGGCAATCTGCTCACCCTCTTCAAGACGGGTGTAGAGGGCCAGAGCCATCGCCTCGTCGCACAGAGCACCGTAGAGCCCTCCTTGCAGCCACCCGACGCCATTGAGCATGTCAGGTCGAACATTCATCGAGAGAATCGCGCTGCCTTCGCCAAAGGATTCCACCTCGATCCCCATGAGCCTGAAAAAAGGATTTGCATCGCGGCCAGCCTTCCTTATCTCCTCAATATACCCCATTTCCGATCGGCCGATTTTCCGATCCCGATGGACTTAAATGTTGTGACTTGACGAGCAGAACGCCCTTGAGGTTATGGCGGCTGAGACTGCACGCCCGTCTGGCTTTAGAAGATTCAGGGGCAAGTTGATATCTCAAAAGGTGCTCTGTTGGGCCGAGGATCAAAGATGAGGATTCCTTCCTTCTGCTTCATGGGCCTGCTGATCGCTATCATGACAGCTTGCTTTTTGGCGGCCGCCTCGGAGAACAGCAGTGATGGCTTGGATGATGCGACCAATGCAACTCCGAATGAGCCTGCCCTGAGCAATTCGAGCTTGAGCTCAATCTCGAAGATCTCGGCCATGAATGAATCTCTCCTCAATGCCAGCATTCCAAAAAAGGTCTGCCCACAGCCTCCTTTTATGATATGTGGCGAGGCGAATGTCAGGCCGGCGAAGGGCACAGGGGCCAGAGTCTGCGCCACTTCTGGCATCAATGCCTCAGTCAGCGCTTCGGGGACTCCTCAGTCAAATAGGACAGCTTTTATGATAAAGGGATACACCAGGCCCACGAGAGAATCCAAAAATGGATCACAGTCTTCCCTCACAGCCGCCAGCCTCAGCCGGGGCGTTGAGGGCACGCCGCATGGTTATGTGACATATTATAATTAAGCATTTATCTTTTTGCCGCCCGATCGAACTGCATCTGGCCGCACTAAAGTCGTAGAGCACCCCTCGCTTGGTTTTATGAAATCCAGAGGTCTTTCCGAGTCTTCTTCGCCAAGATTCATGCGAACGGCCTTGAGGATCGCCCCTCTCGCCATCCCTTGATGATCGAACGAGGCCGTATCCTATTGGCTGGAGCCGTCGAACTCACAGATTGCATTCGACAGCTTCGGATTCGGCCTTCAGGCCGTTCTCGGCGTCCCTCTCAAAGCTCTCCCCACTTCAGCTCCAGCGCCACGACAGGCTGCTCCAGGCCGAAGCTGCGCAGGACCAGCGGGTGAATCTCCCCGAAGAGCCCTATATTTTCGTCCTCGACCAGGATGTCCGCACCGCGACCGGGCAGCAGGGCACCATCCTCGGAGGGAACTATCTTCGTCTGCTTCTCCAGGCCCATCTCCCTCAGGACGGCGTCCGCCACAGACCTGATCTCAGAGAAGTTCGCGCCGCTGTGAATCGATGCTGCTGCCAGGTGCATATTGGTCTTCCTCCCAACCACTACGTCGCCTGCAGCGAAGATCCTCTGGGGCAGGGGATGATGCTGATTGAGGGAGAAGATCTCCAGGACGCTTGATAGCAAAGACGTGCGAAGGATAGTGTGCAGCTCGCTGATGGGATGCATGACCCTCGTCGCACCCTCTCGCGGCCGCCTCATCCAGTCGAAGTGCACAGTCTCATTGGTCAGGGTGAATGGCATCGCCTCCAAGTAACCCAGCCCCGCCATGATCTCGCGAACCTCAGCCTTGCGCACCTCCGACGGATGGGCCTGGCCCACTGTCACAGTCTTAGGGATCTCGGCCACGAGCCTGTCGTAGCCAAATGCCTTGGCCGCATCCTCGAAGATGTCCCAGGAGTGCATTATATCCGCCCTGTATGCAGGAACCTGTACCTGCACAGATTCGCCTTCAGCCTTCGCCCCAAAGCGCATCCTCTCAAGGCAATCTGCCAGCTCCGGCGCCTTCAGCTCAAAGCCGATGAGCTTATTGGCCTCGCTTGAGGCAACAGTCCAGGGGGCTGGCCGCAGGTCAGGCGAGCGGAAGTCGCCCTCGCTTCGCCTCACAAGGACCGACTCGATCCTGCCACCCCTCTCGGCCAGCGAGGTTACTACTATGTTCAGGGCCTTGAAGACGACTGGATCTGTCCCAGTGACGTCGATGAAGAGGTCATGGCTCTCATCTGTCACCCGCGTCAGCTCGCCGTTTATCACAGGCGGAAAGGAGAGCACATCGTCGTTTGCATCAACTATGAGGGGATAGCGCTCGCAGCCGTCGAGGATGTGGCCGTAGTCCCTGCCCTTGGGGTGCTTCTGCAGGATCTCATGCATAGACATCTTCTCCGAGAAGTCCAGGGGCACGAACTCGCGCGCAGGGTCAGCCCCCAGGTAGCGGAAGGGCGGGACCACACGGGAGATGTCGTGCACCCCGATGGCCACCTTGCGCCTGTTCCTTCCGAGGCCCCAGTGCAGGTCCTCCTGCAGCCCCATGATGGACTCGATGGCCTCGTCTGAGAACTCAAGGCCGCGCACCACAGAGCAGCCAATGATCGGGCGGACCGATTTTACGGAATCATCCACCTCCAGCACAATCGGACCCTCCTCGACATCGTAATTCACGAGGCCCGTCCGAAGGCCGAGGAAGCCCTGCATAGCCCTCGCCACTCCCTCAGGGCTGTAGAGATCGGGCCGATCCGGGAAGAACTCCACGTCCACATACTCCTCCTCAGCCCTTTTTCCGATGTCTGCTCCCATCATGGCCAGCCTGCTCATGATGGTGTCCCTGGAGGCCCCTATCAGCCTCTCCATATCCTCGTAATAAAGTCTGACAACCGGCATGAATGAACCTCACAACTTTACTGTGACGGGCGTGTTCCTCAGCCATTCGACATCCGACTGATAGAGCAGCCGGAGATCTTTCAGGCCCAGCTTCAGCATGGCAACGCGCGAGACGCCGAGGCCCCAGGCGAGCACGGGGTGCTCGATGCCGAAGGGAGCAGTGACCTCTCGGCGAAAGACGCCCGCGCCCCCCAGCTCCACCCAGCCCAGGCCGTCTATGAAGACCTCCGGCTCGACGGAGGGCTCAGTGTAGGGGAAGTAGCCGGGCCGGAAGCGCACCTCCTCGAAGCCCATCTTGGAGTAGAACTCCGCCAAGACGCCTAGCAGGTGCCGGAAGCTCACATCCCTGTCCATGACGACACCCTCCAGCTGCTCGAACTCAGGAGTATGAGTGGCATCGATGGCCTCGCGCCGATAGACTCGATCGATGCCGAAGGCCTTGACTGGCGGCTCAGGGTGGTCTGCCAGGTACTTGATGGTCACAGCGGTGGTGTGCGTCCTCAGGACCTCCTGGCGCGCTATCTCAGGGCTCCAAGCTCCTCCCCAGCCGGTGGATCCAACTGTTCCGCCGCGCTCGTGCATCTCCTTGACCTTGGTGAAGTCGGGGATCTCGGCCCTGCTCTCCAGATAGAATGTGTCCTGCATCTCCCTGGCAGGGTGGTCCTGCGGCTGGAAGAGGGCGTCGAAGTTCCAGAAGCTGGACTGGACGATCTGGCCCTTGATCTCAGTGAATCCCATCTCCAGCATGATCTCCCGCATGAAGTCGATGAGCCTCTGGTAGGGGTGCTTCTTGCCCGGAAAGATCCTGTCTGCTGCGAGGGTGACGTCGTAGGGACGGGCCTGGTAAAGCCTGCCGCCATAATTTACCCTGCCGCCCTCCCAATCACCCGTCTTGATCATTCCAGTGGTGATGGCAGCGATGGACTCTGCGCCCTTTGCCTTCTGATCGGAGGCCGCCCTGGAGCCCTCGGGGGTGATCTCGTACTTCCACGCTTTGGTTTTGCTCGATGCCACCAGGCTGCGTCCTTTCAGCGCCGCCAGACCATTGCCGTCCAGCATAGTCCCGCTTTTAGGCCCGGAGAGCAGGTCCTCCAGGACCTCCTCATCCAATCCTCTGGCAGCTGTGCCTATGGGCTTTATTTCTCCTGCCTGGATCACAGCCCAGCCCTTCTTTCGAAGCCATCCCAATCCGATCTTGAGGGCCGGGTCCTTCAGCTCGGCCATGGATTTTCCCGAGCCGATAGCCTGAAGCAGTCTCCTCTCAGGGAGGCCCTCCCTGGCGTACAGTCTCCCCTCATCTGTCAGGGTGAAGATCTCATTCACTGTCTTGTTGACCTTGGAGAGGCCCCGCTCCTCTAGCGCATCAGCAGAGGCACGCACTGCCTCCACCTTCATTCCTAGCTGCTCAGCGATGGTCTGGGGATCAGTTTGGCCTTCAGATATCGCTTTCAGAACTTTGGCATCGCTTTCAGATAACATCGTACCATCCCGCCGTCGGACGAAAATCTCTCGGGCAGCCTGCTAAATCAAGCTGGTTTTTCGCCCTTTCATCAAAAGAAAGAAAAGACCAGGTGTCCGAAGATGCCCGAGGCCAGCCTCACCGGTTTCAGGAGGCTGATCCTGTGGTCCACAAAGGAGATTCGAGCAGTCTTTCCAGGCACGCTTTTGCGGTTAGAGTGATGATTTATAAACCTATCGAATCTTCATCGGAGGAGGGAGAACCTCTTTGATCTTCACAGGAAGGGGCCTCAAGGAAGGAGTGCCTGCTTTGACCGGAAAAAAGATATACGAAATTCATCGAAAAATAATTGATGGGGAAATTTGGACAGCAAAAGTATAAAGAGCTATCCAGAGATCATTTCGAAGAGCTATCTTCGCATTACTCCGATGCTTGCGCGGGCAAGTACACAGAGCCGATGCACTATGATATAATTCAGGAGCTTGCCGGCAGGAATTTCGAGAGATTATTGGATGTGGGATGTGGAACTGGCACATTCTTGTCTATGGTCTCGAATAAATTCCATGCAAGGGTCTCTGGGATCGATATATCACCCGGAATGATAGAAAGAAGCAGGGAATTACTAGGACATCGCGTCGATCTGAGGGTTGGAGACTCAGAGCATCTGCCCTGGGAGGACAAATCCTTTGATATCATCACCTGCATTGCATCTTTTCATCATTATCCGAGTCCAGAGCTTGTTCTGAGGGAGATGAGACGCGTCTTGAGAAGCGGCGGACATTTGATAATCGCAGATCCGTGGGCGCCCAATCCATTTAGATTCCTTGTGAATCTGGTCCTCAGATCGAGGTTCAACAGTGCTGGAGACGTGAGGGTATACACCCAAGACGAGATGGAGGAATTGCTCAAGGATTGTGGGTTCACATCCGCTAAATGGATGATCAAAGGAAATCTTTTGAGGAGATATTTCATAGTCACTGCGTCGCCTGGGCAGCGTTCCTGAGCATTCGAGTCGGATCTGCAAAATCCTCTATGATCCTCTATTCATCTGGGGATCGCCTCTCGCTCGGGGAGCTGCTTGATTATGGCAAGGCATCATCCAGTCGCCATCAGAAGTGCAATCAGCACTAAGAGCCTGACAAGGACGCTAATCCCTGTCGATACAGCCACCAGGGAAAGGCCGAGCCTCATGCCGAAGACTGAAGTGTAATTGGGCATCAGCGACCTGATGGAATAGACTGGAAGCATGAATAAGCTTCCGAGCATCAATACTATCAGGGCCTTCGACTCTGAGATTCCTCCGTTCTGGATCATGGGCCCAAGGAGGGTGATTCCAGCTTTAGGGCTTGCAACGTAAATGGTCAGAGGGATCACTGTGTCAGGCGGAACCATGAATAGATTGGCGATTGGATGGACGTCCAACGACTGCAAGATGCCTCTCTGGCTCGAATATAGGACGAGGAAGGTCATGATGAAGTAGAGCGCTGCGATCCTGAAAAATATCCGGCTCTGACCCCTTAAGGATTTAATTGATGCGGCGATGATATTATTATCACTATGGTATTCTATACTCCCGGACGATTGCGCCAGATTATCACTCAGGCAGGCCCTTCCAAGGATCATCACTAGAATCAGTTTGACAAGCCCTGTGGTGATTGCGACCAGCGCATAGACTCCTCCGACGAAGATACCGAGCACTGGTATCACAAAGGCCAGTTGATATGTGAAAAGCTCCCGGAAATAGACTGGAACGCTGTTCATGATGGCTGAGAGAAACGCCTGCCGCTCAGTCAGATGACCTTCCTCCTTCAGCCTGGCGATCATAGTATTCGCTGCCAGAGCAGACCCGATGCTGATCACAAGGGACGAGGCTGATGCCTCTGGCAGACGCGATATCGACACCAGCGGCTTGGCGATGAACGAGACCCGCTGAAACACATTCATCTCTGTCATGATGCCCGTTATAAAGAGCATCAAGAATACTGTTATCATGGTGGAGACTGTATCATCTAATGTTTCGAGTATCAGGTCGAGCATAGTTTGGCTGCATCTATCTTCAGCTTGGCCGGTTATTTAAAGCCTCCTGGATAGATTGGCGACGGATTGTCACGAGTGGCCGATCAAGGCGGAGCATCTGCTTTTTTCTTTATCCCGCATCTCCTCCGCCCATCTCCGAGCAGGTTGAATGCCAGGACTGTGATCATGGCGGCCACCCCTGGTATGAATAATAATCAGCTCACTGCACCCGCGAGCAGGCACATCATGGGCGAGCGCCTCCCTGGTCCTGCCACCTGTGCCAGCCCGGACATGCACGCTAGTCGTGCGGGCGGGCCGATAGGAGCGCAAGAGCGTAGTCGTGGTCGCTAAATAACAAGGGAGAGAGGCGACGGACCTGAACTAAGGATTATGCCAATCGTAATGAAGAACGATTCAACTAAAATAGAAAGGGGATCTCGTGGTGAGACTGAGATCCTTTGCATATCGAATGGTTGTCTAGTCTTCGATCCAGCACTCCTCGATATGTTCATAAAATTCAGGCCTAATCTCGAATCCACGAACTCTGCTGCTTATAATTGCATATGTCATTGGGTGAACTAAGGGAATTACGCCTGCTTCCTCGAATAGCACATCGCATATTTGACAAAGATTTTGTTCCCTATCTTCCTCGTCTAATGCATATCGGACATTCATAGCGTTTCGCTCAAGTGTTCCGTTTTCATTTGCATAATGGGTGGAAAGAATCCCACCCGATAAAAAATATGTCAATTGTTCTGTAGTTGGATTGCTTTTTGGTTGATCATACGACAATCTCATATCATAATCTCCCATTTTGCTGGCTTCTACAAAACCACTCGCATCAAGAGTACGAATCTCGACGTCTATTCCTACCTCTTTCATTTGAGATTGTATTATTAATGCGAGATCCTTCATCCAAATCAAGCTTGCACGAGATGTTGTTAAGAGGTCTAGCTTGAGAGGCTTTCCATTTTTATCGAGAATATCATCTCCGTCCGTATCACTCCATCCGGCCTCAGCGAAGAGTTGCTTAGCTTTTTCTATGTCGAAATCATAGCCTCGATAACAGCAATCAGGAACATCAGCTCGCTGGGGTGAAAGGTACATTGTATCTGTTGCAGGTGTTGCATAGCCAAAGAACGCACCTTTTACCATTTTCTCTCGATCAAGGGCATAATTAATGGCTTTCCGCAGCAATATTCCCTCCGTTCCGTTGAAAGGCGCTCTCCAGTAGGCGGTTGCAATATAATATATCTGAGTATCCGGACTTGCCAATATGGTTATCTTCGAATTTCCCTTCAGCCTAATAAGTGAATCTACCGGAGGATTATTAGATCTATCTATATAATCAATCTCACCTTTCTCCATGGCCATAAGCGAAGTCTGAGGATCAGCAATATGAATTAGAACGATCTTGTCCATCTTTGGTTCATGGAAATTCAAATCATCCCGCCAAGAGGGCCTCAACCTGAGGACCACCTTTTCCTTAGGTATCGATTCGTTCTCGTCTACATAATATGGCCCTAAGCCGTTGTACTTCTTTTCAGGCATCAAAACTCCTTTGGTGTCCCAGACTGGTACTACATCCAAGGGACTTATAAAACACCCACAGATCGGACTGCGTGCAAAATCGAATGCTATTGCTAGCCAGCCTTTTGTAAAATAAATCTTCAATGTATATTCATTTATGACCTCTGCCTTATCGAAATAGATAAACATATTTAACCGACTGGACGTTCCGTTGGGCCCAAATGCGTCAGTATAGCCATAATTAATTATCCTTTCAAAGTTGAACTTGGCTACAGAAGCATTGAATGGGGTTCCATCTGCAAACGTGATTCCTTTTCGCAGATGAAAGGTTATAGTCCGATAATCGTCTGAGATGTCATAAGATTCTGCCATCCAAGGGATAAGGTTTCCAGTATTATCCATTCCAATCATAGGAGAAAAATGAGTGTATTGATGATGCAATTGATAGCCGCAATTCTCTGGTGATATTGTATTGGATATTGTGGGATCGGTTCCAAAATTGACAGCTGAGCTTCTAGCTATGGTTAGAGCATCCTCCGCCACCGCCGCCTGCACCCCGGCGCAGAGGAGCGCAGCCAGCACCAGCAGCGCCGCGAGGCGCGCCGTTGTTATTCGGATATTTGGTATCATGTTTAGCATCATCTCAGATCTTTTCTTAGATAGGTAACATTTAATGTCATTAAATAAATCAATTGTACAAAAAGATTTGCATCCTATCGGGGAAAAACAAAGAGATAAATCATCAGCCCGCCGCACCGACCGCGCATGCGAGCAGGCACATCACGGGCGAGCGCCCGGGGCCCCCTTGTCCGCTGGATCAACGCTGGGAACCAGAAGACGCGATCCTGAAGGATTTCGTCTTGTTGCCAAATCAAAAATGACAAGATATAAAATCTATAGTGCAGCAACAGTCGCTTTGAAATGTTCTCTGAATATATCGCAGCAGCGTTGAGACACGCAAAATACGAGGCACTTGAGGACGGTACATTCATGGCG
>MVRK01000067.1 GCA_002067365.1 Methanosaeta sp. PtaU1.Bin060 | reverse complement strand
CTTTTTGGATTCAGCAGGGACCGCTTTTAGCAGTCCCTATTTCACACTCAGCCCTGATGGTGCCATAATTGAAGGGGGCCTGACGGCAAATGGCGATCCTAGCGCAGCCTCTCCCATACTCGGGTTGACGGCGAATGATGGTGCCATAATTGAAGGGGGTCTGACGGCAAATGGCGATTCTGGCACTCCTTCTATACTAGGACTGACTGTAAATGATGGCGCTATCATTTACGGCGGGCTGACGATCCACGGTGGAACGCTGACGCTCGATGGTGCTACCATTAGCGGCGGGTCATTATCGGGTGGTTCTGGCTCCTTTACCGACGGACTGACGGTAAGCAAATCCACTGGACCCGCGCTGACGGTAAGCAATGGCGCTTCTATCGGTGGCGGGCTGACGGTAACTGGTGGTGCTACCATTAACGATGGGCTGACGATTGGCGGAGCGTTGGCATTCCAGTCCGGTGGTTACATCAGCACTGGGCTTGGAGTTAGTGGCCAAATAATCGCTAATGGGGGTCTATATCTACCCCAGACTACCCACGGCAGCGAACCATTAATGCTTCAAGGTAATGATGTGGAACTCCAGACTTCAGGTGGTGGTGGCACATGGACATCAGATGGCGGAGAATTTTACTGGGTAGCTGAACAATTAGTTGATGGATCTGATCCGACTTTGAGTCACCACAACTTGTGTTTATATTTTAACGACGTAAATGTGGGTGGGAATTACTATGTTGGTTATATATCAGCATCTGATGGGGTATATCATCCGCAATCCTCAGACGAGAAGTACAAGACAAATGTTGCCACCCTTGATGATGTCCTCCATAAGATGGATCAGATCCGCGGAGTCTTCTTCGATTGGAATGATCTCTACAAGGCTTCGCATTATGGCGCATCCACCAAGCGGCAGATAGGCATGATTGCCCAGGAGGTTCAGGCCGTTTTTCCGGAGTTGGTTGAGGAGGTCACAATGCGAGATATGAAGTTCCTCGGTCTGGATTACCAAAAATTCACCGCCGTCCTGGTCCAGGCCGTGAAAGAGCTGAAGGCCATGAACGAGTCCCTGAGCGACAGGGTAAAGGCCCTGGAAGCGCCAACAAAGACCAAAGCCAAGAAGGTGACGGACAATGAGAGACCAGCTTGAGAAGCGCTTATCAGAGCTCAAGAAAGAGTTCGAGGAGGGCCAGAAGATGCTCTCCGAGTTGGAATCCAGGCGCGAGAACCTGCGCCAGTCACTGCTGCGCATCAGTGGCGCGATTCAAGTTCTAGAGGAGGAGTTGGCCAAGGAGGCCCAGCAGCCAGAGCCTCCGATTCAGGGCTGATGCGATCGGGCCAGTGGCACACTGTCTCTTTTCAGTTAATATTTTAATTTTTAAATTATTTTAAATCATAACCCGCAGAATAGCCGGAGGATTAGAGGTTTCCATGCCGAACTACTACCAGAATGATGCCGAGTACCTGATGGACGAGCTGAATCGTCTTGACATGATGCTGATGCAGCTCATATCCAGAAAGGGCCAAGGCAGCGCTGACGACCCTCTCAAGGGCCTCTACATCACTGAAAGTGAGGCCGATGCCCTTCTGGGCGGGAAGGTGGCGGGAGGCGAGGACCAGCAGAGCCGCCAGAGCGGCCAGGGTCAACGCGCCCAGAGGAGCCGGGACGAGGTGGTCAAGGATACTGAAAAGGTCAGAGCTGCCGAGTCCGACATCAGAAAGAAAGTCAAGAGAAGCCTGGAGGCAGGGAGCAGCCTCAGGCTCTGCAGGCTTGAGCGGGTCTTCACCCTGGATCAACTGGAGCACGACACCGTCATCATCTGCGCTGCAGCCGAGCTGGACACCAAGTACGAGAAGATCTACGGCTATCTGCAGGACGACATGACCCGCAGGTCCCCAACCCTTGGGCTGGTGCTCGATCTCCTCTGCAGCACACCCGAGGAGAAGCTGGAGGCCCGAAAGAGGTTCCTGCCAGGGGCCAAGATGCTGCGGGAAGGGATCATAGAGTTCGCCGAGGGTCGGGAGGAGAGCCTACAGCTCTCTTCAGCTCTGAGGCTGAATCCTGCAGTCCTCGCCAGCCTGATAGGCTCTGATGCATCCAAGAGAGGTCTGCAGTCCTCTCGCCCTTTTAAGCAGGGCGAGCTTTCTTCCAAGATGCCGGATGATGCCCGGGCGACGCTCAAGAATCTGATAATACACCTTGCTAAGATTAGGGGCAATGCGCTTTGCCACATCCAGGGTCCTTATGGCGCTGGAAAACGGGCGCTGACGGGGCAGATATGTGATGCCCTTGGCAAGAAGCTCATCTCTGTCGACCTGATGGCGCTGGAGTCTGATGAGAAGGGGTTTGAGGCGGCCATCACAGGGACTCTCAGAAGCGCCATGCTTGAGGGCCTGGCAGTCAGCATCGAGAACTTGGACATTCTCGCCACAGAGGACCCCAAGTACCAGACGATCAAGCCTTGGCTCGCCAGGGCCTTGGAGGGCCATCCGGGTCTGGTAATCCTCTCCAGCCAGGGGCCTGTCGACCTGGGCCGAGAGCTGCAGGGGAAGATCTTGACATTGGAGGTTCATGTGCCGGATTATCCTGAGCGCAGGAAGATGTGGTCGAGGGCACTGGAAGGCAGGATGCCCCAGAAGGATCTGGATGATCTGGCATCCAAGTTCAGGTTCACGGGAGGGCAGATCGAGGATGCTGTTCAGGCTGCCATGAACCTGGCAGCCCTGAAGGGCAGAAACGACCCGGAAAGGGGGGATATCTACCAGGGGTGTCGGGATCAATCCTGCCGCAGGCTCTCGTCCCTCTCCCGGAGGGTGGAGGCCACGAGCGGCTGGAAGGACATAGTCCTGCCTGACGAGAAGCTGGAGCAGCTGAAGGACATAGTGCGCTGGGTCAGGCACAAGGGAGAGGTCTATCACGACTGGGGTTTCGGGAAGAAGCTCTCGCTTGGCAAGGGCCTCAACATACTATTCTCGGGGACTTCGGGTACAGGAAAAACCCTGGCGGCCAGCGTCCTCTCCTCAGAGCTGGGCCTTGAGATGTACAAGGTCGATCTCTCCACCGTCGTGAGCAAGTACATCGGTGAGACTGAGAAGAACCTGAGCAAGATATTCCAGGAGGCTGAGCAGGGAAATGCCATCCTCTTCTTCGACGAGGCCGATGCAATCTTCGGCAAGAGGAGCGAGGTGAAGGACGCCCACGACCGATATGCGAACATGGAGATCGGATACCTTCTCCAGAAGATGGAGGAGCACGAGGGCATAGTCATCCTGGCCACCAACCTCGGCAAGAATATGGATGAGGCTTTCACGAGAAGGATGCACTTCATAGTGGATTTCCCGTTCCCCGAGGAGGAGTACAGACGGCGCATCTGGAAGACCCTGCTGCCGGCCGAAGCACCAGTTGCCGAGGATGTGGACTTCAATTTCCTGTCGCGGAAGCTTCAGGTGGCAGGAGGAAACATCAAGAACATCCTTGTTGGGGCTGCCTTCCTCGCAGCCGAGAACGGTGGGACCATCACCATGGAGCATATGATCAAGGCTGCAGGGAAGGAGTACCGCAAGGTGGGGATGGTCTGCAGCCAGAGCGACTTCGGAAAGTACTATTCTCTGGTGAGCAGCTGAAGAAGCGGATATTTAACAATATTTTAAGAAGGAGATAGCAATGAGCACCTCTGCTGTTAAAGTGAACTCTGGAAAAAGCAGCCGGTCTGCCGGGAAGGATGCAAAGAACGATGTCAGGGGTTCAGTCAGCCGGAGAGAAACTGGACCCCTGACGGAGCTGGCCCAGATGATGGCCCAAGATGGGATGGGACCGTCTATGGAGGGCCTGGCCGGAGAGGTGGCCTCCATGCCCCTGGCCAGGAGGCAGTCTACAGTGCTAACTCTGCAGAGGACCAGAGGGAACAGCTTCGTTCAGAGGCTTGCGATCCAGGCCAAGCTGACGGTCGGCCCTGCCGGTGACAAGTATGAGCAGGAGGCCGATCATGTGGCTGATCAGGTCATGAGGATGACTGAGACGCCAAATCCCGTCCAGAGGCAGGAAGATGAGGAGGAGATTCAGACCAAGCCTCTGGCAGCATCAATAACTCCATTAGTTCAGAGGTTCACTTCTTTCATAACATCGCCATTGCAGCGCCAGGGCGAAGAGGAAGAAATCCAGACCAAACCGCTCGTCCAACGGCAGGGTGATGTGGAAGAGATTCCGCCAAAAAGCGCACTGTCTGGTGGAAGTTTCGACGTGGGCAGCTCCTTCGAGAGCCGTCTTTCATCCACGCGTGGGAGCGGCAGCCCTCTGCCTGATGCCATTCGTCGCCAGATGGAGCGAGGCTTTGGAGCAGATTTTAGAGGCGTGCGCGTCCATAAGGGTAGCGCGGCGGCGCAGTTAAACCGCGCTGTGAGTGCCCAGGCCTTTACCCACGGCCATGATATTTATCTTGGCGAGGGCAGGTACGATCCGAGTTCGGGCGCGAGCAAACGGCTCCTGGCTCATGAGTTGACGCATGTTGTTCAGCAAGAGGGCAGTATGCTGCCCGAGTCGAAGGCTCATGTTTCTGGGCAAGTCCAAAGTGACCATGCCATCCCGGCAATGGCATCCAAACGGAAATGGGCCGCCCAAAATATCAATCCCATCCAGAGAGAGAGTACGCGTATTCAACGTGGTTTATTTTCCTGGTACAAGAAAAGAAAAGAGCGGAAGGAAAAAGAGAAAAAAGAAGCAGAACGGAAGATAGAAGAGGAACAGTATCGGAAGAGCAAAAAAAGTGATATGTGGACAGATTGGATGATTGACATAAATATCCACATTCGGAAAATGAATCTTGAAGGGTCATTGAAAATGGACGCCTTGTGGGAGCGGTACTTAGAGACGTTGCAGAGGGTGGGTTTCAGATACGAAACTATGGGCGGCGACATGTGGACTGAATCGCCAAATGGCAGTTGTATGCAGCTTTCGAATACGCTGGCCATGCTTGCCAAAGATCTCGGCCTTGACGCAAAATCGGTTTGTGTACATCAAAGCTCTTTCGTTACACCAAACGGTACAAAGCTTGTAGATGGCTCCGCTGCTAAGAGCAATATAAAGATGAATGGGCAATATGTCAAAGGGAAATATGTCTTCAGTCAGCACCAGTGTGTGTTGTATGGGGGCGTATACTATGATTCGCTCTGTATGAGTATGTATAGTAGTCCTGACCACCCGGTTGCTTGGGAACTGAACGAGAGAGGAGATGATGAACTGCAAATAGTATCAGTAAAAGACGGAGCGACTTGGCCAGATAGTGATGAAGCCATAACATCGGAAAATGCGTATCTTGTGCGTACTGGGGACAAGCCGGGCGATGGATTTGTAAGTTGTTGGGCGTTGAGCAGAAAGCATTAGCGACCAGCCACTACCAATCCTGCGACCACCCAGTTCATTGATTTCTGTTGAATCTTATAATGGTGGCTTTATGAAACCGACATCTCACAGCATGCAATATTTGCATCACCACTGGATTCAACAGAACATCAGTGCAGGGATAGAGCCAGTCATCTGGCAATTGGTCGTGTATTCAGGTCAATTACATTTATCTTGCCGTCATACCAGCGGCTAACAAGTTCACGTTGAAATATCTGTGTAGTCCCGAAACCTTTGACTTTATATACCCATCAAATGGGCATGGGAAAGAGGAATAAGGTTGTAAAGCTAACAAAGAAGAAGATCAGATATATTATTCGGGCCAAAATCAGAGGCGATAGCACCA
>MVRK01000066.1 GCA_002067365.1 Methanosaeta sp. PtaU1.Bin060 | reverse complement strand
AGCTGATGGGCTACGACGCGAGGCTCTACTCATACGAGAACTGGGTCGTGAACAGGGCAATTGAAGGAGACGGGAGCAATGCCACAGCTTGAAGCTGGAAGAGATGAGAACTGATGAGGAGATTACTAGTTATAATGCAGGCACTGCTGCTGACAGTGGTCGCAGCCGCTCTGGCACCAAGCGCTAATGCTGCCTGCTCGTCATGTCAGGGCGAGCAGAATTGGGATCAAACTGCGAGCAATTTCCTTCAGGGAATAACCCAGGAAGATACAGGCGGTGGCGTGGTCCGAACATTGACTCCGCAGACTGAGAGGGCCAAAAGTCCCTTCTTGAGCCAGAAGAATGACGCATCTTCGGCAACGACTTCGTCCGCCACTCAGTCTTCGAATGCGACAGGCGCGGCTGCGAAGAACAGCACACCTGCCAAGAACGATGGCCCCCAGAGGAGCGCAAGCCAGGCATTGGTGCTGGTCCCTGTGGAGAGCGTCAACGGCTCGGGGATCATCTTGGACATAAGCCCCAACTCCACTGAGTACATCCCGGGCGCTATCAGCATTTCCTACACGAATTTCCTGAATGAGGGCGGAGCGCTCAAATCCGTATCTGAAATGGCCGAGGTGCTCGGAGACGCCGGCATCTCCCAAGACGATCCCGTGCTCATCTACGGCGAGTGCCAGCCCTGCGGCGGAGGGCCATCGGCGGCCACTTATGTCTACTGGATCATGAAGTATCTAGGCCACCAGAATCTGAAGCTCATGGACGGGGAGATCGATTCATGGGTGGCTGCGAAGCTGCCCACTGTGACCACGCCATCTGTTCTGCAGGCGAAGAATTACACGCCCACATTGAAGCCCGAGCTTCTGGCAACATACGAGTATGTGCTCAGCGGAACACCCCAGATAGTGGATGCGAGGACCTCCATGGAGTTCGAGATGGGCTCGATACCTGGTGCCGTCAACATACCCTACGAGAATGTCTTGACAGGCAAAAGGATCAAGGATGAGGCTGCTTTGAGACAGCTCTTCTCATCGCTCGCGAAGGATAGGCCAGTGGTGGTCTACACCAACACAGGCGTCAAGGCATCCATGGTCTGGTTCGCCCTCGAGACCCTTGGCTACGATGCCAGGCTCTACTCCTGGCAGAATTGGCAGGCTCAGCAGCCCAGGCTCAACATAGCTCTGCGAAAAGCCACTGCCGACCCCAATCCCGCGAAGACCGGAGATGTGGTGAGGCTGACTTTGGTCTTTGCCGAAGAGAACCAGAGCAGCAATGCTGCAGTCTCGCTTACCAGCGTTGCCGAGGACACCAATGAGACTGTGCTGACAATAAAGGGCTGCGCTACTTGCGGATTCGGCTCGCCGCAGGGATTTGCGGACCTCACATCAACCGGGGGAGTAGTCCAGATCGGATCGGGCACATCTGCCAAGGCTGCATCCTCTGATAACGGCTTCAAGGTCTCGGCCTCTGTGATCAGCCCCTCGGGAGCGCAGTCTGGGAATGTGATCATGAAGCGCGTATCAGGAGATGAGTTTGCAGGAATCTGGAATGCCAATGTACCCGCAGGCCTCTACAGGGTCGATGTGGCGGCATCTGCGGGAGAGGTGACAAAGACATTTCCCGATGTCCTGGAGATAAAAGTGGAAACAGGTAAATATACGAAACTTGGAAATTAAAGTGGATGTCTGTGTGAACTCCAGATCGCTCCTTTGTTTTCTCCTCCTGGTCAGCCTGATCGGCTCCACTGCAGCTTTGCCTTTTGAGGACCTCTCCCAGAACAAGGCAACAACCTGGTTCCAGAAGGAGTACGGCAGCTACTTCAAGCCCAAGGCCAGCGATAAGACGTCTCCTGTGATCTATGGCGCGAGCGTCTCTCCTTCAGTGCTGAAGGGCGGCGACCCGAGGAGCGAGATAAACGCTTTTGTCTACGATTCAAGTGGCATCGAGATGGTCTATGCCGATATCGGCAACCGCATGAATCTCATGCTCGACCTGGACCTGGACCACAGGTTCACGGGCTACTGCGGCTCGAACCTTCCGCCGGGCACCTACAAGGTGACCATCGTGGCCGTTGACAAGTCGGGCAACGCCGCGCGCGATGAAACGAAAAGCATCACCATTCGCGACCCAAGAGATCTCGACGGCGACGGGATAGAAGACAGCCTGAAGGCACAGGGCGCAAAGGAGCAGAGGGTGATAGTCCTCCACGACGGAAACCTGAGCAACATACCTGCCGCCCGAGGCGAGGAGAGCTTCAAGATCCTGCCGGTAAGCGCCATGACTCTCCCCGGTGGCGAGCTGAATAATGTGGCAAAGATCAAGGGCGTCAAGGGAATATATAAGGACCAGAAGCTGAAGGTGCTCGCCACTCCTGGAAGCAATCCCTCCTCCAAGAAGGATGCCAATACGATCGATGATCCGAGAAAGGAGAGGGGCCTGAGGGGCGATGGAGTGACAGTGGCCCTCATAGATACGGGCGCTGACCCAGAACATGAGGCCCTGGCGGGAAGGATCGTCGAGTTCAAGGATTTCGTGAACAACCAGACAACAGCCTACGACGATAATGGACACGGCACTCACTGTGCGAGCCTGATAGCGGGAGGCGGGGAGGAGAAAGGCGTGGCACCGGGGGCGAAGCTGGTGGTGGTGAAGGTCATGGACAGGGATGGGGCTTGCTATCTCTCCGACGCCCTCAAGGCCCTGGATTGGTGCCTGGAGAACAGGGAGAGGTACGGCATCAAGGTGATCTCCTTCAGCGTCGGTGGCGAAGACCCGGCAGATGGCTCATCGCTTCTGGATGATGCGTGCAATAAGATGGTTGACAAAGGCATGGTCATGGTCGTCGCAGCCGGGAACTCTGGTCCAGCCCTCTCCTCCATTGTCACCCCTGGCGATGCAGAGAAGGTCATCACAGTGGGGGCTATAGATAGCAGCGGCACAGTCTTCGACCTCTCCTCCCGCGGGCCTGTGGCGAATGGCGAGATCAAGCCTGACCTGGTTACTCTGGGCGTGGATGTCGTCTCGGCCCTCGCCAACTCGAAGGACGAGTACAGCTCCATGAGCGGCACATCCATGGCTGTGCCCCTGGTTTCAGGGTCTGCAGCCCTCCTGCTGCAGGCGGACCCGGTCCTCAAGCCAAGCGACGTGAAGAGGCTCCTTCTCAAGAGCGCAGATGATCTTGGCCAACCGGGCCCTGACAATGTTTACGGCTACGGCGGGGCCCTGAACATAACGAGGGCCCTTGATGCTGTGGAGTCCTCGGGGGATCGTCCTCCTGCTCCCGCTCTTGAGAGCGTCCATCTCAACCGGCTCAGTGCATCTGTCGGCGAGCCTGTCATGATCGAGGCAGGGGCATCGGGCGATATCAAGGCGGTGAACGCCAATATCATCGGGCCCGACAGGACTCTGCAGATTCCCATGGACGATTTCGATGCCAATGGCATCTATTCAGCCCGATGGGAGACCAGCTTCTGGAAGCCGGGGTACTACGAGGTCGATGTCGATATGGAGGGAAGGTTCGGGGAGGTGGACTCGAAGGCGGTCCCTTTCCATCTGAGCGAGAAGGCGTGAGCTGAGATGTCCCAAGAGTGGCAGGAGGTCGCGAGGTTCGGCAAAAAGGTTGTGGCCTCGGGCCTCACAAGCTCCAGGTTCGGCAACATTAGCCTCAGACGTGATGGAAGGATCTTCATCACCTCCACAGGCTCGATGCTTGACGAGCTGGATCATGACGATGTCGTGGAGGTGGGCCTGACGGGCGGGCTCTGCCCAAAAAACGCTAGCAGTGAGACATGCGTCCATAGGGCCATCTACATGTGCACCTCCTTTCAGGCGGTCATTCATACTCATTCACCCTATGCCGTCGCCCTCTCACTGCTGGAGGAGGCTTCTGTCGAGCCAGTCGACGGCGAAGGGATGATCTTCCTTGGTGCCATGCCCGTAGTTCTAGGCGGATTTGGAACAGAGGAGCTGGCAGAAAGCGTCTCCACAGCCTTGAGGAGCTGCAAAGCATGCATCGCTCGCGGCCATGGGGTCTTTGCAGGTGGCGAAAGCCTCAACGATGCATATACTGCAGCATGCATGGCAGAGCACAGCTCCCAGGTGAGATACCTCGTGAGAGCCTTTCAAGGCCCGCCCAAGTTTCGAGAGTGATATGCTCGCGCTCTCCTATATGATGTCTAGGCCCTCCGAATCATCTTTATCTTGTCCACGGACATCGTATTTTCATCAGGGCAGGCTTCCGGGGGAAAAATTTATATCTTTACCGCCTTACAGACTACGCGAGCGGGTAATCTCAAGTTTTTGAAATCCACACTGAACCCCCACTCTCCTACCCGCTCACTTTCCACACCGCCACCAGGAGAAGAGGCATCGGCGTTTCGGGGGAGGTCCAAGGTCGCCCCGCCCTCTCATCGATATATCTTGAATCCGCGGTCTTGTGCCAGGGCGCTTCCCGAGGTCCTATGCTTCACTGCTGCGAATCATGAGTCAAAAGTTCTATTAATGTACGGCCCCAGGTAAAAGCATGGATTCGTCGTTGCAGATAGGGAAGGCTATGGGCATCCCCGTCAGGCTTCACTGGACTCTCCTCGTGGTGATACTCTACATAGCCTGGGCGTTTGCCACCTTCAGCGAGCCCATTTTGGGCAGGACATACGGCTTTGGCGGCATCGAGCCAGCCAGCGTCCGGTGGATCTACTCCTTCGTCTTTGCGGTGGCCCTCTTCATCTGCGTGGCGCTGCACGAGCTGGGCCACTCATATGTCGCCCGAAAGAGCGGCATTGAGATCAGGAGCATCACACTGTACTTCTTCGGCGGCGTCGCATCCATGGAGGCGATTCCCAGGAACCCGCGTCTGGAGCTGCGAATGGCCTTTGCAGGGCCTGCGGTCAGCGGCGTTGTGGGGCTGCTGTGTGTGCTCCTCTCTCAGCCGTCAGCCATAGTTCAGGGCGACCATCCCCTCGCGATCCTGCTTTGGACTCTTGGCATCATGAACCTCCTGCTCATGGTCTTCAACCTTCTGCCAGCCTTTCCCATGGATGGAGGTCGCGTTCTGCGAGCCTGGTTCGCCACGCGGATGCCCTATGTGAAGGCTACCCAGAGCGCAGCCGAGGTGGGGCGGATGTTCGCGATACTGCTGGGCATCCTCGGCCTCTTCTCCTTCAACTTCATCCTGCTCTTCATCGCCTTTTTCATCTATATAGGAGCCTCAGAGGAGGAGAAGGCGACGGCGATCAGCGTAAGCCTCGAAGGAATAAAGGTCAAGAACATCATGTCTCCGGAGGTTCACACAGTCCACAGCAACATGACTCTACGCGCTCTTCAGGACCTCATGTTCAGGGAGAAGCACAGGGGCTATCCTGTGGTGGAGGACGGCTCTCTTCAGGGAATAGTAACCCTGACCGACCTGCAGAAGATAGCTGATGAAAAGAGGGACTCAGTGGAGGTCGGTGCTGTCATGACCAGAAAGCTATATCTAATCGGACCAGAGGAAGAGGCGTCTGCTGCCATGAGGATGATGAACGAGATGGGGGTTCGCAGGCTACCTGTTATTGATGCTGGCCGTCTTGTGGGGATAGTCTCCAGGGAGGATCTGGTCAGGGCCATAGAGCTCAGCTCAGGGCGGAATTTCTAAGAGGTAATCGATTTGGAGAACGAAGAGGTCAAGAAAGAGAGCCCGGCGCCGCCCTGCCTGACCATGGAGCAGGTTTCGCCCGTGCCGCCTGTTGGCGCCAAGCCTCATGAGATAATCGTGGTGGGAACCGCCCATGTCTCAGAGAAGAGCGTTCAGGAGGTCACATCGGCCATCGAGGAGACGAAGCCCGACATCGTGGCGATAGAGCTGTGCCCTGCACGCTACAAGTCACTTACCGGCCAGGAAGAGGAGAAGGAGATAAAGATCAGCGAGCTTTTGAGCGGGGGAAAGCTGTACTTCTTCTTGGTTCAGTGGTTTTTGGCCTATATCCAGAAGAAGATCGGCGACGAGATGGGCGTGAAGCCCGGCTCCGAGATGCTGGCTGCCATAGAGACGGCGAAGAGGACGGGCGCACGCGTGGCCCTGGTGGACAGGGATGTGGGAATCACCATTCAGCGCTTCTGGTCAGCGATGGGATTCCTGGACAAGGTCAGGCTCATCGGCTCCCTCATCCCTGCAGCCCTCGGCTGGGGCGAGGAGGAGATCGACATCGAGAGCATCACCCAGGATGATATCGTATCGCAGATGATCTCCGAGTTTCGAAAGATCTCACCGTCGGCTGCCAATGTGCTCGTTGACGAGAGGGACGCCTACATCGCCCGCAACCTGTACCAGCTCTCCCTGCAGGGAAGGGTCCTGGCTGTGGTCGGCGCTGGCCACAAGGAAGGAATCGCAAAGCATCTGGCTCATCCCGAGCAGATACCTTCTCTGGAGGGGCTGAGCCAGAAGCCTGCAAAGAAGATAACCTTTGCCAGGGTCTTCGGGGCTGTGGTGACCCTGCTGATCCTGGCGACCATAGGTCTCGTGCTCGTCAAGGCGCAGTCCAGCCAGAACATAGCGCTTGCCTTCGGCATCTGGTTCCTGGTCACTGGAGGGTTCTCGGCCCTTGGTGTCGTACTGGCAAGAGGGCACCCGCTCTCTGTGCTCACGGCGCTGATGGTGGCGTGGATGACGACACTGAACCCCTTCGTGGCTGCAGGGTGGTTCGCCGGAATGGTCGAGGCATGGAAGCTCAAGCCCACTGTGGCGGACCTGAAAAGGCTCGCGCAGGCGAGCAGCTTCGATCAGATGATGCAGAACAGGCTCTTCAAGGTGATCCTGGTCGCGGCCCTGGCGAACCTGGGGGCGATGGCCGGGACCTTCATAGGGATCTACCTCATCTGGCAGAGGCTGGGGCTTGTCGACCCAGCAGAGCTGCTGAAGGGGATACTCTGAAGGCAGTACCTACCTCTCAGAGACTATTTTTATCCCCGCGTCCCTGATCTTGTTTCTTCTGGCGACATTGAGCAGCATGGGCGTCAGGCTCTCCACCAGAGCCGAGGCCGCCAGAGGTCCCACGTTCAGAGGCCGCAGCTTCTTTATCTCCTGGCCAAGGCCCGAGACGAGGCTCACGGCATCGGGATCGTCGCCGCAGATGAAGACGTCCGTCTCGAGTTCCTGATCCTTTCTCTGGAGGGCGGCGGCGCAGATGGTGTGAAAGGCCGAGACTATCCTCATGCCCTCAGGCAGGAGCGCCCTCGCCTGAAGGGCTGCACTTCCCTCTTTTGGGGGGTTGAACTCGAAGAACTTTCCATTATAGCTCATGGGCACGACGGGCGAGATCACGAGCTGGCTGGAGTAGAACTTCCTCAGGTCCTGGGTGACTGAGACCAGGTGCTCATAGGGCACACACAGGACGACCACATCAGCCGAAGCTATGGCGCTGCCGTTGTCTGTGCCCTGGACCTTTCCATCGCTTGCCAGCAGCTTGTTGACCAGAGCGGCGCTCTCCTCAGCTTTTTCTGCCTTCCTGGATCCGATGATGATCTCATGATTCGCAGCCCATCGGACGGCAAAGCCCGTGCCCATGTCACCAGTTCCACCAACTAGAGCGATCTTCATGCGCCAGCCTATTGACTGCACCATTATTTTACAGTTTTGCGACGAGCGTGGCGATGAAGGTGGAGGCAGTGCCCCTGCCAAGGCCAGCGAAATAGGCTGTGAGAAGTGTGACTGTGCCGCAGGAAATAGATCACAGGGCGCAGGTTCGAGCCACTCAGGCATGCGAGATAGGTGGGCATAGCAAAACAGATCGTCTTTTAGAAGGGATGGCACGAGATGCGAAAGGGAGTAGCAATGAAGGGGGTAATAAACGTCACCTCGTGCCGCTTATCCTGCAGTGTCTTTCCACAATGCAGTTACCACTATTACGTCTCTTCTCCTTTATTAAGTTTTAGGTGCGAGAATGCGATTAAATCCTAAGGGTCTCTCGCCTTCGATGCCTCTTCGACCTGCACAAGAGGCGCGTCAGTCTTTATTCCAAGGCCGCAGAAATGCGTGCGGGAGGCCCTGTGGCCCCTGTCGCGCAGCCGTTGGACGACATCGTCTATCCTGCCGGGGGTGATGTTCAGCCTCTCGCAGATACTATGATGATCATAGTACATGGGCACATCCTCCTCTGCGGCGCAGATCTCCAGCAGCCTTCTTGCCCTGCATCCCTCGTCCAGCCTCTGCATGGCGGTGAGGATCGTCTCCTTCGCCTGGATCTTTCCCAGCCAGAGCGGCCCCGCCAGGATGGTCCTGGCCTGGCAATGGCTGCAATTTCCTTCAGGCTCCGGCCCCTTTCTGGTGACGAAGCAGCCGCAGGAGGGGCAATGCTCTACGTACCCCATGCCGCTCAGGCAGTCGTCCGCTGCCTTCGCGCCCTTCCTCACGCGCAGGTAGACCCGGACATAATGGTCTGTGACGTGCGTGAGCAGAGGTTCCATCCCCTTGTCCAGCCGCGCCAGCTCCCTCGCGGAGAGGCCGAGGAGTATCCTGGCCCCCATCTCCCTGTGGTAGTCCGTTCTCAGAGGTCGTGCGAGGTACTTTCTGATACCGCTATTGAGGTGTGCGCCGCATAGGGGAGCAGTGTCCGTGGCTGTGACGAAGAGATAGGAGAGCGCAGAGCGACTGGCAGCTGCGAGGAAGGGCGAGGGCGAGCCGAAGGGGTCCAGGTCCACGGCCTGAAAGCGCCTCTCGTGCATCAGCGCATTTGCGTTGCGGCAGGTGGCCTCGCACTCAAGGCCGTTTCTGCCAAGGTTTTTCATGATCAGCTCGTGGGCCCTCGGGCTGACGTCGTTCAGGGTGACCCTGCGAACGCCTGCCTCCCTGGCGACCCGCATTCCGCGAATGCCGCTTGCAGAGAGAGCATCGAGGTATTCGCCAAGGTCGAGGGCTGCGGCCATGGCCACGCAGATTTCCCTGTTGAGCTTCATCTTCGGGTTGTAGAAGGCTCCATCGATCTCGAAGGTGACGGCACCCTCTTCCATCTGAGGCATTCGCATCAAAATCGATTTTTGATGATTATAATCCTTCGCCCATTTTCTATAGGATTCATCGCGGGGAGAATGTGATGCGTCTTCGAGGGTTATCTCGGGAATGAATCTAATGCTGATCTTATTCGACCGTCTGACACGAATCACGCCAAAAAGGCTAAATCCAAATGTAATATTATCATTGAAAAGGGAGGAAAACAATAATATTACTAACAATATTGCATCTAATTGAAGATGCATTAAGGCACGGATTAGCCGAGGCTCTCTCGATGTTGTTCGGATACTCGATAGGGATATTATCGGCATTTATCATACTATTACTATCAAATATTTTCAATTATGCCACTCCATCAAATGAGATAAGTCTTTTACTGATCACATCCTTGCCTGATGCTGTCTTATGGTTGTGCAAACTCCTTTTATTTTTGTTATTATTAATACTCTTATTATTATCTATTGGCTGGCTTTCAAGCGATGAGGGTATGATAATATTGCCCTTTGAAGCGCCATCAGGGCTGGATGGGTTTGATGGCAAATCGCTATCGAATATATTTCAATATGAGTTACAGAGGATATCAGAAATACATAAAGCTAGACGAAATGGGATAAAATCTGAAAAGCTCAACAACTCAGAGATCGATCCGAGGAGCGAGCGCTTAGATAAGAGCATATCTGATCTGTCCATCTCAGTCGAGTCGGGAACAATGTCCTTGTCTATAATTCACGCCTTAATAATTCTAAAGAAACTTTGGCCGGCCGGGGAAAAAGGTTCTGTAATAACGGGGAGCTATCAGGAATTCGATTCGAGAAGAAGCTTGATCATCCAAATGGAGACTCAAAGAATCCGATCTTGGGAGACGTCCTGCCCTGTGGATCCAGAGCCTGAAGATGGAATCCGTGAGCTTGTAAGAGATGTTGCATACAAAATGGTGCATGCCCTCTCCTCCGACAGTCAGTTATATAGCTATGAATGGCATGCCTTGAAGTATTATTCTGAGTCTCTATGTGAATACGATCTGTATCTGAAAAATAATAGCATTCAGCATTTAAACAGATCTATCTCGAATTTATCCGAAATAATGAAGCTCAGGCCTTATTATGAAAACGCATATGGCCTTTCATATAACCTCGGAATTTGTTGTTTGAATATCCATAATTATGATCGTGCTTTAAAACTCTTTGATTTTGCGGTTTTATTGGAGCCGGATGAACCAACGGCATTGATCGCAAAAGGTTTTGCCCAATTGAGATTGAAAATCTATAGAGGTGCGATTGAATCTTTCGAGGCCGCAATACAAATCTCATCCGACTATTATCAGGCATGGATGCAGAGAGGATTAGCGTACTTTGAATTAAAGGAGTACGACAATGCGATAAAGTCGTTCGAGCAGGCTTCTGAATTATGTGATGAATGTTTTGATGCACTTTACAATATTGGCCTTTCACATTATATGAATGGCTCATTCGAAAGGGCTCTTGACTATTTTAATTCGGCTGAAGAGCAAAATCCTCAAGACAAGACTCTGATGAATTTAATTGAATCGTGTGAGGAAAAAATCAGTTAACCGGATATCAGGCCTCCAAACTCAAATCCTGCGCATGGAGTGGGATATTATGGATTAATGAGATCTATTAGTTTGATCAGGAAATACATCAATATCGGATATATCGAATTGATAAGTTCGAACCTCAACGGTTTTTTTGCCGACGTCAGAGAATGCCCTGCATCATGTGAAGCAGGCTGCGTTCAACCGACTGATTCGTCCAGCCAGCGCAGGTATGCCTCGTCCCCTTCAGAGATGGAAAGAACTATGATCTCAGGAACCCTGTAGCTATGAAGCTCTTTGATCCTCTTCGTGAGGCTCTCGACCATCTGCTTCTCCGACTTTATGATCATCAGCTCTTCACCTTCCTCGGCGAGCTTCCCCTCCCAGACGAAGTAAGACCTGACTGTAGAGATGTTCACGCAGGCAGCCAGCCTCTCCTCGACAAGAGCGCGCGCAATCCCTGCCGCGCCGCCCGATGGAGCAGTGCACAGCACCATCACGAACTCACTCACGAGATCCCTCCCTGCCGACCCACCGGGCCCCCTCATTCTTCAGCTCCTTCTTCCAGATCGGAGCTCTCGATTTCAGCTCCTCAATCACATATCTGCAACCCTGGAACGCCTCGTCCCTGTGGGCTGCTGAGCAGACGATCGCCACGATGTTATCCCCGACGTAGAGCTCTCCCACGCGGTGGACGATCTCAAGGGCATTGAGGTTGAAGCGGCGAGAGGCCTCGTCCCTGATGCGCTCAAGCTCCGGGATCGCAGCCTCACGATAAGCCTCAATCTCCATCCCGCTGATGCCGTCGTCCCTGACGGTGCCCAGGAAAGTCACCACAGCGCCCACGCCCCTTCCCTTTGCCCTCCTGACCATCTCGTCCAGGGAGAAATCGCTCTCAGTGATCTCGATCACAGCTTGCAGTCTCCGTCGCGCCCTCCAACTATTTTTTCCAGAGCTCCTGGAAGCTTGAGGATGCCGCAGGCTCCGCCTTCGGGCCGCCCTTCTTCAGGGACGCCTTTATCTTCTCCTTCTCCCTTTCACGCAGCCGGTTTATCTCCTCCTCGGAGTCGACGGCCATGACGAAGGTTCCGTGGCAGGGCTTGACATATGTGAAGAGCATCTCCTTTCCCTTTACGCCCATCGCCACAGGCGGAACGCCGATGATGTAGTAGTCCTTGAAGATCTTGTAGCCCGGCTCGACATAGTAAACCTCGTCCGAGTTCTTCTCGATATACTCCCTCGCCTCCTTGAAGGACGTGCGCTCCAGGTACAGCTTGTACTTCATCTGCTCTATACAGCTCATGGCATCACCCTGTCCAGCTTGCTCTTCAAAGGCATCGGATTGTGCACAGCCTTGGCCACGATCATCTCTGCAGGGTATTCCACAGTCTCCGCCAGCGCCTCGGCGTTCTTGCCGAAGATGACTGCGTATAGCTTGGCCTTGGATATGGCGCTGAAGGTTGCTCCGTATGTCATGCCGGCATCGTTATGCATGAACACGAAGATGGCATCGAAGTCAGTCCTCATCTCCACCAGATCTGCGATGCACTGGTCCAGAGCGCAGACTTTCTTGATGTAGTAGCCCTCGGGGTCCGAGATCCTCAGGAGCTTCAGGGCGGCGTCGGTGCCCGCGACAGTCACATCGCAGCCCGCGCGCCCCAGCCGGTGGGCGAGATAGAGGACGATGCCCGTCTGCACAGGCACCTCGGGGCAGCCCATCGCCAGCAGCACTCTCTTGCCTTCTGTCATAGACTCATCTCTGCTGAATTTAAATGACAAATATTACTATTAATACCGGTCGGGAGCAAGATTCAAGATCTCATTGCGCTGTTGAGCCAAAGGGCGGGCGGATGTTGCGGGCAAATGCGCCTTCTCGCTGGATCAGCCGCCATGCACGATCCTCACTATCCTCAGCTCGTCCTCATCCCCGGCGGTCTCATACTCCGAGACTATCCTCCCGTTCTTGGCCACAAGGACCTCCTCGGGATTTATCCCCAAGCGCATCAGGATATCATCGATGCGGCTCTCATCGACTGCGATCTCCCTGTTGACGCCATCAGGCAAAGAAACCTTCATCTTCGATCCACGTCTCTGACCTTTTCGCCTCTGATCTCACAAATCCGAATTCCCGATATCACTCTTGTTTTCAATATTTTATCTTGATCCTCTGGTTTCTTGATCCAGATTCAATATCTGCAAATGCCATGAATTCATCGTATCAGGACAGCTCTCGCAGGCGAAGCCTCACCGCCTTTCATTCTCAGGGGCAGGCAGAGGAGCATGTATCTGCCCGGAGGAACGCCCTGAAGGTCGATTCCCTCCAGGATCAGCACATCGTTTTCCAGGAGGCAGTGGTGGGCTGGGAGGGCAAGGTCTCCATATCTGTCCACAGAGAGGCAGTCGATGCCAACTATGCTGATGCCCACGGCGACACAGTGCTGTGCCGCCTCCAATGAGAGGTAAACATACTCCTCTTGGAATTCCGTCTTTCGCAGGAGCCCTCGATCGGTGTTGTCGGTCCTGAAGAGCAGCGCCTCTCCTCTCTTTATTTCGAGATCCGCCAGGGCTGAGGGCCGGATCGAATCCGACTCTTCTGCGGATACCACCTGTGCAGGAGTGATGAATCTATCCAGCGAGTACATATCGAGCGTCTTGCCCTTTTGCAGCAGGTGAAACGGAGCATCTATATGTGTTCCTGCATGGGCAGATAGCGTCAGGGCAGAGACATTGCAGTCGGCGCCATCCTCAGTTCTTGAGGTCCACCTGCGTATATACTCCTGGTCACCCGGATAGGCAGCCACCTCTCCCAGCACTACGCTGATATCATGCACTTCAGTGACGTCTGTGAATCTCCTGGGCCGGGCTTCGGAATCTGCAGACATTTTCAGTCGATCTTGATCATACTAGATATGGCGCTATGCACTTTGGATCCGGATCGTCAGCCGCCAGCGACCGGCGGAAGGATCGCCACCTCGTCGCCCTCTTCGAGGACAGTCTCCAGGCCCCTGAGGGCTGAGACGTCCTTTCTGTTCTTCATGATGATGACATATTCCCTGACCCGGCCAGCATCATCGAAGATGGCCGACCTCAGCTGCTGCCGCTGGCGTGAGCTGCAGAGGCTCTCCAGGAGGTCTCCGACAGTTGAGCCTTTCTCCAGATCCACGCTCAAATCCCCTCCGAGGATCTCCCTGAAGTTTGCGAACGCCCTGACGTGAACTTTCATCTATCCTCCGATTGAATGGGATCATCGCCCTTCAATGAGTTCGATGCACCTTCTGATACTAATGAACATCGGAGAGGTGGATCTCATGGTGGCCTGACACATCCTCCGCCTCTTAGCAGAATGGCACTCATGGAGAGGAGACTCACCTCAATCTTTTCGATCTCGATTCCCTGGAATGTGATTCCACGGACTGATAACCAGGTCGAGGGCAGCTATTCGATGTGAATTTTGCAGCTGAGATTGGGATCTTTTGAGCTGTTGAGCCCTGCCAGCTACCGGAATCGAGATCGAACGATCGTCTGGTAAATAGGAAAAAGGATAAATAGGAAAATAACCATTTAGGAAAAAAGGAAAATACCGGAGGATAGGTCTATGAAGCTTGGTCAACAAAATGTAGGAGTTTATCCCTTGTGGATAGCATTACTGCTGATAATTATCATTGTAGCACTGCTTTTAGGGCTTTAATGCCAAAAAAAGGTGATAATCGAGAAAGCATCAGCAGCAGAGGCGGATACCCTACCTTCTGGTCGGGAACTCTCTCATTTTTGAATTAACATAAATCATTCAAAGGTTTGATGTGAGACTGTATTTGGCATCTCGCCATAGGTGCCACCCATAGCCAGGATGGTCATTGGAATTGCGCTGTCTTCTGTCGTGGCTATGGTCTGGACTTCTGCACGCCAATGAGGATCTCCTTTGAAATAGCCAGAGACCAAAGACAAACAGAACCCTGACGGATAAGCCCCTGAAAAAGGAAAAAACAGATAGATCGACCAGGTTTTCAGCTTCCCTTCAGCTCCTCCCTCTGGGTGATGCTCCTGATCTCAGCTCGCAGCTCCTCTGGCAGCCCCTTTATCTCCACGTCCAGGAAGCCCCTTACGATGACGCTCGTGGCCTCCTCCGACGAGAGCCCCCGGGCCATGAGATACTCCAGCTCCTCCTCTGAGATCCTGCCCACTGCCGCCTCGTGGGACATATCCAGGTCACGGCTCCTGCCATCGAGCTCCGGTATGGAGTAGATTCTGCCCTTGTCCGAGAGCAGCAGGCCGACGCATTCCAGGTGCGCTCGTGCGCCAGGCACAGTGCCCGTCATCCTGCCGCGGGCTATCACCTCGCCGCCCATGGAGACCACACGGGAGATCGATTCTGCGCTGGTCTCGGGCGCATTGAGATACACATTGCTCCCGACGTCGATGTTTCCCATGGTGGAATATATGACAGTGTTGAAGCTGGCGACGGCTCCACGTCCCGCGAGGGTGGCTGTTGGGAAGGTCTGAATGGTCTTGACGGGTCGCATCAGGATGTAGTTGTTGGAGAGAGACCCACCTTCGGCAATTGTGATTCCCGTTCTAGGCCTGACCTCCACCTCCTTTCCCCAGCTGTGGATCATTGTGAAGCTCACGTGGGCATTCTTTTGAATGAAGAACTCAGAGACGCCTATGTGCAGCCCGCGCTGCACATGCGCAGGTGTTGTGCAGCCAGTGATGACATGCAGCTCAGAGCCCTCCTCGGCTATGACGATGTTGTGCACCCGCTGGTTCAGGTTGGTCGATCCGAGGTACAGACAGCTCTTGACGGGAAAGACCGTCTTCATGCCCTTCTTGGCGCGGATGAAGTAGCCCGCAGGCGGCGAGGCGGCGACGTCGGATGTATACTTGTCCGCGTCTGGAGCGACGAGCTTCCACCAGTAGTCCTGCAGGAAGTCGTACTTCTTAAGGGCGGAGGCTATGTCCATGATCTCGACGCCCTCGTAGAGCGACTTGGCCACGACAGGCGACTGGTCCATCTGCACATAGGCACCCGACGCTTCTGCGTCCAGCTTCACGCCGACGTCCAGCGCCGCCTTCTTGACCTCGCCCGGCAGCTCCTCAGCCCTCTCGACAGCCTCATGGGCTCTTGCCTCCGACTCGTAGCTCTCAAGATTCACATCGGTGCCGTAAAGGGCCTTCTTCTCCCTGGCCCTCTCTGCTCTTTCTTCTATGCTGGGCACAGGCATGCCGCACACCCCTCGTATCCATTCCTCTTGATCTGATCGAGTATCTCGCCGGGATTGCCGCTGCAGACTATGCTGCCTCCGAGCATGACATGAGCCCTGTCGGCCTTCATGTACTCAAGGATGTGGCCGAAGTGGGTGATGATTATCCCCGACTTGTTTCTGGAGCTGGGCCGCTTGTCCTTCTGTGTGAGCTGGTTGATGGCCGACCCTATCAGCTTGATGTTCTCCAGGTCCACCCCCGAGTCAGGCTCGTCCAGCATTACCAGGTCCGGCTGCTGAGCCAGGAGCTGAACCATCTCCGAGCGCTTTACCTCTCCGCCGGAGAAGCCGCGGTTCACATCGCGATCGCCGAAGGCCTCGAAGTCCATAGTCCTGAGGATGGTGGCTGCATCGGCATGGGGGTTGATGATCTTGATCAAGTCCTTGAGCTTCAGGCCCCGGATGGCCGGAGGTCGCTGAAAGGCCATGCCGATCCCCAGGCGCGCTCGCTCATCCATCGACATGTAGGTGATATCCTTTCCCTTGAAGATGATTCTCCCTTGGTCCACTGTGTACCTTGGAATGCCCGCGATGGCGTTCAAGAGAGTCGTTTTGCCTGTCCCATTGGGCCCGAAGAGAGCATGGGTTTCGCCAGACCCGATTCTTAGGTTGAAGTTCTTGAGAACCTGCTTGCCGCCGATGCTGACCGATAGATCATCAATCTCCAGCAGCCTGACCACCTCCGATATAGGTAATCTCTCATGGGAATATAATATTCTTTTGCAGCATCCCGGCAGAGCGTCTCGGCTGCTGAAGGATGATCTTCAAAGCGGCATCTTCTTGCGGCGGAAAAACCATATACCGAGGAGGCAATTGGTTTGAGCATGATCAGGGGCAAGGCTTGGGTCTTCGGAGACGACGTGGACACAGACGTGATAATTCCAGGCAAGTACCTGAGGACGAAGGACATGTCCCTCTGGGCGAAGCATGTCATGGAGGGCCTGGACCCGCAATTCGCCGCAAGAGTCCAGAAGGGTGATATCGTCGTGGCCGGTCGCAACTTCGGAAGCGGCTCATCTAGGGAGCAGGCTCCGCGTGCCCTGAAGGAGGCGGGAGTGGCAGCAGTCGTGGCCAGCTCCTTTGCCCGCATATTCTACAGGAACGCCATCAACGTCGGGCTGCCTCTGATCGAGGCCGATGTGGATGCAAAGGCGGGTGACATTGTGGAGGTAGACCTTCTCGCAGGGACTGTTCGTGTTGGGGAGAGGTCCTTCCGAGGAACGAAGATGCCCGATTTCCTTCTGGAGATCCTGCAGGACGGGGGCCTCGTGGCCCACAGGAGAAAGCAGAAAGGGTTGGCATGATATTTCCTGACGACTACAAGCAGGTGGGCATAAAGGACGAGGAGCGACGGGGCGAGAAGATCTACTTCGCCACGCAGTTCCTGATCAGCAGAGAGGGGCCCAGGCTCTACAGGGTGCATAGCAGCGGCGAGGGATTTATGAGAGAGGTAGAGGATCTGGAGCTGATCGCCGAGGGCAGAGAGATCTTCTTTTATCCCACGAGGCTTGACGCCCGCAACCGCGCCCTGCTGATAGAGCTGGCGGATGAGATCTGCAGGGGCAGCGAGGCGAACACAGTCGTCTTTCAGGGTCCAGATGAGCACATCACCTTCGTCAAGGACCCCGATCTCTCCGCGATCCTGACCCTCGATGTCATGGATGTCTCGCCTTCTGACCCACCCTGGCTGATCTATGTGCTCCAGAGGCTCGAGGACTGTGGTGTTTTAGGCGATCTGACAGTCAGGTTTCGTCCAAGAATCCTGGACCTGCGCCGCTTCAAGGGCGATTGTGTCTACTATCCGTGCAGGGCCTCGGGCCTGGGGCGCTCCCTGGATTCGGACAAGGTCGTACATGATCTCCCAAGGATTGTGGGCTGCGAGGTCAGCAGGGAGATCTTTCGGGCCAACAATCCGGGCAGAAATTACGAGTTCGTGAACATCTGTCCATTGCAGAGCAGGGAGGAGATCTTCATGCCAGAAGGGCCTTTCATCACCCGCTGCTGCAAGTCGGAGAGGCGGGGGCTGACGCTGAAGAACGGGCAGCACGGCGTTGTGGTGCACTGGGGAGACGGCCCATGGAAGGTGGCGGAGGCTGTGAGATGTCTTGTGCAAGAGCTGCGAAGGTAGCCGTCATTCCGGGGGACGGTATAGGCCCCGAGGTGGTGAAGAGCGCCCTGGATGTGCTGAAGGCGGCAGGGGCCGATTTCGAGAGCGTCCCTGTGGAGATTGGCTATGGCCGCTGGAAGAGGACTGGCCAGGCCTTGAGCGAGGAGGACCTTCAGACCATCAGGGAGTGCGACTGCGCTTTATTCGGGGCCATCACGACTCCGCCCGATCCGAATTATCGGAGCGTTCTGCTGCGGCTGCGCCACGAGCTGGACCTCTACGCCAATATCCGACCTTTCCACTCGGCTGCCCTCGACTTCATCATAGTGCGGGAGAACACCGAGGGGCTCTATTCGGGGCAGGAGGAGGTAGGCGAGGAGGAGGCAAGAACTGTGAGGGTGATCACCCGTCGCTGCTCTGAGAGGATCGCAGAGAAAGCCTGCGAGATAGCCTCCGGGCGAAGGAGGCTCACCATCGTTCACAAATCCAACGTCCTGCATAGTGACAGGCTCTTCCTGAAGGCCGCCCTGGCTGTCGCCAAGCGTCGAGGAGTCCCGGCAGAGGATATGCTCGTGGACGCGGCAGCCTACAACCTCGTGGTGAACCCGCAGAGGTTCGATGTCATTGTCACCACCAACCTCTTCGGGGACATCCTGAGCGATGAGGCAGCGGGCGTCATAGGCAGCCTGGGTCTCTGTGCCAGCGCCAACATCGGCCTGGACTTCGCCCTCTTCGAGCCCATCCACGGCAGCGCGCCCGACATCGCCGGAAAGGGCATCGCCAATCCTATAGGTGCTATCCGCAGCGCTTCCATGATGATGGAGTGGCTGGGAGTGCCCGGGCTGGCGCATCAGATGGAGAAAGCTGTGCAAAAGGCGCTTGAGAAGGGCGCAAGAACGCCGGACCTGGGAGGAGAGTGCGGGACGCAAGAGGTGACTGCGGCGGTCATCGAGCTGCTAGAGTAGTCTAGAGTATGGGAATAAGATTATTGGCCGCCCCCATGAAGCCTGCAAATGCATGCTGCATCTTTTGCCCCAGCGTCTTCGCGAAAGGCTCCAAGGCCGGCTCTTCTCCAGCCGCCTTCTCGCCTGCACAGGGCCTTTATCCTCTTCCTCTGGGACCTTTGCTCGCAGATCTCAGCATAGTCTTGTTTTCCCGGATGCCAGTCTATCGCCTATGCCCTCCTGGGCACACCAGGCGATCTACGGCCCTGGGTAAATGACATCGATGTTCTCCATGTTGAGTATAAGCTTTCTAAGCTCCTCGCAATTGATGGGCCGCTTGAACTCGCTGCACATCTTGACCCGCTCAGAGAGGGCGCACAGCTCCGTCTCCTTGAGGTGGTAGCCCATCCTCTGGGTGATATACCTCAGAGCCTTGGCACCAGTGTGCTTGCCGATGATAATGTGCCTTGCTGCGCCAACAAGCTCAGGGGAGTACAGCTCGTAGGTCCTCGGCTCCTCCAGGACCGCAGCCACATGGATCCCCGACTCGTGGGCGAAGGCATTTGTCCCCACGACAGCCTTATTTTTCGCCACAGGGATCCCTGAGTAGGTCTCCACGAGCTTCGAGAGGTCCTTCAGCTTCGTGAGGTCGTAGCGATCTATGCCGTGATGAAGCCGCAAGGCTACAAGCAGCTCCTCCAGAGGAGTATTGCCACTGCGCTCGCCGATCCCATTCACAGTGGTGTGAAGCTGCTTTGCCCCTGCCTCGGCACCGGCAAGGGTGTTGGCCAGGGCCATCCCGAGGTCGTCGTGGCAGTGCATACAGATGGGGATCCGAACAACCTTCTTGATCTCCTTGATCATGTAAAAGGTCGTTCGCGGATTCATGACTCCTACAGTATCTGCAACGCTGATGTAATCTGCATGATACTCCTCTGCCTTCCTGTAGAGCTTCTTCAGGATCTCGAAATCGGTGCGTGTAGCATCTTCTGCAGAGAAGCGAACTATTAGGCCGTGCTCCTTCGCGTACTCCACAGTATCCAGGGCACAGGAGATGGCCTCAGGGCAGCTCATGTGCAGCTTGTGCCTGAGATGAAGGTCGGAGGTGGCGATGAAGACGCTGATCATGTCCACGCCGCATTCGATGGCGGCATCCACATCCTTCTTCACAGATCTCGAGAGGGCCGAGATCTTCGCATTCAATCCGAGGTTGCAGACCTCCTTCACCGCGTTCATCTCTCCCTCGGAGACCACGGGAAAACCAGCTTCGATGACCTCTACGCCAATCTCATCCAGCCGGAGGGCGATGTCCAGCTTCTCGTCGGCGCGGAAGACCACACCGGGCATCTGCTCGCCATCGCGTAGTGTAACATCACAGATCTCGATGTCAAGAGGGGGTGTTCCTGCAGCTGCCAGAAACTGGTTCAAGGAGTAGTCTTGCATATCATATCATGCGAATAGTGATGATTCATTACATAAATCGGTTTCGAAGGAAACTTCATTCCGGCAGATCTCATCGCATATAATTTCAGCGCAGTTTTGCGAACCTCTCTAAGATCCATCTATTTCTCACCTCGGGGTGAAACATCACTCCGTAAACGGGCCATCGGTCGTGCTGGAAAGCGCAGACGTGCTCCCGAGACTCGGCAAGGACCCTGAATCCAGTCGGCACTGAGACGCCGAAGTCATGAAGGTGATATCCCTCGATCTCTCGCGGCACTCCAAGCAGAGGAGATTTCATGACGATCTCAATTTTCTCCATGCCGATAACTGGCTGTGGCACGATTCTGCCGCCGAAGACTGCGCCGATGACCTGCATCCCCGCGCAGATCCCCAGGATGGGCTTTTTGCAGCTTTTAATCCAGCTGAAGGGCTCAAGCTGCCCGACATAAGCGTTATCCCTGAGGGCTGTGCCGCAGAGGATCACTCTATCATAATTCTCCGGCTCGTCCTCCTTTAGCTCTGTGAAGTGGTGCACCTTGCAAGAAAAACCCGCACGCCTCAGAGCATCCGCTATAGGGTCGACGAATTCAGGACGTGAGAGAGATTCTTGCTCGAAGCAGAGGTCCACGAGGAGGATCATTTTTTCACCAGTCGCATCTCCTCGATGACGAAATGTCCTCTGTAGTTCCCATAGCTTCGGGTGGCTTTAAGGATCTCGATTCTGCTCTGGAAGTTGGGCCCGTCGAGGACGAAGGTCTCCAGTTCACCGCCTTCGCCGGAGGGATTTATCTGATATCTCTTCTGCAGCTCGGCCAGCCGCAAGATCATCTCCTCAGTCAGCTCGGCTCCCAGCCAGGAGGCGTCAAAAGGGTAGGCGAAGACGCCTGAGATGATCACCCTGAAGCCTTTCGATAGTAATAGCCGCAGGTAGTCCACCTGGTTCATCTGCCAGAGCGGGTTGAAACACCAGAGGTCAAGGTCCCTGGCGATCCTCTGTACGCGGGTGGCCTGGTAGACGGACTCTATAGCCCCAGTGACAACGCCCTCGATGCCGAACCGATCCCTGGCGGCAGCCACTGCGTCTTTTAGATCCATCAGCTCCGCCTCCTTTTCGCCATGCGTTGGCCAGGAGAGCAGCGGAAGGCCCATGGCCACAGCCTGCCAAGCTGTGGCGCTGATGTTGGGCGTGTGGAACATGTAGCTGTCCATATTCTCGGAGACGAGGGTGATCAGGCAGGCTATCTCGTCTCGTTCAGCGGCTCGATAACAGGCGAAGACGGAGTCCTTGCCGCCGGAGAAGAGAACGCCCAGCTTCACCCGTAATGAGGCGAGGTCTGGGTTTAAAAAGATGGTGCAGGGGTTTGCTGCATAATTCACCGAATGGATATTCCGGACTATGCGTGAAATGATTGTACGAATGACTAATCAAGATCCATCGGATAATAAATCCCAAGTTGCGCAATGCCATGATATCTGATGTCCTGCGCCTGAATGCAGATCATTTTCATCGCCAAGTCTCCAAGAAAGAATGCGCTTGTGAGTAAACAACCAAAATCGATGAGCACGAGGAAAAGGCGGGCTAGCTGCTGCGTTGCAGATGCTTGAATGAGTTCGAGAAATCACATAAAGTGCAAGCTTTAGCCATGTCTGAAGCTGACTTATCAGGACGAAAGTTATCCCAGTAATCTTGCAGTCCGGCGATATGGGACGCAGACGGTTGTTTGATACTGATGTATCTCCTGAAGAAGCGGCAGGAAATATCAAGCAGATAGTATTTGAATATGAAAAATAGCAATATTATTCATATTAGTGATACTATATGTTATTAATTCAGATCGCGAATGCATTTAGACGCGATGTCAGTCGTCTCTTTTCCGTATAAATGAGGCAGCAGATGTGACCTCGATCTAGAGACTTCGCACACCTGCTGATCTCACGGATGGGGGGTTACTCGAAGTAGTGATTACAAGTTAATAAATCTATCCAATAGGTAATACTTAATGGCTTAATTACATAATTATTAACATTTGATGCAAATACTTTCTAAACAATTCGCTTCTAATCACACCAAGAAAGGTATTAATATTACTAAGCTCAATTGCCATGCTATATCATATGAGCCAAAAGGAGGGAATGATATGGGATATATGGCCAATAGGATCGCAGTTGTGTTATTTCTGCTGATGATGGTTCCCGGATTATCCTGGGGGGCAGGCATCTTTGATTGGAATCCTGGTCAGCAGTGCACTCTGTATAAGAATGATATACAAAATGACGTGACAGGGACTGGGTATGTATTTGAATACATGAAGGTTAACACCAACAATCTCTCCCTGTTGCAATACTCTCATGGAAGCGGTTCTATGGATTTCGCTGACATCGTGAGTTCAGAACAGAAGAAGTCAAAGACCAGCTATTACTATTATGTTGACAAAAACGGTGAGTGGAAAAAGGATGGTGGTGCTACCAGCACCATTTCCATGACGAGGCAGTACGAAAATAAGCAGTCTCCCACCAGCTTTGCCTATGGAACTGGCTGGTATGCATCTCATCCAGTCAACTACAACTCGCTTTTAAAGGATAAGACAGACGCCAAGAGCTACCAGGAGGCAATCGCAATGCAGCGACAGATCGAGTACGCGCGTGGCGTCAAGGGCGACATCGCCGTGGACCTGAACTGCACAGCCCCGACAGCGAAGGCAGACGGCAAAGGCATTGCGAGCATGAAGATCGCTGATGATGTGACACAGGGAACAATGCACATCAGTGAGCGGATTGTAAACACACTGCAAACTCCTGCCGGAGAAACAAGGGACATGAAGATTCAGGGCGTAAAGAACACCATAATCGACGTGGACCTGAATTACATCGGCGACTTCTCAGTCCAGAGGAACATGAAGGCGGAAATGACAAAGTACAAGGCTACTTGGTATGAGCCCTGGCTGCCCTGTTGCTTTGGCGGCTTCAACGACATTCCTTCTCATAACCTGCAGAAGGAGCGTTCGGACGTTGTAGGCATCTTCGATTGCACCTGTCGCGAAACATCCTTGAGCACATTCAAGCCTGCATGGAATGGATCAACTGCTCAGTTCCCTGAGAGCACATATGGCTCTAAGCCATGAAGCCATTCCGCTCAATTTTTTTAGCAACAAGGATGCTTTTTTATAACCTTTTCTTTTAGTTTATGTAATGCAATCCGCCTTTTGAGAGGCGGTTCTAATTGGCTATCGTCCGATCTCATTTGATACCGTATCTCAAAGTCCTCTCGAAAAGCGGGCGTGATACATTTGCAAAGATGCACCAAGAGTTAGAATCATCAACCGCTCTGGAGTCCCCTCTGCCCATCCTGTATAACGAGCGCCCATCCAGAGATTTGTCTGGTCTTGAAACAAGACCCCAGAATGAGTTCATATGCGCTTTTTGCTATTTAGCATTCAGATAAGTTTTCTGTATTCGCCCGGTGCATCGTATACAATCTTCAAAGAATCGGTCAGCATCTTCTTTCGTCTGCCTTCTTGATCTTTCGCCCTTCTGGACCTGAATATCTCTAGGATCCTCTGATATATGCATCAAATGCTGAATCTTCTCAAGGCGATAATGCAGCCCGTCATGAATGCTGCAAAGAAGGCCAGAAGTACGAAGAATGAGCCCCATGGCGGAGATTGATCGAGGGCGGCAGCCCTCAAAAATAGGCTGGCGTGGGTAAGCGGCAGCAGATAAAGCGCATACTTCAGCCCGGTCGGGACCTGGGATAGTGAGAAGAATGTCCCACCAAGGAAGGTCATGGGCATCAGAATAAGGCTGCTGAATGTGGCCATATCTTCGTGAGACCTGGCCAGAAGAGCAGCCAGCACTCCTAGAAAGGCAAAGGTGAGACATGTGAGGAGCAATCCTGCCATAAAGATCGGAGAAATATGGGTCGAATGCGCAATTATCAGAGCCACAACGAGGAAGGCAACAGAGCTCATTATGCCTCTGAACACGCCTATCAGGGCCTTGCCCATCAGGAGTGAAGAGAGCCCAATGGGTGCCATGAGGCACTCATCGAAGCTCTTGAAGTAGAGCCTGTCGACGTTGAGCCTGGTCCCTGCCCCATTGAAGCTGGTGGTCATGGCTGTGAGGGCGATGATGCCGGGTATCACGAACTCGAGATAGCTCGTTCCATTGAGATTTATCCCTCTGCCAAGTCCCCATCCGAAGGCCACAAGATACAGGATCGGGCTGATCAGAGTTGTTATGAGATATCTGGGCCATCGGCGCTTGAGCGCTGCCAGATCGGCCCAGAGAATGCTGTAGGCATCCATACAAGATCCTCTCATGAATCCTTCTAGTCTCCTGTCACCTTCTGGCCTGTGAGCTCGATGAAGACATCTTCCAGGTTCGATTCTCTCATGACCACCCGCTCGGTGGTTGGAAGTGACTCAATATACAGCGATGCTGCAGTCCTATCAGGAAAATACCTGTATGTCGTGCCATTCTCCCTCTCCTGCATCTCCACAGCGATCATCCCGAGAGTCTGGCGCAGACTGAGGGGCGATCCCTGGGCTATGACCCACCCCCTGTGTAGGACCGCCACCTTCTGGCATAGCGCCTCAGCCTCCTCGATGTAATGAGTGG
>MVRK01000065.1 GCA_002067365.1 Methanosaeta sp. PtaU1.Bin060 | reverse complement strand
AGGACGAGATCCCCCGGCTGTGCAACCGAGATCGCCTCGTTGAGGGCGATGTACTCCTGCATCTCCCGAAAATACGTGGAGAGCCTGTTGAGATCTGATTCTTCCAGGGAGATGCGACTGATCCCGAAGGAGCGCTCAAGATCCGGCACGAACTGCCATGCGTAGCTCTCGGCATCTGCCAGGAAGACATCATCGTAGGTGATAACTGTTCTCTGCCATTCCCTGCCCCTGTAGACTGCATAGCCAGCGCGGATCTTGTTGAGGTTTGCGGCCGACCAGTCGCAGACCATGATGTTCGAGCCGTCCACGGCGAAGACCTCGCCCTCGGAATCTTGGGGCTCGAACGCCACGAAATCCTCCTTGGTGATGCCAGTCTCCCGACAGTACTGGTCTATGCCTCTCTGGCAGAGGTGGCCTGCGATCAGCTCCGCCACATCGAGGAGCCTGCTCTTCTCAGCCATCTGGTTCAAGAAAAAGCTGCTAAGTATATACGTATTTCCGTTGTTATAAAATATCATATGATATAATTATCTAGAGGCGAAATCGCTCGCCTCTTGGCAGATGGCATCCCTCCTCCCGCTACTATTAGGATGTGATGATCAGCAATAATTTTTCTGTTTGAGCCTTGGACTTTTGGACGCCTCGGGCTTCTGACAAATCCATAGTATGTAAATGCCGGGCTTTTAGGACTCTACGACAACTTATCATCAAAAGATATTTAAGAAAAAAAATGTTAATCGTAAGACGAGGTTATAGAAGTGACATCTGTAGGCGGATCTCGCATAAAAATTGAAACAATATCCGTTATAGCCATAATCGCACTCTTCTTATTATTCTCGCCTAGCATTGTGGAATCCAAGCTGCCGCCTCTCACTGGCTGGCCCATAATGAGCAGTTCACTTGGTGGTTATGGAACACTTACTGTCACAAACAGCAATAATCAAGATGCGATAGTTGTTTTAACTGATAAAATGAGATCCGTTTATAGGGCGGTATATATTCGAGGTGGGGACGTCTACACCATTAAAAATATAGCATCTAATACATACAATCTATACTTTGAATATGGCGAAGACTGGGATCGAGAATCAAAGACGTTTTCTGATGCTGAGGATATGTATAAAATCATTGAGCCATTCAACTTTGAAGAAACCGAGTTGCCAGATGAAATAAGATATACCGTCTGGCAGTTATCTCTCCCCGCAAATCCAAAAAACGCAGGCGGGATTGAATCAGTTAGCCGATCGGAGTTCCCGTTACTAAGTTAAGAAAAAAGCTGGTGGCGGTTCTTGAGGAAGCAGCAAGAAAGGGGAGATGATGGTGATAAGTTTGCCATGTCGTTATATTTTTGAACAACATCTGCTGCCCTCTGCAGCTTCCCGACGTCTCACTGAAATCGCGAGTCGTGCAAGCATATGATAAAGTTCTTCCTAGAGGCCTAAGTCTCACGATGGCGAAGTAGACTGCTTCCGACCTGCCGCCAAGTGGGTGGGCGGTGCCGGAGGCAGCTTAGATGGAACGCGAGACAGTGATCCTCGACATGGATGGTCTTATATCCGATATTTGCGCATTTTGTGGGGGGATGAGGCAATCAAGCAGGGGATTTGCGCGAAATTGTGGCGGCCCGCGATTTGGTCATGAACAAAATGCCCTATATCTGAGATTTTCACTGTCACAGCGGCCTGGATTTCGATGCATCGGATAGAGAATGGCAGATAGAGCATGGCGGATCGAGTATAGCGGATCAGTTTTAGCGGATTGAGCGATGGGCATCGGAGTTTAAGCTGTCTCTTAAAGGAGGGTGGCAAAAGTCTGGGGTGTAGGAGGGAGAAAAATAGCAATCGACTTTTGCCAATCTATAATACGGCATTCAACGTATTTAAATCTTTCTATAACCGGCGATAGCCGTATTATGGGGGCTATCTCGATCTCGGCGCTCCAAAGCTCACACTATCGAAGGAGCTGTCGCGAAGACGCAGATCGCAAAAACCGCCTCGACGACATGGGATCGAAAAGCGCGAAGGATCATTATGAGTGCTCGAAGAAAATCCCCTCTACCTGCAAGCTTCTGCGAACCAAAATGGGCCGGAGCAAAGGGGCCTTTAGCCTGTGGGATTTCACATGTAGTATAAAAATCCAAGTATGGCAATTCATTTTTTTATATGCAACATCCGAAATGCATTTATAGCTAGAAAAATAAAAAATGCACAGAAGGGATTTAGTCTTTATTTAAATATCAGCACAGTTTGAAGGGATTGTTCTAGGGGATGAAGGGAGTAGATGAGGCGAGGCAGCTTCAGGCGCAGACTACCTCGGGGTAGACGCGACCTGAGGATCAATCCAGCATTGCTGGGCGGGGTGGCCCTTTTCATATTCCTCCTAGTTCCGGCTTTCCTCTATCTTTTCCCCCATGACACAGATTCTTCAATTTCTCCTGCTTCAGAGATCTCCTCGGCTCCTGGAATCTCTTCTGCCCTGCCTTCCCCCTCCGAAGACCTCCAGACCCCTGCACATCTCTCAATGACGAATGATCCAGTGCTGAAGGTCGCCTCCTCCGATGCGGGCCTTGAGGCCACAGTAAACTCATCGCGGCAGCTATCTCAGATCCGCATCGAGAACACAGGCCTCTCAAACCTCAGCAGGGTCGAGGTTGTGGGTGATGGAAGACCTCTTGGAATTCTCTCCAGGCTTCTCCCCGGCGAGAAGAGAGTGCTGGCCGTCAGCGGTCCCGTCGAAACTGTAAGGACGAAGGCCCTGGATGCATCTGGCAGGGAGGTCCGGGGCTC
>MVRK01000064.1 GCA_002067365.1 Methanosaeta sp. PtaU1.Bin060 | reverse complement strand
CTGGTTGAAAAAGATCTCTCCGAGAGAACTCATAACTGTTCTCAATGCGGACTGTCTCTCGATAGAGATTGGAACGCAGCAATAAACATATTGTGATTGGGAACACAATCTCTGCAAAACGCTAGAAGCCCCGCTCTTTAGGGCGGGGAGTGTTCACATAGGCAAAGAGGGCAATATCAAGAGCAATAAAGCTCTTGCTGGGAATGGGGGCCGATGTAATATCGCGGCATTGAGACTATTTGCCGTGATGGCCGCTCACAAAGGACGATTGAACTATAGATCCCGGCATCAAGGTTCGAAATAGCCCCCAAGACGGCAGAATGCAGGCCCTCATCACGCGTGAGGCGGGGCGCGCGTGATGCAGGGCCGGGTCGCAAGGAAAAAGATGGCGATGTGAGATAAGCGCTATCCTCCAAGAGAGGAATAGCAAACGCTGGACGCTTATAAAGGAGCTTTCTGGATGGATCAGGGCAATACCCTTCGGGGAAGAGTGGTTTCGGGGCTGGGCGAAGGCCAGCATTACATCTCAAGAGAAGGCTATCACGAGCAGTTTCGAGAGAAGTTGGGTTTTGAGGTCTTTCCCGGCACACTGAACATAAAGCTTGAACGCCCGTTTGATCCCACAGGCCTGCGAATGATCGAGATCGAGGGCTTCTTGGATGAGGGCAGAACCTTTGGCAGATGCTGCTGCTATAGGGTAAATGTACAGGGGATCAATGCAGCGATAGTTCGGCCCGCAAGAAGCAGATATCCCCCTGACCTGGTGGAGGTCGTCGCCCCCATCAGCCTCAGAAGTTCGCTGGGCTTGGCCGACGGGGATGAGGTTATGCTGATGCTCGAAGAACGAACGAAACGCGGGAAGGATCTTCGCTGAGGGTTGAGGCTATTTCAAAGCGCCATTTAATATAATTCGACCGCGATCCTCGAAAAGGATATATCTGTGGGGGAGAGATCGAACGCTCTTTGGGGATGTCATGGTGGGCGGGAGATTGAGCAGATGGATAGATAGAACGATGAACCATCGTATATAGGATGCACAGGCAAGGCTGCGAGAATGACTTTTGGACAAGGATGGCGATAGCTTCGGATGGAGATAGTATCATGAGCCGCATCAATGCAGAATTTATTTTCGCTTTTCTCCTCTTCACGGCAGTTGTGCTTCATCCCTCGGCGTGCTCAGAGGCAGGAGCAGGCATGTGGCTTGAGAAGGGGCACGATTCGTACATGAAGGGCTCCTACCAGGATGCGATCGAGGAGTACGAGCGCGCCATCCAGATTGATGCGGGAAATGCCGATGCCTGGATCGGCAAGGCCAGGGCCCTGCTCAAGCTCGGAAGATACAAGATGGCAGGCCTGTGTTTCGACGCTGCCCTGAAGGGCAGCCAGCAGAATGCCAGCTTGTGGTTCGAGAGGGCTGAGGCAAGCCAGATGGACGGAGACCTGGAGCGCGCCCAGGAAAGCTATGACAGGGCTCTTCTCGGGGACCCCGGCATGGCAGAGGCCTGGCTTGGAAAGGCCAACATCTCTCTTGCACAGGAAAGGTTCGGCGAGGCCTTGGTCTTTTACGAGAACGCCTCCCGCCTTGGGGCGGATTCCAAGGCGAGAGAAGGAGAGCTGAGGGCCTATCTGGCCCAGGGAAAGGCCCTCTATATGGAGAGCAGGTTCCAAGAGGCTCTGGAAAGCTATGATGAGGCCAGCGCCTTGAGCCCGCAGAACGCCGAGGCACTGAAGGGCAGTGGTGAGGCACAGGTCGCTCTCGGCAAGCTCGATTCGGCCCTGAAAAGCTACGACCTTCTCCTGATGATCGATCCGGCCGACCCGGAGGCCAAAAGGGCCAAGGCGAGGGTCCTGGCGGCGAAGGGAGAGGAGCTTCTCTCTCATGGCTCGCCCCTGCAGGCCCTGGGTATGTTCAGGAATGCGACCGGCATTGACAAGGAGAATGCAGATGCACTGGCTGGAAGCGCCAGGGCTCTGGTGGCACAGGGCGATCTCCTCGTCGATAAAGGGCTCTTTCAGGAGGCTCTGGGGCTCTACGATGAGGCTCTCGCCCTCTCTCCCCAGGATGCTGATGCTCTGGCAGGGCGCGAGCGGGCCATCGCTGCAGCTCAGCCGCTGCCTGAGAGCGGGCAAGAACAGCAGCATCCGGCACAACCGATCATCACGAATGCCCCGGAGGAGAACGCCAGCCTCTATTTGAACCAGGGCCTATCCATGCTGAGAAACGGCTCATTCCTCGAAGCCCTCGAATGCTTCAACAGTTCCCTGGAGGCCGAGAGCAATCCAGCAGAGGCGTGGCTGGGCAAGAGCCGGGCACAGGCGGGATTGGGGTGGCTTCCTGAGGCTCTGGCCTCCCTCGATCAGGCTTTGAAGATAAACCAGACGAACGCAGAGATATGGACACTGAAGGGGCAGATCCTGGCAGGTATGGGAAGATACAAGATGGCTGGCCTCTGCTTTGAGATGGCCCTTAAGATCAGCCCGAGGAATGCAGCCCTCTGGCTGGCCAAGGCGCAGGCCAGCGAGATGGCAGGAGATTATTCCCAGGCCGAGACCGGGTTCGATCATGTGCTGGCCCTCGACCCCGGAGTGGCCGAGGCGTGGCTGGGAAAAGGAAATGCCACTCTCGCAAGAGGGTACTTCGACGGGGCCCGGCAGGCTTTCGAGAATGCCTCAAGGCTTGGCGCTGCCAGCAGGGCATCGGCCGGGGAGTTCAGGGCTCTGATGGGCAATGGGGCATGGCAGCAGGAGAAGGGATCCTTCCAGGAGGCACTGGAAAGCTATCAGGCTGCACTGGCCATACTGCCGCAGAGCACCGAAGCCCTGCTTGGCGAGTGTGCAGCCCTGATGGGCCTTGGCAGATTTGATGAGGCTCTCTCGATATATGACCTGATTTTGAGAGCGAATCCCGAAGATCCAGACGCGCGAAAAGGAAAAGCTAGGGCCTTGGCCGGTGAGGGCAATCTCAAGCTCATCAGCGGCAGCCTGGCTGAGGCTCTCGGGAGTTTTGAGGAAGCCTCAGAGCTTGATCCAGATAGCATCGATGCTATGGAGGGCAGCGTCAGGGCCCTCGTGGGCCTGGGCGACAATCTCTCGGCTGAAGGGCTCTTCTCAGATGCCCTGGAGCATTACGAGAGGGCTCTGGCCCTCGATCCAGAGGATGCCCAGGCCCTCGCCGGTCGCGATAAGATGCTACTGGCACTGAGGCCGGTGACGAGTGCGCCCGAAAAAAACGAGAGCGAAGAGGCGACGGAGAATGTGTATAGGAGCCAGCTGAACGAGAGCTTCGCCCTGATGAGGAATGGCTCATTCCTCGAAGCCCTCGAGGGCTTCAACAGATCGATAGATCTCGATGGTGCTTTGGCAGAGGCCTGGCTTGGAAAGGGTCAGGCCCTTGAAAGGCTCGACAGGCTTCCCGAGGCCCTGGACTCGCTCGGCAGGGCTCTGGAATTGAACCAGTCGATCGCGGAAGGCTGGGCCCTGAAGGGGTCTATCCTGGCGAGGATGGAGAGGCCCAGGATGGCGAAGCTATGCTTTGATTCCGCCCTGAAGATAGAGCATGAGAATGGCACTCTGTGGTACGAGAAGGCATTGGTTCAAAAGCAGCTGGGCGACTATGAGGGTGCGCTTCAGAGCTACGAAAAAGCATCCAATCTGGACGCCAGCGCTCTCTTTATCCTTGGCAAGGGCGAGCTTCTGCTGGAGCAGAAGAGATATCCGGAGGCGATCAAAGCCTTCGACGAGGCTGAGGGCAGGGACGAAAAAAGCGTCGGCGCTCTTGTGGGAAAGGGCATGGCGCTCTTCGCCCTCAAGAGCTATGATGCTGCGCTGAGATCCTATGATGCCGCCCTGAGCCTGGCCCCCGAGGACTCTGCAGCTCTGAGCGGCAGGGCCATGGCCCTCTACAGCCTCAGGGATTTCAATGCCTCCTTGCTCGCCTTCGACCTCGCCCTCTGCCAGGACCCAAGGAACCTTAGGGCGCTTGTCGGAAGGGGCGACGCCCTCCTGGCGCAAAATAACATCACGCCTGCTCTGGAATCCTACAAGAGCGCCCTAGACATCGAGCCGCAGGACGCAGACGCATTGCTCGGATTGGCAGATGCCCTACTGGCATTGGGCCAGCCGCAGGATGCATTGCGCTCCTACGAGAGGGCCCTTGAGCGCCAGCCCGAGAGCGTAAGGGGCCTGGTGGGCGAGGGAGATGCACTCGCCCTCCTGAGCGATTCATCTGGGGCCATTGATGCCTACGAGAGGGCCCTAGCTCTCGATCAGAGTGATGCAAGGGCGCTTCTCGGAGAAGGGGACCTGCTCCTGCAGGAGGGACTGCCAGATGATGCGCTGGAGTTCTACAAGAGGGCACTGGCCGAAGATGGAGATAGCATCAGGGGCCTGATGGGCAAGGCACGTGCCCTCATCGCCCTGGGAGAGTACAGGCAGGCTCTCGGGACCTTTGATGAAGTGACGCGTCAGGACCCGAAGAATCCCGATGCATGGACGGGAAAGGGCGATGCACAGCTTCGCGAAAAAGACCTTTCAGCGGCCTGGCGCTCCTATGAGAGGGCGCTTGGCTCAAGCCCCGAAAGCTCTGCAGCGTGGGCTGGAGAGGGCGATGTCATGAGCGCCAGGGGCAATATCAGCCAGGCGCTGGAGCTATACAACAGATCTCTCTCTCTCGACTCTGCCAACGGCAGGGCTCTAGTCGGCAAGGGCAATGCGCTTTGCGCCCTCGGATACTACGAAGATTCCCTTGAGTTCTTTGATCTGGGCCTCGCAGGAAGAGATAGCGAAAGGGCCGAACCGCTGATGGGCAAGGGCCTTGCCCTGGCGGTCTTGGGCAACATCTCAGGCGCTTTAAAGTGCTTCGACGAGATCACGAGCATCGATGACACCGATTCTGCAGCCTGGTCGAACAAGGGATGCATTCTCGCAGCCACTGGAAGCTACAGCGATGCAGCGGCATGCTTTCAGAGGGCGGTCTCGATAGATCCGTCCAAGGAGGCTGTCTGGTGCAACCTTGGCATGGCGCTCTACGACCTTGGGAGGTACAACCAGTCCATCTCAGCCCTGGCAAATGCCACGGGGCTGGACCCGAGGGACGCCACAGCCTGGTACTATCGCGGCCTCTCTCTGAGAAGAGCAGGGCGTTTCGGCGAGGCTCTGGAGTGCTTCAGGAAGGCCATTCAGCTGCAGCCTCAGGAGAAAGGGCCCTGGTATGAGAGCGGCATCGCCTTGGTCGCACTCAATCGCACCCAGGAGGCGCTTCTAGCCTTCGAGAAGGTCCTGCAGCTAGATCCTCAAGACAGCGAGGCTGGCTACAGCAGAGGGCTCGCCATGAAGGCCCTCAACAAACAGACGGCGACATGAGCGAGCACAAAAAAGCAAGAGATATTATAAAAAGAGTTGGCAGAAGGGCCAACCGCTTCACAAGATGAATCATCGCCCGGATTTCAGTCTCTCTTTCCCATATCCGTATAATTCTTTGAGTCTCTTCTCATATGCGAGAGATGCTGGCACGAGCAACAGCGGAAGAACGACTGCGGCTTTCGCCTCCTGCGGGATGGGCAAAGCCGATACGAAGTTGGCTTCCATGGAGCCATAAATAGAGATTATCGGGATCAAGACCGCCAGGCCGATTGTCCTATTGAAATGGATTCCTACTTTGGCAGCCAAGAAGCCGTTGTTCCCTATGAGCAAACCGGCTCCGATGCTTGGACCGATCCTCCTGAAAATATTATAGGATGGACCTATATACAATCCGAAATCAATGCCGAACAGGGAGACAAGACCATGAAATTGATTCCTCTCATGGCTAGAACTTCCACCGAGACTTGATACGACTATGCCTATGTCGAGCTGAAGAGCCCCTTTATCGCTCATATGGTGATCATTCGGCTCATAACAAGATTAATTTATTGGACGACCTGGCTATCGACCGCATGTGAGACAATATCCTTTGTGATGCATGCATAGATCGATGACTGAGCAACCAACGCCTTTTGGATTCAGGGGCATCAGTCCCCTTGGCGGCAGAGCATCTGTGATATGAAATTTTGTTCCCCCTTGTCTTTTGATCAAAGTATCCCTCGTGCTGTCCTTAAGTCATTTCGAGCGCGTCCGGATAGCCATAAGGTCTCCCAATCGATCTCGGGCGTCATTTGTTCCCCGAGATCAATTGGGCATCCAGGAATCGCCCGCAATGCCCCATTTTTGTCTTTTTTATTTGACTGGCGGATACCATTGGAACAACCACCGGGAGGTCGTTTTTATCTATGTAAACATCGGCTTTGACATTGTATACGGAGCTTATCATCTCAGGATTCAAAATTTCAGAAGGATCTCCAGTCGCATAAATCCTGCCTTTATCCATGACAACAATGCGATCGGCATATCTGGCTGCAAGGTTAAGATCGTGTATAGCGACAAGAGTGATCATTCCCCTACGCCATGTAACCTCTCTTATCAAATTGAATATCTCAATCTGCCTGTAAAGGTCAAGGCTGCTCGTCGGCTCGTCCATCAGAAGGACCTGAGGCTCCCTCACCAGCGACTGGGCGATGGATACCATCTGCTGCTGTCCCCCGCTCAGCTGGTTCAGCGGTCTGGTGGCCAGCTCCTCTATCCCCAGGTCCTCCAAAACGCAGAAGACCAGATCGAGATCATCACGACTCACTCTCCATGATAGGGATTGATGTCGCCCCAATAGCACCGCCTCAAGCACTGTAAGAGCTATCGGAGTACCGTTCTCCTGGGGGAGATAGCTCACAAACCTGGATGCATCCTCTCCATCGATTATCTTGCCGTTCAGCGTCACACTTCCCTGGTGCTTCATCAATCCGGCGATGCACCTCAAAAGGGTCGACTTGCCAGTCGCGTTAGGGCCGATTATCGCCGTCAGCATGGGCTCGCATTCCAGGTTGATCTCCTTCAGCACGAGCTTTCTCCCGTAGCCGAATGACAAATTAGAAACTGTTAGCATTACCAGTGCCCTTCCCTCCTCGTCAAGATGAGGGCTACGAAGAAGGGCACTCCTATGAATGATGTGATGATTCCTATGGGAAATATGCTTCCAGGCATTAGCATCTTGCTCCCAACAGACGCCGCTGATAGCAGGAGAGCACCGCTCAGGGCCGAGAACGGCATGAAGAACCTCTGATCCTCTCCAACCAGCATCCGCGAGATATGTGGAGCTACCAGCCCCACAAATCCTATGGTCCCCACGAAGCATACTGCTGTAGCCGTGATCAGGGAGATGCTCAGGAATACCTTCAATCTGAGCTTCTTTACATCTATCCCCAGGCTTTGGGCTTTGCTGTCACCCAGTCGCAGCGCTGTGAGCTTCCAGGCATCGCCCGCGAACATGGGTATCAGCAATATCAATACAGCAGCTACTATTCCCAGCTTTGGCCAGGTGACCTTCATAAGGCTGCCGAATAGCCAGAAAACGACTGATTGTAGCTGATTCTCCGAGGCCATATATTGTAGCAGAGCCACAAGTGCATTGAATAAAAACAGAAGAGCAATTCCCACGAGTATTATGGTCTCAGTCTGATTCTTCTTATCCCTGGCCAGCATGTAGATGGTCATGCAGGATATGAGGGAGAATATGAAGGCATTTAGAGGCACCAGGAACTCCTCTGCATAGGGAAGAAGCCCTACACCAAGGACCATTGCCAGGGCGGCGCCAAAACCCGCTGCTCCTGATATCCCCAGTGTATAAGGGCTGGCAAGGGGGTTGCCAAGGATTGTCTGCATCTCAGCCCCAGCGACGCCCAGGGCTGCACCGACTGCAATGGCCATGAGGGCGACAGGCAGCCTTATGACCCAGACGATGACGCTCACCATAGGGTCACTCGTCTCAGGCCACAGTATAGCATGGATCACCTCATTCATGGAGAGCCAGGCAGGACCCGTCATGATGTCTATGAAAAATGTGATGATCATGGCGCAGATCATGCCAACAACATAGGTTAGCTTTCGCCTGGTAATTCTATCGTAGACATCCCTAGACGCCGTTCTTATCTTCACATCAGCATGGGTTAAAGGGCAATCGTCCATCGTCTGAGAGGCTCCGCTGGCAGGAGTTATTCGTGAGGTTCCTTGGATTGTGCCATCTCTTCTTTGTGCCAGGTCTTTTCCATGAGCATTGCGCACTGGCTCTCGGCCTCTGGAGCATAGAACTCTGGAGAATGGAATATTGGTTCTGTGCTCAAAGGCCATCGCTCCGATGTATTGGCGACATGTGTTTCGATGAACCTCTCAGCTTATATAATCTTTATGCACAAAATAATCATAAATAATAATATAAATAATGAAGAAATTCATACAAAGGCTGCAATGAGCAGTCGTTGAGATATTTTGTGCATCGACTGATGAGAGGTCGATCGCCGAAGCAATGAAAGGACGATGCGAAATGGGGGGGTCGTCAGGACTAGTCCAATGGAGCGTGCCCTGCTGCAATCTGCGGTATTCAAAAAGAATAAAGTTGGTTTATTATCAGATTCATGATGGATATAATAGCACTTTATGTGATCTATATTCAGAAAAAACTTATATATTCGTAGACAATATCGAAACCATATTCAAAAGAATTGGTGTGATAAAATATGACGAATTGGATATTGCCTCTGGCTATTTTTTGCGTCATGCTGGCGGCCATCATGAATCCCTGCACGGGCCAAAAAGAGACGATTACTGTTACTGATCTTTCCGGCAGGGATGTAACCCTTAATGTGCCTGTTGAAAAAATAGTCCTTCAAGGGAGCGGTGGAGGCGGCGCTTTTCTGACCTTATTTGCGCTCGAGGGCAAGGACGCGCCCAAAAAAATAGCCGCCATGGATACCACATTGAAGGTAAATCGGATGGACATTTGGGAGAAGTTCACAGATACATTCCCTGAGCTGAAAGACATACCAGAAGTGGGTGACGCTACAACGCTCAGCACCGAGAAGGTCATATCCCTCAGGCCCGACGTTGTTGTGACATCACAGTATGGATATAATCAGGCTCATGAAATTTATAAAAAAATCGAAGAGGCAAACATACCAGTAGTTGTAATAGACTATCATTCAGAAACCCTTGAGAATCATACAAAAAGCATTCTTCTGATGGGTGAGCTCTTAGGAAGACAAGAGCGAGCACAGGAGCTGGTGAACTATTACACTCAAGAACTTGATAAAGTAAACCAACGCCTGAAGGAGATTGACAAAAAAGCTCCAACAGTTTACGTGGAATGCGGCAGTAAGGGCCCCTCTGAGTACGGCGGCTCCTATGGCAAGGGGTTCATGTGGGGTGGGCTCGTTGACAGGTGCCGCGGGGCGAACATAGCTGAAGGGGCGGTGGCGGCTGGTAAGTCTACAGCCATAAATCCCGAGTTTCTGCTGAAGCAGAATCCGGACATAATCATCATAACAGGTGCATACTGGCCTGCAGTGCCCGATTCGATGAGGCTAGGATATAATACGAGTGTAGATGAGGCACTAGCATCCCTCAGGGCATTCACGAAACGCCCTGGTTGGGATCGATTGGATGCTGTGAAGAACAACAGAGTTTACAGCATTTGCCATGTCCTTTCCAGAGATATATGGGACTTTGTAGGCAACCAGTACTTTGCCAAGCTCTTCTATCCAGAGGAGTTCAAGGATCTGGATCCCGAGGAGAACCTAAAGGCGTTCTATGAGGAGTTCCTGCCAGTCGAATACAGCGGCGTATGGATGATATCACTCAAAGAGTAGGGGCGAACTGCACGCACTTCATCCACACCGCTGGAGCACATAGGGGGAACGATTACCCGACAATCAGGTCGTGGATGAAGTGAGCCCCTTAATATTTTAAAACTCATTATATTTTTTATAATTATTTAACCAATAATACTGATTATTATGGCTATTTATGGCTATAATAGTAATAATGGTGGTGGAATGGTGGTGGCCAAAAAAAGAATGCTTAGGCCGCGGGCACGGCCTTAGCAGCATCCGCGGCTGTGGTTGAGGCGGGCGCTGTCTGATTCTGTCCTGTGAGATCGAGGGAGAGCGGCTTTGCGCTCTTGGCCTCTTCTGGCAGCACCACATTCACGCTCTCGTTGATGCTATCGAATGTCATAGTGAATGAGATGTTCATGCGCATCTCCTGCTGCTCTGGTCCACTGGCAGGAATTCCCAGCGACTGGGGACTCGTCGCAAAGCTCTCGTGCATCTCAGTCTTCTTGAGTACATGGGTGTCTGTGGTGATCCAGTAGTAGGCTCTCAGTGTCATATTGGAGAAGAGCTCCGAGTAGTTCATGGTGAGTGAAGAGAGGAAGGGATCATTCTGTCCGGAGACCTCGTCGGCATATGCCGATGTATCAATGTCCGCCCTCAGCTTGTAGCACTCCTGGCCGTCCAGGGTCTCCACGCCCTGCAGCGTTATGCGGGAGCGGTTGAGCATATCGATCTGCTGCTGCATGGTATCCTGCTGATACCAGACTGCCTCAATTCCCGGAATCATCATGCTTGTCCAGTTGCCATCAGCTTTGAGGTAGATCGTGTCATTGATCAGATACTCCTCCATGGCCCCAGCAGTCACATTCTCGTCGTCGCTGCCGAGGGAGACGAGGCTGGCCATGACCAGCTTCAGAGCCCGGGCAGTCGTGTTGAGAGAGCCGGCCCCCAGAGACTGTGTGTGGACCCTTTGGGCCTCTCCCGAAGATAGGTTGAGGATGTCCACGTCCTGAGACATATCCATCCGGAAGCTATAGCTCTGTAGCTTTGCGGAGGAATCCAAGACCATCGACCGCAAGGCTGAAGCGATAGGATCGTCGGAGGGTGTTGCATTCGCAGGTACGGCGATGCTCGCGTTCGATGGCATAGATGCGGAAATGGCTGTTGAATTGTTCGTCTGACCCGCTGCGAAAGTGCTGCAGAGAAGCAGCGCAGCGAGCGACAATAGAATAAATGGTTTCATGCTCATCAGATCGACGGGAAAGGATAAATTTCTTCTGCTTGAGGTGTTCCAAGGGCCGATCCCAAGGAGAGACGAATGAATAGATGGATCCGGCCTCATTCAGATCCGATTTTGCATCGTCAAAGGCGTTAATGGCCTAATAAATCGATATTGGCTCTTTGCCGGATGATCAAAGGATAATCTCTCAGGTCAGCTTGCTCTTCACCTTCTCGTAGAAGCCGTCCCTTCCCACCTTCACGAACCTGGCAGGCGTCTCTGCCTTGCGGATGACGACTGAGTCGTTCTGGGAGATGGTAGTCGTGCTCTGGCCATCCACCACCACCAGCGCCTCCTTCCCTGGAAGCTTGAGCTTGACCTCGATCCTGCTCTCTCCCGGAATCACCCACGGCCTGGAGGAGAGCTTGAAGGGGGCCATGGGCACTAGGACGATGGCATCCACCCTCGGATCGACGATGGGCCCTCCAGCAGACATCGCGTAGGCCGTGGAGCCCGTGGATGTGGCGATGATAACCCCATCGGCCCGAAAGTCCTCCATGAGAGCGCCGTCCACGATGATCTCGAACTCGATCATCTTGGCAGGGCTTGCGGTCATGAGCACCACCTCATTAGTGGCGGGCGGAAGACATCTCTCGTTCAGGAGAACTTCGAGCCTCGAGCGCTCGTCCACATCGAAGCCTGAGAGCAGGCGCTCCAGCGTCCCGGCAGCGTCCTTCGGCTCGACGTCCACGAGAAAGCCTAATGTGCCCATGTTTATTCCGAGAATCGGAACTGGGTCATTCATCTTGTGGATGGTCCTCAGAATAGTTCCGTCTCCGCCTACTGAGACTATGAAGTCCACCTTCTGCCGCTCCATCTCCTCCACAGGCGTTCCCGCGATCCCAATCTGTCCAGAGACATCCTGGTCCACAAAGATCTCCGCCTTCGGCAACAACTGGTTCACGAGCCGCTTCGCCAGCAGGACTGATTCGGGCTCGCTCCTTGAGACGAAGCCTATCTTAATGGCCACCACCTTCGCCTATGAGCCCCAGCAGCTCCTGATGCCGCAGCCCATTAGACCCTATCAGATCTGTCCTCTGCCACATCCTCTCCCCCAGGTGAAGCTCCCTGCCCGCGGCGTCGGTGACGACTCCGCCAGCCTCCTCGATGATGAGCTTTCCTGCTGCCACATCCACGGCGCGCAGCATCCCCCTCAGGTCCACGAAGGCATCCAATTTTCCCGAGGCCACCATGGCCATCTCAAGGGATGTGCTTCCCAATGTTCGAATGCGCCGGACTTTGTCTCCTATGCCCACGATCCTCGCGGTATTGGGCCGAAGCGTGTAGGCGGAGATGCTGAAATCCTTGAATTCATGCGTCTCTGAGACCCTGAGGCGGCCTCCAGGATTCGCATACGCGCCTCTGCCCGCCTCGGCGAAGTACCTCTTCCCCCTGGCCAGATCGCAGACATATCCGAAGTGGCATTCGTCCTTGCTCAGATAAAGTGAGACAGAATAGAATGGAATCCCCTTGATGGCGTTGAATGTCCCGTCCAGGGGATCGAGATGAATGAAATAATCCGGCCTCTCGCCGATCAGAACCTCGCCGACCTCCTCGCTCAGCACCTTGAAGCCATGCCCAGAGGCCCGAAGCGTGGAGAGCACTGCGCTCTCTGCAGCCCTGTCGATGCTCTTGGTGGGCGTGCCGTCGGCTCCCATCCTCACCATCAGGCCGCTTTCTTGGGATCCCACCATATCCCGGATGGCCGATGAAGCAGCTTCGGCGATGGAGTCGCAAAGCTTTTTTAGGGCATTGCCTCTCGGAGAAAGTTGCTCGCTCATCCTCTATGAATTGGAGAGCCGCACTATAAAAGCTTCACACTCGCAAGGGCCCTCATGAGATGAGAGTCCGCATGATTCCCATCCTCGCTGCATTGGCCGGAGTTTCTCATATGCTGGTCTTTCTCTCGGGTCTCGTCCTTCCTGTCTTTGCTGGACTGATCCGGACTTCGGTGATTATATCTTGGCGATCCATCTGCTATTCTGACATAATTAATATATCTTGGGGATTTATGCTCAAAATTGAGCAATATGTGAATAAATAATCATTAATATTCGGCCATAAAGGGGTAGATTTTTTCATAATGAACAGTTAGCTTTATTAGATGCTAACCTGCTACACGCTACCACTTAGCAAACGGAGGGACTCTATTGATCATAGGTTTGCCGATTGAGACTTTTATCGGTGTAGTGATTGTGCCAGTGGTGATATCATTATTGCTCTTGCTCTGGGCACTTAGGTGGTGATCTCCTTGGACTTCCTGGGAACTGTCATCATTGTGGCATATCTGGTGGGACTCATAGCCATCGGCGCTCTGGCATCGAGGAAGATCAAGACCTCTGAGGATTTTCTGGTGGCAGGAAGGAACCTGGGCTTCTGGACCTTCACGCTTCTTGTCGTGGCCAGCATCTGCAGCGGCATGACCCTCCTCGGAGTCAGCGGCCTGGGATACACCACTGGCTGGCCGAGCATCTGGGAGCAGATATTCGTGCCGCTCTCAGCAGCAGTCTGCATACTGCTATTCGGAACGAAGATCCATGAAGTGGCTTCCAAAGTCGGTTATGTGACTGTTCAGGACTACTTCGCACACAGGTACTACAGCCCGAGAGGCATCAGGGGCACTTCGGCAGTCATCGGCGTTCTGATATCAGTGATCTACCTGGTCGGGCAGTATATCTCCATAAGCATGGTGCTCTCATGGCTTTTCAAGATACCATATCAGTGGGCCCTGGTAATCGGCGCTGTGATCGTGATGGGCTACACAATCCTCGGAGGGCTCTACGCCATCGGGACTGCCTCTTTGGTGCAGGGCATAATGATCCTCGTGGGCGTTCTGCTCGTCAGCCCCTTCGTCATAGCCGCAGCGGGCGGCATGACTCACATCGACACAGTCCTCGCGGAACTGGATGTCAACATGACACATCTCTGGTACCCGCAGGTGCACCCGCCCTACGCCAATTACGCCTTCTTGACGCCTGAGTACCTGGTCTCCTTCTTCTTCCTGCTCGCCTTCGGGCTGGCTGCCGCTCCCCACGTGGTGAACAACGTCCTCGCGGCAAAGGACATCAAGTACTTCAAGTGGTCGCCTCTGGCGGCCTTCGTCGTCTACGCTGTGATCATGTATCTGTGCAAGATCACAGGCTTCGCTGCGAGGTCGATGGTCCACGATGGGATCATATCCTTGCCCACGGGCGTTGCCAACCCGTCGGATTACTCATTCATCGTGGCCTCTGAATACGTCTTCCCTGGATGCTTCGCGCCCCTGGTGGCGATAATAGTATTATCTGCAGTGATGTCGACCACAGACCGGCTGATGCTGACCATCGGGAGCTATGTGGGCTGGGACATCTACAAGCAGTTCCTGAACAAAAATGCCTCCGAGAGGACTGTCACCATGCTCAGCAGGGCTGCGATATTGATCTCCACGATCATCACCCTCTACCTTGCCTGGTCCAACCCGCCGGAGCTTCTGGCCTGGCTGATCTGGATGGCCATAGGTGTGATGCTGGCCTGCTTCGTGGCTCCTCTATTTGCCGGACTCTACTGGCGCAGGGCCACTCGCGAGGGAGCGCTCGCCTCGATGGTCATCGGCTTGGTCGGAGTCATCTGCTTCAGCTATTACGCCAAGTATGTTAGTGCGCTGCCCATGCACCCGAGCATTTACGGCTTTGCGCTATCGGTGGCGGCTCTGGTTGTAATCAGCCTGCTCACCAGGAGGCCGTCGGAGCAGATCCTGGACGAGACAAACACAGGGATGTTCATCCGCAACAAACCAAAGCGGCTGAAGGAT
>MVRK01000063.1 GCA_002067365.1 Methanosaeta sp. PtaU1.Bin060 | reverse complement strand
TAAACATATTGAGATTGGGAACACAATCTCTGCAAAACGCTAGAAGCTCCGCTCTTTAGGGCGGGGAGTGTTCACGGATTTCATCTGCCTGTACCTGCCCTCCACCTTTGATATCCACCTTTGATATCCACCTTTGATATCCACCCTTGATATCTGCCCTGCTCATGATGAGCGCAAATGAGAAATGCGATCTCGACAGATCCCTCCATGGTGTACTGCGATGAATCTCGAAGAGATGTCGAACATCATGAAGGGGTCCCTCGGAATCAAGGACAATATCGTTGGAGTAGCTTTGTTCAAGAGCGAGGCTGAGATTCCCAAGGATCTCGAATCGCTTGAGAGGCCCTTCCGGTACTGCCAGATGATCCAGAACGCAAGGCTTGAGGGCGAGAGCTTTTTGGCGCATGCCGATTACCATGAATGCAAGGGCGGGGCCTCGGGCCTCGGGCTGATGCAGTGCCCTGAGAACATCGCCACAGGGTCCCTGTATTTCGACAAGCTGCATAAGTGCGAGACGAAGGAGATCGGGGCCAGCATCGTCGGGAGCATGCCGCGTCTTGACCCGGGCAGCATAGTGGCCACATATGTCGCGCCTCTGGACAAGATTGAGGTCAACCCGGATGTTGTCATATTCGTGGGAAATGCTCTCCAGGCCCGCAGGATTGTGCAGGCCGTCATGTACAAGGAGGGAGGCAGGTCCACCTTCAACACAGCTGGAATCCAGTCCTTCTGCGTCGATGCCACATCATCACCCTATCTGAAGGGAGAGGTGAACATATCTCTGGGCTGCGACGGATCGGCGCGTAACGCAGGCCTGGATGATCAGAGCGTTGTTGTGGGAATCCCCTTCAAGATGATGGAGGATATCTGCAAAGTCCTGAAAGAGCACTATTTGGATTGGGATGCCTTCTTAAGGGGCTGGCACGAGGCTGTCAAGAAGGAGGCAAAGAGCTAGAGAGTGAGGAAAGGAGCCCCCAAGTGGGGACCCTTGGGCGTGGCAGTCTTCTCAAGCCCCGGCGACTGCCCATCTCATCAGAACGCCACTCTCGAGGGGCTCAAGAGAGATCAGCTTGAGCCTGGGGAAGCCCGATGTGAAGCCCACCCCGTCCACGAGGGTGGGCGCATCCTTTCCCCCGATCAGCAGAGCTCCGACATATACGTATATCTCGTCCACAAGGCCCGCCTTGATCAGAGAGCAGTTGAGGGTTGCCCCGCCCTCCACCATCAGCCGGCGGACACCTTTATCGTGAAGCGTCGCCAGCAATTCTGGCAGGTCCACCGTTTTTTCGCCGCACAACAAAGTCTCAGTCCTCTGAGAGAGGCTGGCCACCCGATCCTCTGGAGCAGCGGCCGAGATGGCGATGAGAGACCCCTGACCCAGCACCTTTGAAGTGGGCGGCGTTCGCGCAAGGCTGTCCGCCACGACTCGAAGGGGATTTTCAGGTTTTCCGGCTTTGATCCTCGCATTGCGCAGGGGCTCGGATTTGACCCTCAGGCCGGGATCATCAGCCAGCACAGTCCCGACGCCCACCATGACGGCGTCGCTCTTTGCCCTCAGGGCGTCGACCCTGGAGAGATCTGCCTTCCCAGAGATATGCACCTGTTTTCTCTCCACGGAGCTGATCTTGCCGTCGGCGCTCATGGCCGAGTTGATGAAGACGAAGGGCCTTTTAAAGAGACTCATCGTTTATGACATGGCAAGAGAAGCTAAATAGATACCCTCTGCAATTTCACTAGATGCTCGAAAAACGCGAGGTTCTTCTCTCGGGAACGATGATCGTCGGAGAAGATCTCGGAGTCCAGGAGGGATATCTCTGCATCAAGGATGGGATCATCGTCGAGATCGGAAAAGGAGACGTTGATGCCGATCTCCATGGGATCGTCTCTCCTTGTTTCGTGAACGCGCACATTCATCTGGGCGACTCGGCCTTCAAGGACCCGCCCTTCATGCCTCTTCCCGATCTCGTGGGACCCGGGGGGCTGAAGCATCGACTGCTCTCCCAAGCGCAGCAGAGCCATCTTTTGGAGGGCATCAAAAGAAGCCTCCGGGAGATGGCTGCCACAGGAACCTGTGCCTTTGCTGATTTTCGGGAGGGAGGGCCATCTGGAGTGAATCTGCTCATGAAGGCCCTGAATGATGTTCCTCTGATCGCCAGAGTCCTTGGAAGACCTGATGAGGGGAAGACGGAGATCCACGAGGGCTGCTGGGGCCTGGGCATCAGCAGCACGAGGGATCACGACCTTCATCTGCTGGAGGCGGCGGTTAGGCTGGCAAGAGAAAGGGGCCAGAAGGTCGGCATCCACGCAGGGGAGTGGGCGGCTGGGGACATCTGCGATGCCCTGGCCCTTGAACCGGACTTCCTCGTGCACCTGAGCCAAGCCTCGGGCGAGGATCTGAAGAGCGTGGCTGATGCCGGAGTCCCTGCCGTTGTCTGCCCCAGGTCCAACCTGGTGACGGGCGCAGGACTGCCCGATCTTCGAGGGATGATGAGGCTTGGCATCACAGTCGCCGTCGGGACGGATAACGTCATGCTCAACTCGCCGAATATGTTCGACGAGATGCATCTTTTGAGCAAGGCTCTGCTGCATGACGATAGACAGGTATTTAAGATGTGCACGCTAAATGGTGCAAAGATCTTGGGAATTGATCAGAGGGTCGGGTGTATCCGCGAGGGGATGGAGGGTCGGGTGATGGTCTTGGACGCAAATTCGGACAATATGTGGGGATCGCTGAGCCCCCTGTCGAGCGTGGTGCGCAGAGCGAGGCCGTCTGACGTATTAGCGGCATTTTAGATTTCAGTGAGCGATATAAGTTATTAATAATCAGCAGTGATTGATATGTTCGAGAAGATTCTAGTCGCAACCGATGGTTCAGAGCACGGCGAGAGGGCAGCCAGAGTGGGAATCGAGCTGGCGAGGCTCTCCGGCGGCACTGTGACTGCCATCTATGTGGCGGATACGAGCAAGACGAGCCATCTGCCTGATGACATGCTCCTCTTCAGCATCCGGGAGCTGCTCCTCAAAGAAGGCAAAGAGGCAGTGGAATTCGTTGAGAAGATGGCGAAGAAGGCCGGGGTGAGCTATGAGAAGGTGGTGGAGGAGGGCAATCCCGGCAATGAGATCATAGACTACGCCAGCAAGAACGGCATGAACATCATAGTTATCGGGACAGTGGGACGCAGCGGCCTCGACAGGTTCCTCCTCGGGAGTGTGGCCGAGAAGGTCGTTCGCAACTCCAAGGTGCCAGTCCTGACGGTTCCCAAGGAGGCAGCTTGAGCCTTCTTGTGAAGGACGTGATGGTAAGGGATGTGGCCTATGTCAGCATCCCAGGCAATAGGGACGACGTTCTCAGGGCCCTTCAGGTGCGCAGGGTCTCGGGCCTTCCCGTGGTGAAGAAGGGCGAGGTGGTCGGGATGATCACCAGGAACGATCTGCTCAGGAATAGGGAGGAGGATCAGACAGCGCTTCTGATGTCCAGGGATCCAGTGATAGTGAGCCCTGATGAGGATGTGATCGAGGCCTCCAAGCTTATGCTCAAGCACGGGAAGAGAAGGCTGCCTGTGGTGGAGGATCAAAATCTTGTGGGCATCATCACAGTCGCTGACGTCGTGAAGGTAGCTTCTGATATGGGGATCGAGGAGACCATCGGGCCCTACTTTGAGAGGGAGATGCTGGTGCTGTGGAGCGAGACGCCCCTGCCTGTGGCTGGAGCGATTATGGAGCATGCCGCAGCCGAAGCCTGTCCGGTCCTTGACATGGCTCTCACCCTCGTCGGCATGATATCGGACCGCGACCTCATCAAGGCGAGCGTTATCGAGGAGACTGTGGAGAAGACCGATATGTCAGCCGACGCCGGAGAGGATGCCTGGATGTGGGACAGAGTCATGCAGACGATCAACAAATACTACTCAGTCTCGCGAATTGAGCTGAAAGACATCCTCGTGAAGGAGGCCATGATCCCCGCCATCACAGCCACGAAGAACAATACAGTGAGCGAGTGCGCTGCGATAATGCATAAGAACAGGATCGATCAGCTTCCTGTGGTAACCTCCAGCCAGAAGCTGACAGGACTTCTCAGGGACAAGGACCTCCTGAGGGCTCTCGTCGATCGCAGCGATCAAAAGGCGGCTTAATCCTCGTCATCCGAAGGTGGGCATGCCCTCCCTGAGAATCCTCTCCTGGAATGTGAACGGCCTGAGGGCCATATACAAGAAGGGCTTCCTGGACTGGCTCCTGAGGGAGAATCCAGATATCCTATGCGTCCAGGAGACCAAGTCAAGGGCTGACCAGGTGCCCTCAGAGCTGAAGAGCATCCCTGGCTACAATTCTTATTTTACTTCGGGGGACAGGGCAGGATACGGTGGTGTGGGGCTCTTCACCAAAGAAGAGCCGAAGGCCGTAGGATACAGCCTTGGCATCAGCGGCCTTGATGATGAAAAAAGGGCGATTGTTGCCGATTACGGTGATCTCCTGCTCTTCGACGTCTATTTTCCCAACGGAAAAGCCTCAGAGGAGCGCCTGAGATACAAGCTGAGGTTCTATGATCTCTTCCTGGATGAACTGGATCGTCTCAAGGGAGAGGGCAAAAGGATGGTGATATGCGGCGACTTCAACACAGCTCACCATGAGATCGATATCGCAAGGCCAAAGCAAAACGAGAGGGTCTCGGGCTTCCTGCCCGTCGAGAGGGCATGGATGGACCGGCTGGAGGAGCACGGATTTGTGGACACCTTTCGCATCTTTCACCCGGAGGCGGGCCAGTACTCCTGGTGGGACCTGAAGACCCGCGCCAGGGAGAGGAATGTGGGCTGGAGGATAGATTATTTCTTCGTGAGCGAGAACCTGAAAAAAAAGGTCGAGTCGGCGTTCATCCTCAGGGAAGTCACGGGCGCTGATCACTGCCCCGTGGGAATTGAGCTGGACAGGGATTGAGAATTACAAGGCATCATAGTTGATTGATGCCGAAAGCCGCAGCCACTTTCTCAATGGACCGCCAAACAAAGGCCCTCAGATCAGCCAAAAAGGGCTGATAGACATAAGAGCCAGCGACCACCTTGACAATCTCGTACCCATGTCGGACTGCCTCTCTGGCCTGCAACCATTGATCGATATTCGAATCCTGCGTCCCCGCCGCGAGGAAAAAGGTTTAATCCGTAGGGAAGCATATGGTTCTTGGATTTTTATTTGGAGGAGGTAGAGGAAGGTGAGTCGGAGAGGGCCGCCGCCCCTGAACTTGATAGTCTCTGCGCTGATCGCTCTGCTGACATTGGTTCTCGTCCTCGTGCTCCCAGAATCTGTGTTATGGTTCAGCGTCCCTCTTGGCCTCGTCATCATCTTTCTTCTCCCCGGCTACCTCCTGACCTTCGCCCTTTTCTTTGGCAGAATCGACCTGAACTTGCGCGGCGAGGTCGCCATCAGCCTCTTTTTGGCCATACTTCAGGCGGCACTTGTCAGCCTCGTCCTTACTCTCACACCCAGGGGATTGCAGGCGGCTTCCCTTGCGACGATTCTGGCGCTCCTTGCGCTATTTCTCACGGCGATCGCTTATCTCCGCTGGTCTTCTCTGCCCCGAAGAAGGAGGTCTCCTGGACTTGGGTCAAGGAGCAGCATCAGGTCTGCCAGGCGGCTCTCCACAAGGGCTGTAAGTGCCCATCGTAATCCTCTTCTCCTCTTCCTCGGGGTGACGATCATCTTGGCAGTGGCAGGGGTCGCCCTCACCATCAACGCCCATCAAAGGCCGATCGATGGGGCGAATGGGTCCACAGAGTTCCATGTCTCGTGGCCTGATGGGTTAGGGGGGACCGAAGAAGGCAAGGGCATCGCCATGGCCAGCATTGTGAACAGGGAGCACATGCAGGCGAGATATACCCTGCAGCTTCTCCACAACCACAGCATCCTTTTCAGCAAGGAGATAACCCTTGGCCACAACCAGAGCTGGGAGGGCCCTGTGAGCTTCCATCCCGATACAAATGACGGATCTCAGAGATTCGACTTCCTGCTCTTCAAGGACGAGAACCTCGCCACCCCCTATCTGGAGGATCATCTCTGGGAGAACTCTTCAAAGAAAAATCCTGCAGGGAATCTCACACAGGGTGCATCCGATGCCGGCTCGGTTCAGATCAACGGCACTTCAAGGGAGGCTATCCGGCAGAATGAGTCCAACTCAGCCGATCAGGGGAGCAAAGTCGTGGTCCTCGGGGTGAGCGGGGGTGGCGCTGTCTCCGTCTCGCCTGTGACCTCAGGCGGAGGGGGTTCGAGCCGCAAGTCCAGGCAAAGTAACCCTGTCCAGGGATCAGGCGGAGCCGATGTTCAGGAGAAAAATCAGACGCCTTCCAGGGAAGAGAATGCCTCGATCCATGTGGTGTCCGGGAAAGAAGAGCAGCCTACGAACACGAGCGCCCTGCAGAATGAATCTGTTAATATGACCTCTGCCGAAGCGATGCTCTCTGGGGTCGGAGCATCTTCATCGGCGCAGGCTGGCAATGCCACCAATGGCACAGTAGAGGTGCCAGAGGAAAGCAGCCTCTCACAAGAGGCCAATCTTTCTGTAGAGAGCATGAGTTCCAATTCGTCTTCAGTTATGGCGGGCCTCCCCGGTCCCGACCGGAGCCCTGTTCTGCTGGATCTGAGGCCTGATGTGCCCAGCCCTCAAGAGGCGGGAACAAGCATCCTCTGGACGGCCAACGCCACAGACCCTGACGGCGATGAGATCCTCTACAGGTTCCTTCTGAACGGCGAAGCCGTCACGGACTGGTCCACATCGAGCTCCTGGGAGTGGAACACCACCCGCGAGACAGCAGGAGATTACAGTGTGAGGGCTCTGATAAGGGATGGCCATCATTCACCGAAAGAGGGTTTCGATGGCTATAAGGATGCCTCCTTCACCCTCTCCTCGCCCAACAGGATTCCCTCACTTCAGAGCCTCAGTGCCGACAAAAGCACTCCTCAGGTCGCGGGAACAGAGATCACCTGGACCGCGAACGCCACAGATCCCGAAGGGGATGATGTGGTCTACAAATTCCTGCAAAACGATCTGGAGATGACCGACTGGATAGGCAGTGGCAGATGGTCTTGGAACACATCTGCTCTTGCACCGGGCGAGTACAGGATAAGAGTTCTGGCAAGGGACGACAAACATGCCCGGGCAAGCAGCTTCGCATCTTTTCGGGAGGCTGCCTTCACACTCTCATCCGCCAACTGTGCCCCCATTCTTCAGGATCTCAAACCGGATCTGCCAAGCCCTCAGATCGCTGGAGAAGCCATCCGCTGGACTGCGAATGCGACGGATCCCGATGGCGACGAGATCTTCTACAGGTTCCTGCAAAACGAGAGAGCTGCGACAGACTGGAGCCGGTCGAGTTCCTGGGAATGGAACACATCCGGGATGTCGACGGGCAACTACACCCTCAGGGTTCAGGCGAGGGATGGGAGGCACTCGGGCCCAGAAGGCTTCGACACCTCTCTCGCTGCAGAGTTCTCCCTCTTAAGGCAGAATCAGCCGCCCGCTCTCTTGAGCCTCAATCCCGACAGGCAAAGCCCTCAGGTCCGGGGAGCCACCGTCTTATGGACTGCCGACGCCACCGACCCAGATGGCGACAGGATCCTTTACAGATTCTTCCTCAACGGCAGGGCTGTGAGCAGGTGGTCCGATTCGGATAGCTGGGACTGGGAGACAGCGGGGCTGTCTGCTGGTGAATACAGTCTCAAGGTCCAGGTGAGAGACGCCCAGCACGTCCCGGATGGGTCTTCTGATGCAACCCTCGAAAAGAGCTTCACAATATCATTGCCCAACCAGTTGCCAGTCCTCCATGATCTTCAGTCGGACGGCTCCGGCCCTCTGGCATCTGGCGCGAGGATCATCTGGAAGGCCAACGCCACTGATCCTGACGGTGACAAGATCGACTACAGGTTCCTGCTGAACGGGAGGGTGATGACCGACTGGTCCACATCCAGCAGATGGACATGGAACACATCCTCAGCAGCGCCAGGCGACTACAGGATCAGTGTCCAGGCGCGAGACGGCAATCATGCACCCGAAGGGTCCTATGACAGCACCCTCGAGAGGACCATCATCCTCTCGCCACCAAATCTGAGCCCTGTGCTGAAGGACCTTGTGCCGGATGTGGCCAGCCCGCAGCCGGCGAGTGCGAGGATCACCTGGACTGCCCAGGCCGCAGATCCTGATGGCGACAGGGTGGTGTACAGATTCCTTCTGAACGGCGAAGCCGCTACGGACTGGTCCGACTCGGGTTCATGGACATGGGACACAGATAGGACCTCTCCAGGAGACTATGAGATCGCGGTTCAGGTCAGGGATGAAAAGCACTCCGGTCAGGAGAGCAGCGACGGCTCATTGAAGAGGACTTTCACCCTTTTGGCCCAGAATCAGCCGCCGTTGGTGAGCAGCCTCGAATCGGACAAGCCCAGCCCCCAGGCTCAGGGCACAAGCGTTCTCTGGAAGGCCAACGCCACTGATCCTGATGGCGATGATATACTCTATAGATTCCTCCTCAACGGCCAGGCTGCTACAAGATGGTCGGAGTCCGATGTCTGGAACTGGTCCACAAAAGGGCTGCCTGCGGTCAGCTACAGGATCGGAGTGCAGGTCAGGGATGGGCATCATGCACCAGAGGCCTCTTTTGACGGCACTAAGGAGACCAGCTTTACACTCAACTCCGAGATCGACCAGGAGATAGACAGGCTTCTCGCTGGCGAACCGGCTGCTACAAAGGCCCAGACATCTCAAGGCAGCAGCGCATCCCCTGTAGTTCTCGGAAGGGGCATAAATGCTTCTGGAATGAATGAGAATGCAGCGCCGCGAAGGCTGGGATGACGAAGAAGAGTCGAAAGCTTCCAGGGTCGTCTGGCTTCAGATAAAAATGTGCTATTCCGGGATCTCACACTCCCAGGCAGCATCTCTTCTGTGCGCTGTAGCCCTCGGCGAACTCCTCGTTCACTTCGACCACCTCATCGTTGAACCCCGAGAGGCTTCCGGGAACATCTCCTAGGGCATCAGCCTTCTCCTGGGTGTCCACCAGAGCACCATGTGGCACGAATCTTCCTTCCGCCAGCCTCACCCCAATCACCACTGCTCCGTGGCCGACGAAGCACCTCTCGCCGAGCGCTGAGGCATGCACAACGCTGTTGAAGCCGACAAAGCTCTCGTCTCCGATACTCATGGGGCCGTGAACTACGGCACCGTGGGCGATGGATATCCGGCTTCCGAGGGTGATGGAGCTGCCCTTCAGGCCGTGAAAGATCACACCATCCTGGATGTTGCATCCTTTGCCGATGATGATGGGGCTCGCCTCGTCTGCCCGAATAGAGACTGCTGGAGCTATGTAGACATCTTCGCCCACGCGGACGTCCCCTATGAGAGTTGCCGATTCGTCCACGAAGGCAGTAGCCGAAACCGTCGGCATTTGCTCTCTGCTGTTCCAAGTCGTCCTGGGATTGGCCTTGAGCATCTTATGATCACCTTCTGCAGTATTTGGCATTCTCCTTAAAAGAGATTACCATTAATGATAGTTCTCAAATGGATATATCTCTAATCATCGATAAGTGGATATCGCGGTATGCCATAATTCAAGATTTTTACATATCGTATTGCAGATACGGTTAAGCAAATCCGACGCAGTCTGAGAACGCTTCGATAATGATAATATTATAATGTATAATAGCGATAATTAGGCGTTAAATTTAAATATATGCGATAGGAAATTTAGGAAAAGCCATCGAAAAATCTTCAAGGGCGAAAAGGGACGAGGAGGGATTAATAAACTGAATTCAATGGTGTATATTTTAGATATAAATAATTATATTTCTGTTTGTATCGGATAAGAAAAAAGCGATCTCAATCTAAGGGGTGTTAAACTTATGGCTGAAGAAGCAAAAGAATCAGGAAGTAGATGGGTCCTCGTCATCGACGGCCTGATCATAATGCTCTGTTTGGGAGCTATCTATGCGTACAGCATAATCTCTGTGCCGCTAAAGGCATATTACACTAGCACAGGCTTGACGCCTACAGCAGTCGATATGCAAATACCATTTATAGTGTTTCTGGCGTTCTTTGCCCTGACCATGCCTCTAATAGGCAAATATATTGAACAATACGGCCCCAGAAAGGTCGGCATGGTTGGCGGAGTCCTTGTCGGCCTCGGGTGGTTCCTTGCATCATTCGCATCTACGCCTATGATGCTTGCTGTGTTATACGGTGGCATCGGCGGCATCGGCGTCGGGGTTGCCTATAACTGCCCTATCACAGTATCTGGAAGGTGGTTCCCTGATAAGCGAGGGCTTGCTGTTGGTCTTACTGTGTTGGGATTCGGCTTCTCTGCGGCCTTAATCGGGCCGATAGCGGATAGTTTGACCAGTAGCTATGGAATACTCACGGCGATGAAGATCTTCGGCGTGGCTTTCTTGATCATAATAGTCGCGCTTTCCACGCTGCTGAGGTTCCCGCCTGCTGGATGGAAGCCTGCAGAATGGGCACCTCCTGCGCCCAAGGCAGGCGCTACTGCGGCATGCGATTTCTACAGGAAAGATATGCTTAAGACAACAAGCTGCTGGGGTCTGTGGCTTTGCTACATCATAGGTGCCACAGCCGGACTCATGGCCATTGGCATCGCCAAGCCTGCAGGCCTTGAGGTGGCAGGCAAATTGGGCATGGACCCTGTAACGTCTTCGGCCCTGATGACGAGCTTGGTCATCCCGTTTGCGGTTGCTAACGGCTTTGGAAGGCCGATCTTCGGATCATTGGTGGATAAGATGGGCGCAAGGAATACGGCTTTCTTTTCCTTTGTCCTGATCTTCATCGCCTCTGTAATGATGGCGGGATACCTGGGGGTGCCAAGCATAGCGATGTACACCATCGCCTTCATATTGCTCTGGGCATGCCTCGGCGGCTGGCTGGCAATTGCGCCATCCTGTACTGGCGCCTATTTCGGAATGAAGGATTATGCATGCAACTACGGTTTCATCTTTACCGCCTATGGTCTTGGCGCTATCATCGGAAACATATTGGCATCTAGCATCAAAGATATCACCGGCAGCTATGCAGGAGCCTTCCCGATCGTGGCTGTATTGGCGATAGTGGGGATCATCATCGCCTTCGTTATGCTGAAACCGCCAGCTGCGCCTTCCTAGAAGGCGTGCATCTCTTCCAAAATTTTTGTATACTATTTTTTTCTTTATTTTATCATAATTTCTCGGAGATCCGTATATCTCATGTGCAGCCGACTCCATCTGCCTTTTGCTATGTTGAATGCACATCCAGTCGATCATATAGCCCTCGATAGCACCCAAATGCTTATTGCTTGAGCGGTTCTGATATCCTAATGGGATGATTTTATTGAGCAAAGACGAAAAAAAAATTTTAGAAGATTGGGCGGAGGTGCTGAAGAGACGCAACTGCATAGAGATTTACGAGTACTTGGATAATGTCATACTGCAGGAAGGAGACTATGTCGGAGATTTTCTCTTAGATAAAGCATTTATCTTAAAATTATTGAAAATGGCGAAGGAATCCGACCTTCCATGCGAAGTGGGACCTTATGGGAATCTGAAACAGGATATCGACCATTATATAAATGTGATCAGCGAGGGGTCAAACAGACGCCTGAGAAAAGAGGATCTCAAGAAGAAGGCAGGCTGTGACTGAGATGAGTGAGCTGATATTTGGGGTGGCCGCCCTCGCCCTCTCGATGGCGCTGGCGGTGGCCACAGTCTACAGCATCCGCCTCTATTTGGAGATCTGAAAAGCAGAATGGATCCTTTGGATACATGGGGATGGCGAAAGGGCTTCAGACGAGCCTGAGCATCCCCCCGCTCTCGACAAGAGCGCCTGATTTTCCAAGCCTTCTCAATATATCCTCGAACTCCTCTTCATCGATCCCGATGGCCTTGGCCCTGGCCAGCACCTCGGCCCTGGGGGCGGATCCCTGAGATTCTTCCATCACCTTCTTGATGGCGTCCAGGATCGAGCGCACCTGCTCTCTCTCCATATCGCTCATGGCGAGGGTGATCTGCTCAGGGGTCTTCGCTCTCTCTCTACTCTCTATGGATAGATCAGCCTGCACATCCTCGATGCCAGTCAGTTCGCTGATCTGTTCTCCGAAGAGTTGTGAGAATTGCAGCCTCAGCCTCTCAATCTCTTCAGTCGCTTCCGAGATGCTCCTCTGCAGATCTGCTTGAGCCTTTTGCAGGTGCTTCAGTCTTATGTCCAGGTAGCCTATCCTATCCCCCAGCTTCACCAGATCTCGCCTCGACACATTGATGCTGACAGTGCTGTTTATGCCGATCTCGCATGCGCCCTTCTCTTCTGCCATAACCCCTCTTTTTGATGTATCCTGCTGATAATCCATATTGTTGTCATCTCAGATCGCAGAGCTCACAGCATCCTGTGAGTTCGGAAATAGCCTTGATCTGCCTTTGAGGGCTTCATCTCTTGGGTGCAGCTCTCGGAACCACCCTCTGAAACTTCCACAGACGATCAAGCCTTGCAGTGGCATCCACGCCGACCTTCGTCGTCATGCCGTCCACGCTTCGAGGATCGAGGGTGCTGCCTCTCACGTTCGGATGAATTATCAGGTCCTCATCCCCGCGCATCCTCGTGGCGATGGCATATTCGACCTCCAATGGATCGTAGATGTCTATATCAGTGTCCACCACAACAGCATGCTTCAGGGAGCCGTGCGCCTGGAAGGCCGCCTCTATGGCTTGTCTGGCGTCGTCGTCTCTCTGCTTCTCGATCTGAACGACTGCGTGCAGATAGCAGCAACCGCCATCTGTCAGGAGCACATTCCTCACATTGGCGACCTTCGAGACTTCTCTGTAGATCAGAGGCTCGTAGGGCACTCCCATGAGCATCTTATGCTCGCCTCCACCGGGCAGCAGCCCTTGGTAAATGGGCTTCTCGCAGGTCATCATCCGCGTGAGCCTGATGACAGGCTCCTGCCTCACAAGATCGCGTGTGCCGGTTATGTCCACGAAGGGGCCCTCGCTCGTGCGCTCTTTTGTGATGTAGCCCTCGAGGACTATCTCGGCGTGGGGGACTGGCACTCCGTTCTCCAGGCGCACAAGCTCTACAGGGGCTTGCCTCAAAGCTGCAGCATACTGAAACTCCATCTCGGGAGGAACCCTCGTGCTGGCTGCCATCAGGACCAGAGGGTCCACACCTATCGCGATGGCGACTGGCAGCTCCCGGCCCTCGGCCAGCGCGGCCTGATAGAGCTGATGGGTGTGTCTTCCTGGGACGAGCCGGACTGCGAGCCTGTCCTTGCCAATGACCATGAGCCTGTGAACGCAGGCGTTCAGGCGCTCGCCATACTTGGCAACGACCACAGCAGAGGTGATGTAAGGTCCGCCATCTCCTTCGTAGTGGGTGAGCACTGGAAGCCTCGTCAGGTCAGGCAGAGTGATGATCTCCTGGAAAGAGGAGGAGTCCGTCTCCCTGACGTCGCCCTGGCAGCCGACGCCGCTCAGGTATCTGACCATCTCCTTGACTGGGACCTTCAGGGCAGTTGCCAGAAGATCCCTTGTGCCAAGGATGTTCAGACAGCACTCGTGGCCGTCGACATCATGGAGATACAGAGGCCCTTCACCCCATGCGCGGGCCGCCACATCCAGATAAGGAGCGACCGGCTCCGCTATCTCCTTCATACTCCCTGCATCTCGCAGCTCGTCCAGGAAGCCCCTCAAGCTCATGGCATTCCTCCATCCCTCATGGATCTCAAGGCCCTTCTTCTCATGGCAGTCTCAAAGATTTATTATTCAGGATTGATCTTAAAGTTATCTTCGCAAACCTCTTCGTCCGCATCAATCCTCACACCAGGAGCACTGCGATCAGGCCAGAGAGGAAGACGCCGTCGAAGGTGCCTGCTCCGCCTATGCTGGCGATCGGCGCGCCCATATCCTTGATCTTATTCAGGTTGAGTACGTCGGCTCCTATCAGCGTTCCCAGGGTTCCGCCGACGTAGGCGATGAGGAATATGAACTGATGGGGAGCATTCAGGAAATAGACAAGGATTATCGCTCCAAGGGCCGCGGCCAGAGGCGGGAGCAGGGCTGGAGTCACAATCCCGAGGCCCTTGATGGGTCGCGCTATGCGGTTGGTGATCAGAGCCACGAAGAGTATCCCCGCGATGGCATACTTCAGAGCTGCTGGGAACTCGTAGAGCAGAAGGGCCGAGATCACTATGGGAATCACGGCACCGCCCACGTTCACCGCCAGGATGGTGCTGCAGTCCCTGTTCTCCACCACAGGTATCCTGTAGGTGATGCCGAAGGCCCTTACATAGCGCTCAGACACCATCGGCGTATTGCACTTCATGGTTTTGATGGGTATGTTGATTCCGCTGCCCAGGAGCGAGAGCAGAAGGACCAGGAGAGCCTCGCTCCATGTGAAGCCGATGAGTGTGAAGGCTGTCCTCGCCAGGTCCAGGAACAGGAAACCTACCACAACAAAGAGAAGGAATGCCAGCAGGAGGGTGAACAGCAATCCCACTGGGTTGTAGACCAGCCGATTTTCCATGGATGGGTCTATGGGGCTGGAGGTATAAAATACTTCAAGTTGAGAGGGCCAGGGCCAGAAGTTCGGGGAAGAGGGCGGCGATTTTTGAAAAAAGATAATGACCCGGGCAGCCTTCTTTTTCAGCTCCCGGCCTTCGCTTTCTCATCCTTGGCGTAGACATCTCTTTTGTCCACGATCTTCTTGGATTTTCCGGCTGTCCTCGGGAGGCTGCCCTTCTCCACAAGCTCGATCTTGCTGCGCACATTCAGGATGGACTTGAGCTTGTCCTCCACCCTCCTCTGGACCCTGGCAAGGTCGGAGAGCTCTCCAGTGAATGCCTCGTCCTTCATCTCCACCTGAATTGTCAGCTCGTCCAGGCCGTGCTTCGGCCTGTCCACTATGACCTGGAAGTAGTTGCCGATCTCTGGCAGGCTCACAAGGACGTCCTCTATCTGGCTTGGGAAGACGTTTATGCCGCGCACAATCAGCATGTCGTCCGCCCGGCCCAGGAAGCGGTGGAGCTTTCTGCTCGTGCGGCCACAGCTGCACTTCTCGTCCAAGAAGTAGCTCATATCGCCCGTATGATAGCGGAGCAGCGGCATGGCCTCCTTGGTGAGGGAGGTGACGACCAGCTCGCCTGGCTCTCCCGGCGCGCAGGGCTGCCCGTCCCTGTCGAGGATCTCGACAAGGAAGTGGTCCTCCCAGATGTGCAGGCCGTCCTGCTCCTGGCACTCGAAGGCGACGCCCGGCCCGAACATCTCCGAGAGGCCGTAGGAGTCGTAGGCCTTGATGTTCAGGGCATCCTCCAGGTCCCTCCGAGCCTCGTCGGACCAGGGCTCGGCCCCGAAGCAGCCGATGCGCAGCTTCAGCTTCTCCACCAACCCTTTGGCCTTGGCGGTCTCTGCAAGGTAGAGGGCGTAGGAGGGCGTGCAGTGCAGAACAGTCGTTCCGAAGTCCTGCATGATCTCAAGCTGGCGCTCTGTGTTCCCCACGCCCGAGGGAACCGCCATAGCTCCCATGCGCTCGATGCCGTAGTGAATCCCGAGGCCGCCCGTGAAGAAGCCGTAGTTCACAGCATTCTGGAAGACGTCGCCCTTATGGACGCCGACCATCACGAAATCCCTGGCCATGATATCCGACCAGGTCTCTATGTCGTTCTTGGTGTAGCCGACGACCGTCGGCTTGCCTGTCGTGCCCGAGGAGGCATGCACCCGGACGACCTGCTCCCTCGGAACTGCGAAGAGGCCGAAGGGGTAGTTCTCCCTCAGGTTCGCCTTGCGGGTGGTGGGAAGCCGGGCGAGGTCGTCAAGGCTCTTTATGTCAGCAGGCGATACTCCAGCCTCCTTCATCCTGCTGTGGTAGAAGGGAACATTCTTGTAGACTCTATCAACGGTGCTCTTGAGTCGCCGCAGCTGCAGGTCCTCCAGCTCTTCTCTTTTCATGAGTTCGAATTCGGGTTGCCAGTAGGTCATTTTTGATTCCCTGTGAAATTGAGTGCAGTGTCTTCATGAGACACAGTGCCATGGAGAGATTACGCCGGGATATATCAATAATTCCCTGCATCCGGGTCGGTCTTATCCCCAGAACCTCTTCGTCCTGGCGTACTCCCTCTCGGCCTTCAGGATGTCCCTGTAAAACTCAGTCTCGTCCCGCTGCTGCTTTCCTATCACACGCGCCGCTGTCTCAGGCCCGAGGCCACGGCTCGCGAGAGCGATGGCAGCCGTCTTCCCGTAGCTCAGAACGAGGTTGGCGTTCCTGAAGACCCGCTTCGTGCGGCGGCGATCCTCTGCGGTCTTCTTCTTCTCGGGCTTCCTGACGATCTTGATCTCCTCCTCCTCCCAGGGCTTGAGGGCGGCCACCATCTTCGATCCGCAAAGCGGACACTCGGGCCGATCAGGCACACGCCCGACCTCTCGCATGGACTTCCATCTCTTGCAGTTCACGCAGAATAGAAGCACCCTGTCGTTCATGATCCTGTTCTTCAAAAGATCGAGAACAGCTCCATCGGCATTCTCGGGCGATGTGACATCCCTTCCGCCGCCGCGGCCGCTTGTTCCTATCGGGCTGAGAGTGCTGGTGGTGATAGAGATCTCGCCTTCATGAATCGCCCGAAGAACATCCTTTGCCTTTCCGAGATCCAGGCGGTCGTGGTAGATCTCCCGCAGAGCCTCGCGGTACATCGGCGTTCCCTCGAAGATCGCCAAGAGCTTCGCCATGCTGACCCTCTGGTAGTCCACGTCTCTTGAGAGAGCGCCGAACTTGCGGGCGACGTGCACCATCTTCCAGCGCAGGAGCGTCGTGTTCTTCAGTGTCATCTCAAGGATCGGCTCGATGTGCTCGGGATCAAGCTCTGAGATCATGCTTGCTATCTCCTCTGCGAGCATCGCTTTCGGCAGCTCAAGCTCAATCCTGTAGGGATCTATCTCCAGGGCGACACTGCTGCCGAAGCGCGCCGAGAGGAGGGCGGTGATGGTGCGGCCCAGGGCGTCGTTGGTCTTGTGGCCGAAGCAGCAGTTGATGATGGCGCCGGGCCCGCCTCCCTCAACGATCACACAAGCGTCGTCGGGGACAGGCAGGTTCTCCTTCAGTTGCTTCGCCACGAGGTCCACGAGCTCTTGGGCGGTCTGCAGGTCCACCGGATAGTTGTCTGTGAGGTAGCCAGTCGCCGCCTTCTCACCATCTGCCTCCAGGCATTCTCTTATCCTCTTGCGGATGCGTCCCACCTCCTGGGCCACGTCGAAGGGGACGGGGATCTCCTCTCCAGTCCAGCTCGGGATCTCGCCGCTCCTCTGGATGGGGACGACCTTGATCTCGCCCTCATCGATCTCTGTGATCTGCCAGATCTCTCCCTTCGTGACGAAGGTGGCCCCTGGCTCCGCAAAGCTCACCACGAAGGCCTCGTCCAGGGTTCCCACAGAGCGGCGGCCCACTATATCGTAGACATTGTACCTCTTCTCATCGGGGATCATCGAGAGGTTCTCGAAGTAGTACTCCCTGGCCTTGCGCGTCCTCTGCAGCCTCTCCTCGTAGACCCTGGCCAACCTGTTCTCTGCGATCTGATCGAGCACCTCCTTCAGCTCCTCGATGGTGAGGTCCCTGAAGGGATAGGAGCGGGTCAGGATCTGGTGAGCCCTCTCAAGGCCGATCTCCCCGAAATCCATCTCAAGGCCCACGAGCTGGTTTGCCAGAACGTCCGTGGGCTTCTCATGGATCTTTATCGGCTCAAGCTCGGCCTCTATCGAGCGGCGGGCGATGGCGCAGGCCTCGGCGATATCATCTGCACAGGTGGCGATGATGGTGCCCGATGCTGTGCGCCCTATCCTGTGGCCTGCGCGGCCCACCCTCTGCAGCAGCCGCGAGACCTCTCTTGGAGAGCTGTACTGTATGACGTGATCCACATCGCCGATATCGACTCCTAGCTCCATCGATGATGTGCAGATCAGGCCGCGCATCTTGCCGCCCTTGAAATCCTCCTCCGCCTCTACGCGCGCCTCTGCAGAGAGGCTGCCGTGGTGAATCCCTATGGGGTCTCCAAGCTGGCGGAAGCGAGAGCCCAGGACCTCTGCAGCCTGTCTGGTGTTGACGAAGATGAGGCATTTTTTTGACTGCACAGTCTCGCGGATGAAGCGAATCTGCGCAGCGAGCTTGGGATCGCAATCGAGCTGCCGCCCCAGGGCGTAGTCGGCCCTGGTGGGGGCAGGGCTGACCACATGCAGGTCGCTTGACCTCTGCACATCCGCCCTGACGATCTCAAAGGACCTTTTTGCGCCCACGAGCAGTCTCGCCACCACCACGGGAGAGCCCACTGTGGCTGAGAGACCGACCCTCTGAAAATCGCCAGTCAGCTCTGCCAGCCTCTCCAGAAGAACCGCCAATTGGCTGCCGCGTTTGGAGGATGCCAGCTCGTGAACCTCATCCACCACCACCGCCCTGACGCTCGCGAGATTCCGGCGCAGGCGCTTGCCGGTCAGCATCACCTGAAGGGTCTCTGGAGTGGTGATCAGGAGATCCGGTGGCCTGAGAGATTGCTTTCTGCGGTCGCTCTGGCTCGTATCTCCGTGGCGCACTGCCACTGTTATGTTGAGCCGCTTCCCCCACTCGTGAAACCGCCGCAGCATATCCCTGTTCAGGGCTCGAAGCGGTGTGATGTAGATCGCCCTCGTGCCTGAGCGCTCGCCTGTGAGGATCCTGTGAAAGATGGGCAGGGCTGCAGCCTCCGTCTTGCCTGTCCCGGTTGGTGCTATGAGGAGCACGTTCTTTCCTTCAAGGATTGGGGGTATGGCCTTCTCCTGAGGCAGCGTGGGCTCAAGGATCGACTGCTCCGCTAGCATCGCTCGAATCCTGTCATCAAGCTGACAGAAGGCGTTCACAGAGAATTATCCCCTAGCGGGCATAAAGAACCTTGCGCCAAATGATGAGGATCTAGCGGCAAACAGCATCGACTCATGTTTCAATGTCTAATCTATTTGATTGATGAATCTCTCGTAATACGAAATATCTAAATAGTGATGCAATTATTTTAGGGAGATTGAAGGTGACGGGGGCAAAAAAACTTCGATTCCGTGGTGGATGGATGCGTTTAAATAAAGCGGAAATGGGCCTGAGTGAGAATCAACAGGCAGCTTTGGCGGTTTTTGCTGTTTTTCTCATAGGCGCTGTAGGGCTCGGTCTCACCGGAGGGGTTCCAGGCACCTTTGGCAACTCTGTTGGGAGCATGATTGGGGCCATGCTCAGCAACGGCATATATGTTGATGAGTACAGCGCCGACGTTTATCTGAATGGCACCATCATAGAGAGCTTCGTTTATCAGGTGGACAGCGATAAATATAGAATGCTGTATAGAAACTGGAAGCTGCCCCTCTCTCTCGGGGAACTCAATAGGCCTTATGTCGAGCTGATAAATATCAGCCAGCCTTCAGGTACCATCGCCTACCTGAAGAACAGCTCCGGATCTGTGAGCATCATTTCTGGAGGCACTGGCTCTACAGACAACAATAACGCGATTCGCTCCCTTGCATTGCCCAGCGAGGCGGGATGTTTTAAGCCTGATTACCTGAGCCCGGGCAGGTATCAGATAAGCTATATCTTCAGGATTCATCCGCCCATCGAGAGGGACGATGTATATTGGCACTGGAACCTGATGATCGCAGACAAGCATCTTCTCTACAGGCAGGCGACGATAACCATCCACGATCCTGATAACCTAATTCTTCGGCTCTTCCCTCATATGTCCATGGCTGCCGAGAAGGCAGGCGATTCGTGGGTCATGACAGGCTACAGCCCTGAGGACTCCCTGATTGAGGTGGAGATGCTGCTCAAACCCGAGGTCTCCAATCTCATAGGCGGCTTCCCGAGGTATATTTCCGACATATATAACAAAACCCTCTCCGCCCAGGGCTCTATGTTGGACTTGATTATTCTCAAGGTGCTGAGGGCTCTGGTCATCCTCTTTCCGTTAGCTTTGGCATTTTACTTCTACATCTTTGGCAGAGAGAAGAGGTTCACTGTCCCAAGTGTTCTTAGCTATCTTCCGAGCAAAAGAAAACCCTGGCTGGTGAACTATGTCTTCAAGGGCGACAGCTTTGATTTCGATAGGGATGGATTTTATGCCACACTGCTGGATCTGTATGAGCGAAAGATAATCGATATCGATAGTGCAACAGGCACGAGATTAAGAATTCTCAAAGCTGATGAGGCTGGGGATGATGAGTATGTGAAGGCCGTACTGAGCTTCCTTGAAAAATACTCTTATAATGGGGTCTTCGATGCCGGTGTCTTCGAGGGGATGGTCGAATCTTGGAGCCGATCCAGAGAGAGTGATAATTCAAAGCTCAAGGAGATCCGCAATACCTTGAACAACCTGTTCAGGTATAAAGATCCCGAGATCCCCGGCATGTTTGTGTCAGGCAGAAGCTTGAGGGCATTGGGCATCTCGCGCCCTGGCAGCGCAAAATCGATGTTCACAACGTTTTATTATATTGCTATCATTCTCTTTGTGTTTGGCTCTTTAATCGTGGGCTTATTGAGCAAGCCGATACCAGCGACGATAGCGATCCTGCTGGTTCAGTCTTTGGTCCCAGCATTCGCCCCTTCGGCACTCTTCGGCAGATGGAAGGGGGACTACTACAAGGAAAAGCTGGAATGGGACGCCTTCAGGAACTTCCTGTCCGACTTCGCCATGATAAAAAAATACGTACCTGAAGATATAAACATCTGGAAGGATTGGCTGATCTATGGGACTGCTCTGGGCGTTGGAGACAACGTAGAGAAGGCGATGGATGAGATGAATATCAATATTCCAATAGCCGTCGCAGCGGGCAGCGTAGGCGTCATGCATACCCACTTCGATCATGCCTATGCATCGAGTGCACCTAGATCCAGCGGTTCAGATGGCGGTGGATCTGGAGGCGGATTTGGAGGCGGTGGCGGATCAGGTGGCGGCGGTGGAGGCGCAAGGTGAACTCTTCTCTTTTTCAAGATTGATACGGGCAGGCCACAAGAATATCCTGGGTTCCGGTGATCATCGTCCCAAGGGAAGGCCCTGGCCTGCGGCACCCCCTATCAACAGGGTTGCAGTATCTTTCTCAATCCCATTTTACCTCGGGCCTTCCGGGCTCAAGCTCGCCCTCAGTGGTCAGATATCCCCGCCTTTTCAGCTCGTCCTCCTCGAAGTTCAGGTAGTCCATCTTGTGCATTCCTGAGAATGATGCGACCATATTGGACGGCACAGTGACCCGCATGGTATTGAACTCCTGGATTATATTATTGTAAGTGTATCTGTATCTGGAGATCTCGTCCTCCACATCCTTGATGGCGTTCATTGTAGCAGTAACAGCTTCGGAGGTTTTGAGCTGAGGATAGCCCTCAGCGACAGCCAGAACATCGCCCACCAGCCCTCTGCTGACGCCGTTGATCTTTGCCAGCTCGTCGGGTCTCGCACTCACAAGATTGGTCCTCATGCTGGTGATCTTCTCTAGGGTATCCCTCTCGAACTTGGCATAGCTCTTTACAGAATCGACAAGCTGCTCGATCATGTCCAGTCTCTTCTTCATCGCCACCCTGATCTGAGAAAGGGTGGCCTCTGCCCCGTTCTTCAAGCTCTGGAGCCTGTTGTAGATGGTGATGAAGTAGATGGCTGTGATCAGCAGCAGAGCCAGCAGGGCAAAAAGAATGAGAGAATCGGACATAATTTCAGCAAGGATAAAGCATCTTTAAATATTTAACTATTAAGATCTTGACCCTGCAACGAGCGACTGGCTCAGGAGGTTTTCTTTTGCAGATAGCAGTTGTGGGTGGCGGGGACTGCAGCCCCGAGGTTCGCGCTCAGGCGCGCCGTCTGGGCAGGCTGCTGGCAGAGGATGGCCACGTCGTCCTCTGCGGGGGCCTGGGTGGTGTGATGGAGGCAGTCTGCTGTGGCGCAGAGGAGGCTGGCGGCCTGACAGTGGGCATCCTTCCGGGGGAAAAAGAGGACGCGAACGGATGCGTGGGCATCGCCATCGCCACAGGCATGGGCCACGCCAGGAATGTGATAATAGTGAAGAGCGCCGATGCTGTCATCGCCCTGCCCGGAGAGCACGGAACCCTCTCGGAGATAGCCCTGGCCCTCAAGATGGGAAAGCCGGTCGTCAGCCTCAGGAGCTGGGCGATCCCTGGCATTTTGAGGGCCGAGACACCGGAGGAGGCTCTGGCGCTGCTAGGGCGGCAGGCTTCTTGGCATCGATCCTGATAAGGCCGAGATGAAGTGCCACTCTTGAATGGGGAGATCGCCATTGAAATGATAGCCCTTTGAAGGGATTGTCTTTGTCTGAAAAAATAGTTATATTTTGAGAATGCATCAATCAGAGACGTCAGCCTCTCTCTGGCTGGCGGCCTGGAGGGAGAATTCGAGGATGAGGACGAGAAAGGCTCAAGGCCTCTTTTGCATAAGCTTGTTTCAGGCGATGATGATGGTGATGCCTGTCTTGATGGCCGTAACTGTTTCTATACTATCCGGCACAGGAGCTGCTGCGGATGCCTCTTTGAAGGACGATGGCTACCACTATATGCACAGCGGCATCGATGACAAAATCTACAACGAGTGGTGGTACTTCAATGGGATCTCGAATGAGACTCAGTTCCTTGTCAGCTACTTCATCAGCGATCCTGAGAATGTGACGGGGCTTCGGAAGCTTCAGGTCCTAGCTGTCGTCCTGGAGGACGGCAAGCCACCAGTTATCGGGATACAGCAGAGCAGGGGTTTCGGAGGAGATAAGAACGGCCCGAATGTGGACATCGACCAGAGCGGCATCTCCTCTCAGGACGGCAGAAGCTTCAATGTCTGGGGCTTGGTGAACGACGTCATCACAAGAGAGCCCATCCGGTGGGACCTGCAGTACATTGCGGCCATCTCCCCCTGGTTTGCGACGCCTGTTCAGGCCAATGTCGGCCATCTCAAAGGGGATTGGATGAAGTGGCTGGTTTACATCCCATCTGGCAACGTCACAGGAACTCTCACCCTTGGTGAGAGGACCCTTGAGATCGCGGCTGTGGGCTACCATGATCACAACTGGGGAAGGTGGGCCTTCAACGACCCCCAGTGGAACTGGGCAGAGGTTTCCGACCCTGCCAAGGGCTTCAGCTTGACTTTTGGCGACATCCTTGGTGAGGAGCGAAACACGATGCTCGGAGTGAGGTACGGTAAAGACCTCATCAAGTTCACAGGAGAGCAGATAAAGCTCACTTACACCGATTTTGCCTTCGACCAGACGACTGCTAGAATCTATCCTCAAGGCTACAGGGTGCAGGCAGAGAACGGAGACTACCAGCTCGATCTGACCATTAAAGCCGAAAAGAGTGTGCCACTGCTGGTAAGCTACCCGCCGCCGGAGCCAAGCTATGTGATCTTCGAGCAGTTCTCCCGCTTCCGGGGAATCCTGAGAACGCGGGCGTCCGTGGTTTATAGTTTCGATGAGCTGGGCTTCTCCGAGTACACGACTCACAGGCTGCACCCCATCTTTGGGAGGGTCACAGCTGGCGAAAGCGCGAATGAGACATCGAATAAAATCGCAGCCTCAAACATCACAGGCTCGAATGTCACAGATTCAGACCTGACTGCAGCAAATGCGATCGCTGCCAACATAACAGCCTCGGGCGAGAGTGTGGCTGATAGTGCGGGAGCTAATGCGACAGGAGTCGCCAGTGCTATAGCAGCCAGCGCCATCAACACATCGGCCATCAACTTCACAGTTACTGCCACCAACGAGAGGACGAGCCGTGTCAAGACAGCAGAAACGAGTGCGGACGGCTGGTTCAGCATCGACTCCAATTATGCAGACTATCTGGCAAAGAGCGATGCACCCTGGATATCGACGGGCGACACAGTCCTGCTGGAGGTCAGGGACGAAGCCGGAAGGTCGAAGAGCTTAGAGATCCTGGCTGACCTCGGCAAGGACAGGCAGGAGGTGGATCTGAGTCTTTGACCTCAAAAATCCTTTTCCTGCTTTTTGATGGGGATGTGCGCTCTTGGACCGCAATGGGATGTCTTGCGAAATGGCGCTTGGATGGCTTGTGGAGGTCTCATGTCTCTCATCTTTGCTCAGCCTGAGAGGGTTCTCTTCGATTCAGAGAGGGTGATGTTCGACCTGAGCCTCGACGAGGCTTTCGCCCTCACCCAGGTGCGCTCCCTTAAGGATTACCAGCTTCTGGGACAGAGGCTAGAGGAGCTGCAGGGTGCCTCTTACTTCTTCATCAACATAGCCGAGAGGAGGACGAGGCTCATGATCACCATCATAACGGCAGGAGACCTGGCAGCAACCTCGACATTTGTTTTGGATCACAGCGCCCTTGACATGGACGAGGATGATCTGATGCAGGTGGGCCATGAGGACGGAAATTATCCTGTGTCTTCGGCCATGGAGATGAAGATAAGGCACGCCATGCAGCAGCCAGATTGGCGATTTTTCAAATCTGACTAAGGTCTCAAAGCCGATATTTCGAAATCAAAATCTCAAAAATTAGAAAAAAACATATTTTTTAAAAAATTTAACTGTAGCGCCTGACTACCATTCGTTGAGCAGTCCTACAGCCAGCTCCAGCTGCTGAATGTGTAGGATCCACCGTAGACGTTTGCTGTCCACCATGGATCGAACCAGTTGTAATTCAGCGGAGCATATTGGTAGGTTGTATGAGCCACAGGCGTGGTGTAATAGTAGTATGTCGGATAGTACGTGTATGTATAGTGGGGATACCATCCATAATCATAGTATGAGGGGTACGACCAGTAGTAAGTGTGCCCTCCAACGCCCAGCCAATCATGGCCGTCATGACGGTGATCGCCCCAATTCTCACCGCCGGGATGTCTGTCGCCACCATTGCCATCCTGCCAGTCGCCCGCATTTTGGGCGCCACTTCCATCGCCCATGTAGCCGGGCGGGTGTCCGAATCCAGAGCCGTCCTGGGCAGCGCCCGACGCAATAAGCATCGAAAGCGCCAGGACGAAGAACATCAATTTGGTTGCTATATTCATTCCTCCGAACATAGACTCATCGCCTAAATATTAAAGGATGATTTTTATGTAGATTTCACCTAATGTTTACATGAACCCTCTATGAGGTGAAGGGTGCTGATAATGCTTGGGAAATGATGCCTTATCCTTTAGCCCCTCAAATGAGTCCCGGCAGATTCGATGTAGCCGGCCAATTCCGGCAAGAGCTCTTCGCCGGAATCACGATCAAAGGGATCTGGGGCGAGGGCGAGCATCGCCGTCACTTCGCATCAGGTCGAAGAGTTGAGTGAGGAGTTGAGCAGCTCTGCGGGGACATCGATGTGAAGGGTGTAGAGCAGATCCCTCGTCACCTCCCAGGGAAAGGTGGAGATGATCCGGAAGTTCAGACGGCCGCGATACGATCCCTCCTCCATGACCCTGCCGTCGGGCGAGTAGCTGGCGGCCACTACGATCTGGGCCTGCTGGCTGGCCTGATTCGCCACCTGCTGTCCGAGCTGGACCCCCTTTGTCTCGCTCTGGAACCTGAAGCTTCCCAGAACCCCCGGCTGTCCGTCGATCAGGGGCTGGTAGAACTTGGGCTGGTCCGCCCCCGCCCCCTGAAGGGCTATGGCAACAATCTCGGCGTTGGCGGTGATGTTGGCGATCATCGGCCTCTCATATTCCGTCAGGATCAGCCACGCGAAGTAATCGGAGTTATCTTTCTCGATGGACAGGTTGTACCTGGTGAAGGCGACGCCGTCGGCAGTCGTGCCTTGGGAGGGCATCTCGACTACGACCTTGTAATCCGGGGTGGTGTTCATATCGAAGGATATGTTGTAGGGGCCAACCTTTCCTGCATTGTGGTCAGCCCATGCTGGACAGGCCAGCAACAGCATCAGAATCAGGATCAACTCACCGCGCATCCTAGTGCCACCGAAGTATTTTGCCCTGGTTTTGGGCGAGGTTGTCTTCATCCTTTTGGTCAATAAAGAATGATGGGGCTTTACGGCGCAGAGGCTCTGGGGTACGACCCGAGAACCTTGACCATCGCGGCCTTCTCCTTTACAGCATCAAGCGCCTCGCTCACATTCCTGTCGCATACATGCCCCTCAAGGTCGATGTAGAAGTAGTAATCCCCCAGCTCCCGTCTGCTAGGCCGCGACTCTATCCTGGTGAGGTTGATCAAGCGCATAGCGAACTCCTGGAGGATGGAGAAGAGCGCACCGGGCCTGTCACGCTCCAGGTAGATGATGAGCGACGTCTTGTCCCTGCCAGTCGGCTCAGGGATCCTCTTTCCAGCCACGATGAAGCGGGTGACGTTGTCCCTCTCATCCTGGATCTCCCTCGCCAGAACCCTCAGGCCGTACCTCGCTGCGGCCTCAGGGCCAGCGATCGCCGCCATCTCGGGGAACTCCTGGGCGAGCCTCGCGGCGTGGCTTGTGGAGCCCGTTGTCCTGATCTCTGCCTTTGGATAGTTCTCCTTGAGATACTGCCTGCACTGCGCAAGAGCCTGGGGGTGAGAGAGTATCACCCTGACCACTCCCTCGCCCCTGCCTACGAGGCAGTGTCTTATGGGGAGGTTCACCTCGCCGACGATCACGACTGAGAGATGCAGGAGAAGGTCCATGGTGACTGTGACTGCGCCCTCAAGGCTGTTCTCCAGGGGAACGACTCCCGCCTCCAGATCTCCCTTCTCCACCTCCTTCAGGACCTCCTCGAAGTCCCTGAGATAGACTAAGGTGGCTTCAGGCGGTCGCTTCGGCCAGGTGAGGGCTGCCTTCTCTGAGTACGACCCCTCGGGGCCGAGGACCCCTATCCTCAAGGCCGCTCCCGTCCAACCGTCTCGCTTTTCTTGGCGACCTTCACAGCAGATCCCTTTCTCAGGCGTCCTTTTGGCCTTTCTTTCCGGGCCCCTTCTCATCCAGCTCCTTGATCAGCTCGAGGGCCCGATCCACGCTGATCCTGCGCTCAGCAGCCATCCTGGCGGCTATGATCTCGATCATGTCGCACTTCGCGCCAGCCTGGACAGCGATGTTCTTGGCGTGAAGCGTCATGTGGCCCCTCTGGATTCCCTCTGAGGCCAGGGCGCGAAGGGCTGCAAAGTTCTGGGCAAGGCCGACGGCCGCGATGATGCGGGAGAGATCGTCAGCGCTCTTCACGCCGAGGATCTTCACAGCAGCCTTGGCCACGGGGTGAACGCGCGTCGCACCGCCTACGAGGCCGACTGCCGCAGGCAGCTCGATAGTGCCAACAAGGTCTCCATCCCTGTTCATCTCGTAGTGCGTCAGCGACCTGTAGCATCCTCCGACAGAGGCATAGGCGTGGGCACCTGCCTCCACTGCTCTCGTATCGTTCCCCGTCGCCAGAACCAGGGCAGTCACCCCGTTCATGATGCCCTTGTTGTGAGTGGCTGCGCGGTAAGGATCGACTTCAGCGAGGGCAGCCGCCTGGATTATGCCCTCTGCGACCTCGCGCCCTCCGATCTCCTCTGCCTTGAAGACGGCTTTCGCCCTGGCGAGCCGAAGGTCCGCCAGGTTTGAGATGATCCTCAGGTAGACTTTGCCGCCCGTGAGCTCCTCGATCCTCGGGGCGAGCGCCTCGGCCATGGTATTCACAGCATTGGCTCCCATGGCATCCCTGCAGTCGACGATGAGGTGTGCCACGACATTCGGCCCCAATCTTGTATCGATCACATGGACCTCTATGTCCCTGACACCGCCGCCGAACTTGACGAGCATGGGATCGCGCTCGTTTGCGGCTGCCATCAGCTCGTCCTTGTGGCGCAGGATCTCCAGCCTCGCGCCGAAGGGATCTGGCACGCCCGTTGCCTGGATCAGCGCGCGCATCACGGGGCCGCTGCTGGATGTCAGAAAGCCGCCGCCTGCTCGCGCCATTTTGCCGGCGTTGCTCGCGGCAGCGATGACTGAGGGCTCCTCTGTGGCCATGGGGATGAGCACTTCGCGCCCATCGATGATGAAGTTCGTAGCGATTCCCAGGGGCACCTGGAAGACGCCTATCACATTCTCCACCATCTTATCCGCCTGGTTCAGATCTAAACCTGCCTCGATCTGGGATACATCTTCCTGGCCAATCCCCGACTGCTCAGCCACAGCCTTCAGCCTCTCCGATGGGGGAAGCTTGTAGAATCCTGGAATTCTTGTGGACACCAATTTTACACCTGAGCGGCATGAATGCCCTTGAAGGGGAAAAACTTTATTCCAGACCATCCGATTTATTTTAATGCCTTCCTCTTCGGCTTTCCCTGTGGCAGCAAAGATCTCCGAGCTTGAGAGCATCGTGGGCAGGTTGAGCCCTGTCCAGAAGATGCTTTTAGGGACCGACGGATCAGTCACAAGCCTTCTTGAGGTGGTCACAGGTAGCCAGATCGAGATAGAGACCCTGGTGCAGAGGACTGTTCCTGCTGACGAGGGCGTTGCAGATGAGCTGAAGATAGAGCCGAAGGATGAAGTCAACTACAGGGTCGTGAAGCTGAAGAGGGCTGACACTGGGGAGACTCTGATATATGCAGTCTCGCACACGCCCCTGAAGAGGCTTGACCTCAGCTTTAAAGACGATCTGACCCGCGCGGACATCCCCATTGGAGTCATCCTGAAGAAGCATCAGATCGAATCCAGGCGCGACATAACCAGGACCGAATTCTCGAAGGCCGACAGGGAGATGGCTGGGGTATTCAAGATCTTTCAGCAGGAGCTGATGCTCTCGCGAAACTACAGGATCTTTCGGCATGGTGAGCCTCTCATCGCCATCAAGGAGTCCTTTCCCTACAACAGCTTCCAGGATGAGAAGAGGGTGCTGGTCCAGACGCCTTCGAGGATTCACCTGACACTCACAGATCTCACAGGGCAATCAGGCCGGGTGGATGGGGGCGTGGGGATCGCCCTCGATGAGCCCAACATCCTTCTGGAGGCGAAGAGTGGCGAGGAGCTGGTCGTCTCAGGCGATAGCAGCGATCGCGCGAGGGCGGCGGCCCAGGCCGTCAGGGATGCCTTCGGCCTCGGCGGGGCAGAGATCACAGTGCGGGGCGGCTATAGGATGCATGTGGGCCTCGGAGGAGGAACGCAGCTGGGCATCGCCGCTGGCAAGGCCCTCTGCGAGCTTTATGGGCTGGGGGCCACGCCCCGCGAGATCGCGAGGATCGTCAGCCGCGGCGGGACGAGCGGCATCGGCACAGCGGCCTTTGAGTCTGGCGGATTCATCATCGACGGAGGCCATACATTTGGGCCCGGAAGGGAGAAGGCCGACTTCCGCCCCTCGTCCGCATCGCGGGGCATCCGTCCGCCGCCGGTGATCGCACGCCACGACTTCCCCCGGGACTGGAAGATCCTCCTAGCAGTGCCTGATATCCAGAAGGGCGCTCACGGCCAGATGGAGGTGGATATCTTCAAGGATTACTGCCCCGTGCCCCTGGCGGACGTCCACGAGCTCTGCTATCAGATCCTGGTCAGGATGGTTCCATCCCTGGTGGAGGAGGACCTGGATGAGTTCGGCTCGGCCGTCAACAGGGTCCAGGAGCTGGGGTTCAAGAGGGTCGAGGTGATGCTGCAGCATCCGCTTGTACATAGGCTGATGGCCGAGATGAGGGAGGCCGGAGCCGCCTGTGCAGGTCTCAGCTCCTTTGGGCCGACGGTTTATGCCATCACAGACGCCCAGGAAAGGGAGATCGAGGCTGCTGCCCTCGATGTCATGGAAGAGGTCGGGGGCGAGGTCCTGATAACGCGGTCGAGAAATGAGGGCGCCAGGGTCAGGGCGGCATGATATCAGATTGAGAGGATTCTCACAATCACAACAAGATCGTGCGAGTAAGATCGAGAGATGGTTTCATTGAGCGAGATCAAGTCCTTGTTGGAGCGGCTGAGCAATGCCCACGGCATCTCAGGATGGGAAGGATCGGTTCAGGAGATCGTGAAAGAGGAGATTTCTCCTCTTGTGGATGAGGTGAGGGTGGATGCCCTGGGAAACCTCATAGCCACGAGGAATGGCGAGAAGCCCTCGATCATGCTGGCATCGCATGCCGACGAGATCGGCCTGATGGTCAAACAGGTGGACGAGAAGGGCTTCATAAGGTTCATTCGCATCGGTGGGTGGTTTGATCAGACTCTGCTCAACCAGAGGGTCCTGATCCACACCCGCTCTGGGCCAGTCGTCGGCGTCATCGGCTGCAAGCCCCCGCATGTCATGAAGGATGAGGAGAGAAAGAAGGTGGTGGAGGCGAAGGACATGTTCATAGACATCGGTTGCAGCAGCCAAAAGGAGGTCGAGGATTTGGGAATTCAGCCAGGCGCGCCCATCTCTATCAATAGGACCTTCGCCGCACTTCGTGGGGATAGAGTCACAGGCAAGGCCTTCGACAACCGCGCGGGCCTGGTGGTGATGATCGAGGCCCTGAAGAGGACCAAGAGCCTATGCACAATTCACGCCGTCGCCACTGTGCAGGAGGAGGTGGGGCTGAAGGGCGCAAAGGTCACGGCCTTCGACCTGAACCCGGATGTCGCAATAGCCTCGGACGTCACAGTGCCCGGAGACCATCCTGGCATCGAGAAGAAGGATGCCACAGCCGAGATGGGCAAGGGGCCAGTGGTTGTCATGGCGGATGCGTCTGGTCGGGGTCTGATCGCCACTCCCCAGGTGATCGAGTGGCTCGTCGGCACTGCCAAGGAGTTCGGGATCGCAGTGCAGCTTGAGGCATCCGACGGCGGAACCACCGATGCCACAGCCATCTACCTCACGAGGTCTGGCATTCCCACAGGCGTCATCAGCGTGGCTGCGAGGTACATCCACTCGCCTGTCGAGGTGCTGAGCCTCAGCGACATCGATAAGGCAGCGGACCTGATGGCGAGAGCCCTGGAGACAGCACCGAGATACTTCGGGCGATGAACTCCCTATCTGCCCTGATCATCCTCGTCATCTCTAAAATTAAACTTTTTAGAACTAAATTCCGAAAATTAATTCTCGTGATTATATTTTTCAGAAATTCCCGCAGAGTCTCTTCAAATCCTGGCAGAGTCCTCTTTAAATCCTTCAAAAAAACCTTAAAGAACTTGAATAGAGAGAGCTTCTCGGATGAGGCCGGAAGTCTCTCTTTGCGCCTCTCTAGCTTCCGCCAATGAGGCTGATGACAAGGAATCCCAGGACTACGCCGACAACGAAGACAATGGCAAAGCCGGTGTAGATCAGCGCATCGCCAACGACAAAAGCTTCTTCCATATTATCATCTCACTACCAGAACAGGGACAGTCGCCCAGTAGAGCACCTTCTGCACAACGCTTCCGATCAGCAGCTTTGATACTCCTGATTCGCCGTGGCTTCCCATGATGATCAGGTCTACTTTCTCCGCTCCTGCTGTGTCGATGACAGCATTTGCGGGAGCACCTATCCTCACTATTGTATCAACGCTCACTCCGGCCTTGGCCCCCATGGCCTTTATCTCATCTACAGCCTTTCCGCCGGCGGCCTTGAGTTTGGTCTCCACATCCTTCCTATCGGAGCCGAGCTGTCTGACAGCGCTTGCGATTACGACCTCATTCACGACATTGAGTGCAACCACCTGTGCGCCGAGAGCCTTGGCCAGCTCTATACCCTCCTCAGCGGCTATCTTTGATTTATCTGAGCCATCAGTTGCGATCAAAATGCGCTTGTACATCCTATCCCACCTTTAAAGCGATTATCTCCATGACATGTATAAATAGCTATCTTCCTGACTCCAAGATTTTCAGGGCTAGCAATGCTGCATTTTCGCCGTTATCGATGCCGACGCAGGCCACGGGAACCCCCGGGGGCATCTGAACAATTGAGAGAAGCGCGTCGAGGCCGCCCAACTTCGAGCTCACAGGCACGCCGATGACCGGGCGCTTTGTGCGAGAGGCGATGACTCCTGGAAGCGCTGCTGAGAGTCCGGCAATGGCTATGAAGACGAGGGCGTCTGTCTCCCTGATGTACTTCTCCAGCTCCACCGGGTCTCTGTGGGCCGAGAGGACCCTGTGCTCGTAGCTTGCCTTCTTCTCGTCGAGCTTGCGCAAAACCCTGTCCACTATCGTCTGGTCCGATTTGGACCCTGATATCACAGCTATATCTGGCATGGCTATCCCCGAATTTCATCCTGCAGCTCATGCTGCTTCTGCAGGCTCATCCTTATGAGAATCCCGAATATCTCGCTGACGGCTTCCTCATCCAGATCCAGCTCTTCGGCCAGTCTCCTGGCCTTCCTCTGAACCAGTCTCTCCCTCTCAGGATCACAGATCGGCAGACCATCCTTTCTCTTGGCCTCGAAGATCAGCTCTGTGATATCGATGCGCCGGTCGATCAGCCTTATGATCTCCTCGTCGATCTCCTCAATCTCCCTGCGGTGCTCTGCGAGCCCCATCAAATCCCTCTCCCCTTGGATGCGCTTCTGTTATTAGTTTTCGTCCTGATCACCCTTCCACCAATTTCGCTCCAGGAGGCATCCAGGGCATCGAGCATCTCGGCACGAACCAGCGCAGCGTAAGACGGCCCTGTGCCTGAAAGGCTCACGCCCTCGGCTCCCGCCTCAAGCGCCCTCAGCAGCGGCTCCACAGGCTGCCCAAGCGCCCCGCAATAGGCGAAGCCGTTCAGGGTCATCGCCCTTCCCCAGTCTCCTTTCATGGCGAGGTCGAGGACGATCTCCGCCAGGGGTGCTATCAGCCTGGACCGCTTCACGTCGGTGTCCTTGGAGAAGATCCTCCTCTCGGGCACCAGGAGAAGAACATCTCTTTGCATCTCCTCACGCTTCAGAAGCCTCATCTCCTTGTTGTCCGTCACCACAGCCCCTCCAAGCATCGACGCCAGGGCATCGTCCAGAGCGCCCGTGATTGTGACGCTCACATCCCTTGCCGCCGCCACGCCGATCTTTGCCGCCTCGATCAGGTCCAGCTCCTCGTCGAGGGCATCAAGAGTCGCCAGCACGACGGCATTGGCTGCCGTGCTGCTGCTCTTCAGACCGCTGGCCACTGGTATCTCGCTTGATGTGCGAACTGTGGCACCGCTGGTGCAGCCAAAGCGCTGCAGGACCCGCTCAGCACAGCGCTCGATGAGGCGGGTATCAACGCCCGGAACATCGCCCTTCACGCAGCCTGTGCCATCAAGCACCACCTCTGCAGTGGTCTTGAGGTCTATCCCGAAGGCTGCACCCTTCCACGTGGCAACGGCGTTGAGGACTGTGGCGGCCCCGCAGGCTGTGGCATAACCCTTCATGGCTGCTCCATCTCGAAGATCTTCTTGAGCTTCTCCAGCTCCTTCACGACGTCCTCTTTTCCCGAGCGGATGTACTTGGCGATGATCTTGTTGAGGTACTCAAGCTCAGCGATGGTGGATGTGAAGATCGGCTGGTAGCTTCCCAGGGCATAGAGGGGCAGCACCTCGACTCCTCCTTTGTTCAGGGGCTCCTCCAGGCCTTTCACAACCACAATGAATGTGAAGTTCTTGTAGCCGAGCCCTCGCGCGATGTTCTTGGCAAAGCTGTTCATCTGCTGCACCCTGCGGGAGGAGAGGTCCTTGTAAGCTGCCACTGAGTCCTTGTACTCTATGAACATCACAGAGTCGTCGGACCACAGAAGGGCATCGTACTCCACCACTGCGATGGAGTTCTTCAGGGCCACGACATTGAAGAGAACCCCGCGACACCAGCTTATGTTGAGGTGAAGCCTGAAATCCGCCTCTGTGAGCGGCGTGTTCCTGGGCTTGAGGACGTAGGGGTCGCTCGACAGTTCGATCATGAGGTTGCATCATCCTTGGGGGATAAAGGACTTTTCTTTCGCCTCATAAAGGAAATCTTCCTAAGCCTATGCTCTTGATCCCTCTTTTGGTGGTGCTGTGCCTCGAAAAGATCTGCAATTCATTGACGAATATTTTCCGCCCCCGAATGGAAAAGAGATGAAATAGCATTGGGAAGGTCGCGTACGTGATATACTGAAAAGCCCAAACAGGTGATGTGATGGGTACATGAGGTCAAAATGAACCCCCTCCATCCGATTTTAGCAAGAATTTTCAGTAATTCCCACCCGCGACCGCATTGGGAAGGTCGCGCAAAAAAGAGGGGATGTCTAGGGCTGCTCGCATTCGCGAGGCCGTTGAGGTACCACATCAGATCTCCTTTGAGACCTTAATCATTCAGGCAGAATGTTTCAGATATGGTAGAACTGCAAAGGCATTAGTTTATCTAGCCGGATCGGAAAGGACGGAGCGAGAAGACCCCACCGTTCACGGTGGGGATGAAAGCTGAGTCCTTCCATTATGCTACAAATTTATTTATACCATAAAAACATAAAATGCAGCGATGCTTAAGGCTTTCAAGT
>MVRK01000062.1 GCA_002067365.1 Methanosaeta sp. PtaU1.Bin060 | reverse complement strand
CGAGACTCAAAGGTGCCGACACGGGCTTGAAAATAGGTTCGCCTCCCGCCAGAGATGTGTCGGCACACCCTCCTTCTATCTAGGCGGAAAATGCCTCTCATGGGCCCACATCCTGCTTGGTATGGCTGCGAGCGACTATATATGCCGAGCAGTGGATAGCTACTGCAGTTGGCAGGCGGCAAATACCGGGGTATTCATGAAAATCGATATTGTATCTCCAGAGACGTATACCTACGGCTCCATGATCCTTGGCGGAGTGCTGAAGGAAAAGGGGCATAATGTGACAATCACCAGAAAGCTGGAGTCAAAGGGGGATGCAACCCTCCTTAGCCTATTCTCCACATTGCAGCTCATGGATGCCCGGATCAAGGACTTCGTGGCCAAAAGGAATAATGTCTATGTCGGGGGTCCTGTTGGGATGTGCCCTGAGATGGTCCTGGGCGAGCTGAATGCGAGAGCGGTTGTCACAGGGGAGGGGGAAGGAGTCGTGGCCGAGCTTGTGGAGAGAGGTCCAGAAGAAACGCCTGGTGTGGCCTACATGGAAGACGGGAGAGCAATAAAAACGCCACCAGTACCTGTTTCTACCCTTGATCACCCCATGCCATTGATACCGCACGATATCTCTGAGCAGAATGTGCGCGGGGCCAATGTTTACATAGAGACGCACAGAGGATGTCTGGGAAGCTGCTCCTTCTGTCAGGTTCCTCGATTCTTCGGCAGGAATATTCGCAGCCGCAGCATCGAGAATATAGTTGCAGAAGTCCAGGAGATGAAGCGCCAGGGCGTTACACGGGTAGCCATAAGCGGCGGTACTGGTTCGCTATTCGGGTATCGAAATCGGGTTAATAAAGAGGCCTTTGTGCAGATGTTGCGCGCACTGTCTGCTATTTTGGGAAAAAGGAACCTCTCAGTGCCTGATATGAGAGTGGATCTGGTTGACGAGGAGATTCTCACTGCCATCCGGGAATATACTATTGGCTGGGTATTCTTTGGACTGGAGAGCGGAAGCGACAGAATTCTCAAGGCCATGAGAAAAGGAGTGAGCGTGAAGGACAATCGCAAAGCTGTGGAGCTTGCCAAGAGCCTGGGCGTCAAGGTAGGTGGAAGCTTCATAGTGGGCTATCCCGGCGAGACCAGGGAGGACTTTGAGGAGACCTTAGCCTTCGCAGAGGAGGCCATGCTGGATGATGTTTTTGTGAGCATAGCTGAGCCCATACCCGGCACGCCCCTGGCAAGTCAGATCCTCGATTCGCCTCATGAGGAGCTGCCTCTCCATCGGCAGCATGAAGGCGAGTATAAAGCCCTGAAGCTCTCCGAGGCGGAGGCAAGGTGCTTCGAGCTTATGATTCAAGGAGAGGGATGCAAACCCCTGCCCAAAGCCATAACAAACGATCTTTACAATGCGTACCTGGCGGAGGCACGGGGCCAAGGCAGGGACATCAAGAGGGTAATTGAGCTTCTGCAAAAGTACCGCGAGCATCAGCCCTAGAATATCCGGTGAATTTAAGCCGGAGCATTATTGTAATCGTTGCCATAATTATCGCCATCATCATAATAAGTACCGTTTATAATACTCTTGATGATGTTTTTTCACTGGACATCGCACAACCAGAGCACTAGCTCTTCATAGATGCGAAAATAAAAAAAATGAAAAGATGCGTAGGTCTTGCGACCTACACTGCGGGCATGACGAGAGACCTCTCGCCAGCAGCGCGGAACTCGCGCGCTCCGCCCTTGCCGAAGCAATCGCGGACGTTGGCCCAATCGAAGACCAGGCCTGGGTTGGCGAAGGTTACCTTGACCAACGGGCTGACTGCGAAGGCGTCCATGCGGCCGGAGTGTGCGGCGCTGGTGATGCCTGCGTACTCGCCCTGGTGGCCCACGTTCATGGCGTAGTTCGGGTAGTTGGCGCCCCTCAGCTCCAGCGGGTTGCCCTCGTCGGACTGGTAGGAGAACACGTTGGTTGGACCGCACTGATCCTGCAGGTCGTAGCCGAAGAATCCCAGTCTTCCCCAGGCTTCCTTATGCAGGAGCATGGAGAGGTACCAGGCTGCCAGACCGATCTGGCTGTGGCCGGCTGCGATGGCCGATGTGATACCGGACGCGGCTGCCAGAACGGCTGCCCTCTGGGATCCGCCGAAGTGGTCCTCAAGCAGGGTTGGGAAGGCCTCGTACTGCTCAATGCCGTACAGAGTGACCTCTGTGGCCAGCTCCTTGGCGATATCTATGGTCTTTGGAGCCTTGGCGAATCCTCCGAACTTGTCCACGGCATAGTCCACGCCGTAGTAGGAGAAGTCATCCAGCACATCGTTGGTGTAAGCTGCAGTGGCGTACTGGGTGAACCCGACACCACCGGACATGTAGCTTCCGAGCCATATCTGGTCATAGAGCATGGAGCCAGCTGCGACTACGTTCAGGGACACATAGACTGGATCCTGGGGCTTTACCCTGGAGGTCTGGACCATATCGGCCATGTATCCGAAGGATATGCCGCCTGGGTTGTTGGGTCCGCGGGCACGCCTTGCGGGCAGCATGTCGGACATGTGCAGAACTGCAGCGTGCTTGGCTGCATATGCGAGATCTGCTACAGCGGCCTCACCGGCGCACATGTTGTATGCATCGATGAAGGTCATCGAGAGCTGCATGGCGCTCCATCTGGATGTGGTGCCGCCGTCGCAGGACCGCACAACGATGGTCGGGATGTGAACAGCCTGCCAGGTTGTCTTGCCCATGGCGGCCTTCAGTGCCTCGGCCTGATCCTCGGGGAACAACTTGTTGATGTCGATCAGATACTCATCATCGATCTCATCAGCAAGGGCATCGTCGCCGGTAAAGACGCGCACGTTGCAGTCGTCGACGAGTCCGGGGTGAGTCTCGACCATGTGCTCCTGAACCACGGCTGCGCCGGGCATGGCATGGTTGAGGATCTCCAGGTAGTTGTTGATGGTCTCTGGAGTGACCTCCTTGCCGAGCCTCTTCTGCAGCACCTCGTGGGCCATATCCAGACCGACGATGATTGTCCTCCTGATATCATCCCACATCTGCTGCATGGATGGGTTGTTGACGAAGTGCAGATCGTCGCCCTCTACTACATACTCGGTTCCGGAGAGCTTGTAGGGAACGAGCTGCCTCTGGCCGAGGGGGATGCCGCCAGCGTGAAGATAGGGATTGTAGCCGGTCATGCCACGCTTGCCTTCCAGCTTCTTGGCATACTCCATGAACTCCCTCTTGCGGGGGCTCTGCTCCGGCCCAAGCCTCTTGTACTCGGTCTTCTGGCTTGCGAGGTCGAAATCTTTTCCGAACTTCTTGGTGAGCGCTTTTATGAATAGCTTCTTGGTGTGCTTAACTGCCATTTAAATCACCCCTCCTACTCAGGCCTGTAGCCCCATTTGCTCCTGTATTCCCACATGTGGTGCGTCATCTCGATGGCTTCATCGAACTTCCTAGCACCAACCTTTCCACCCATGGGCACGCCGTCGACCCTGAATATTGTGGTTTTCTTCTTGGCCTCAGACTCGCTCATCGGCTTGCCGAGGTTGATCTTCTTGTCGAGTGGGATACCGACCTGGTCCTTGACTGCATAGACGTTTCCGTCCTTGCCCATCTCTGTCCTGGCCAGCATATCGAACTGCAGACCATTCTCTTCCAGTCTCAGGGAGTGGCCGTGCACAGTGCAGCCCCTCATGGAACAGAGGGCGACATCGGTGACCTCGCTGTCGTACTGCTTCTTGGTGTACGCCTCAATATCCCTCTCCCTGGCCTCGATGATCTGTCTGCCGGACAGGGTGCCTGGGTCGCAGCCCTTGCAGTTAATAGCTCCCCAATAGGATCTGAAGTATGGGATGGATGGGGCGAAGTACATGGAGTCAGACCACTGGGAGTACCTTACACGGTCACCAGCAGCCGCGCCTGCTGTTGGAGTAACTATCTGCCTTATTGGACAGTCAGGCTCGCCCATCTCCTTGAGGGGTGGATGCGTGCTTGCATAATCAGCACCAGGGGCCCTGTGACCCATGATGGTCACTACATCCGCCTCGGGAATATCTCTGAGCTTCTCGATGTTTCCGGACATATGCTTACGTCTGTTGATGCCAACAGATGTGCTTCCGGGATAAAATTGTGGTGTGTATGCCATTTATATCACTCCTCTTCGTGAGCGGTCACTTTATCTTCAGACAATATGGCCATCCGATCTTTCTTGGCCTTGGGATCGATCAGACCTAGGATTCTCTTGTCTTCCACATTGCCAAACTTTGCATAATCTGTGAGAGTTTGCTTTGTGCGGAAGAACTTGCCTCGTCTGATGGTGAAGGAGAACGGCAGCGCTCGCTCACACGCTGCCTTAAGCCCGTCAAAGTACTTCTCGCTCTCAAGCTCGAGCCGGATCCTTCCGACTTTGACGCTCAGCTCAAAAGCCTCTCCACCCACCTCGATGAGCAGATTTCTGTTCTCATCGATGGGCGTCCCCCTTCCGGGACCATAGGGTACAGACCTGGGGAGGTTGGGCCCGTGGATCATGATGCGGACTAATCCTCCGTTCTTATAGATCTCATTTAGCAGCTTCTGAGCAGTGGCAGGCATGAGATACCTGTAAGGGACTATCTCCACCTGTATCGATTCCGTGTCTGGTTCAGTGACCATTTCTTCCGCCTAGACAGCCTCCGCAACCGATACGATCGGCTCACGGAACTCCTTCATCTCACCGTAAATGGCGCCGACAAGTCCGGATGTCATCTCAGGTGTGAACATCTGGGTGCCAGCATCTATGGCAACAGCTGCGGCTACGCAGGGTATAGCGAATCCTCTGGAGTGCCTGGTTACCACGTGGTTGCCGTTGAAGACGCCGGGGCCGCCGCCGCCGTAGATGGAGTGGCTGAAGAACGAGAAGCCGACTGCAGTACCCATTACCCTTCCGAAGTCGCATCCGGGCAGGGCGGTCTCCTTCTCCATGATATCGTTGAAGTACAGAAGTGTTGAGGACACAGCCTGAGCGCCCCTCAGAGAGCCGCAGTTGACCATTGTAGCGGCCAGGACGCCTGCAGCGCAGTAGGCGTTCCACTTGGAGACATCATTGGCCTCGTACATGACATATCCAGAGGGCAGCTTCTTCCCGGCCTTGATGACCTTGTCCTCAATGGCCCTGCCAACAGTGCTCTGAACTACTGTGCCGATGGTCCCAGTCTTGCCGTTCGCCTTGACGGTCTCATAAACCATGTTGTCGGCGTTCAGTCCCTGGTATGCCATGCCCAGGAGCTGGTGGCGCTCGAATATTCCCATAGCGTTGCCCATCTCGAACTCGCCGATCTGCTCGTAGATCGATGCCAGAGCGGCAGCGTTCATGGCGTTCCTCTTTGTGATTGCTGCAATGTGGTTGGCCATGACGTTCCTGAGTGCGAAGCCCAGGCCCTCGTCGTTCTGGGGGATGTTGAGGACAGATGTGACGTTTCCGCCATTCATGCCTACTGTCTGTGGGTACTCTCCCCAGACGGAGGCGTGGACTATGGGTGCCTCTACGATGCCTATCTTGAACTGCTGGATCAGGGCCTCGACTGTGGCTGAGGCTGCTCCAGTCAATCCGACCACGAACTCAGAGGCAGCGTTGACACGGGCCGTGGGGACCTGAACGAGCAGTTGCTTGCCTCCGCCGAGGACTTTGACGTTGGTATCGTCGCCTGCGCTCACCTGCAGGAGTCCCTTGATCTTATCGGCGATGGCGTTGGCATTTGCAACAACATCAAGGTTCAGCTCGCGTCCCTTGATCTGCCTGCGGCCTCCGGCTACCTTTCCAGTCTTCAGGGCGCCTTCGATGCCTGCCAGGTTGACGGCGACTGTTCGCTTAGTAAGGGCGATAAGCCTCTGCATGGCCGCATTCTTTAGAGGGCTGACGACGCTTAGGTCGACGTCGCTCTTCAAAAGAACTCCGCGGTCGCTATATAGGTCTATCTTGTCAGACACGTTCTTTATCCTCCTTTTACCTTTTAGCAGCAAAAACTGCAACGACGACAGGTGTCGAAGCGACGATATGACAGCCTAAGCTAAAAGGTATCATATCCGGCACCATCACAATTCGTTACAATCTCCCGCCGCTTTGTTTACTGTCTCGTAGATACTTAAAGTTTTTGCGTGATAAATTATCACATATAAAAATATATGACTCAGTTGGCCGATTTCCTCTTTAATAAAAGGTATGTTTAAATGAAATTAAATAATAACAGATCTCTATAATTATGCATATCCCCATCCATCATCCTCAACTTCCTAAACTCGATTCTCACTGGCAAGTCCTGGTAAAGCTTCATCGCGACGACGGATGACGTTCGTTCATAAAACGATATTTTATTTTCATAAATTGATAAATGAGAGAAACTTAATAAAAAAATGCACGAATCTTTGATACCATCACGCCATCTTCGAGGAGAAATCCATCAGGGACAATATGGTCCATTCGATTTGTTTTTTTGGCGATGTAGTGCACTGGCAGACTATCAAAATTTATCGAATAATCGTTTAGAATAAAATTTTGAAATGTTGTATGCCCGCACCCGTATACATCGATCACCATCCACCCACCAAATGCCCACTCTGACTTTTTACGGAAAAACTTAAATCAACTGCATGATTTGGCTTGGAGGAATGCATCTCATCATAGCAGAGAAGCACGATGCTGCCAAGAGGATAGCTCAGATCCTGGCGGGCCAGAAGCCTCAATCCCAGAGGATCGGAGGCGTAGAGACCTTCCGATTCGACGACAGAATTGTCATGGGCCTATCCGGCCATATCGTCGGGGTGGACTACCCGCAGGGCTACAACAACTGGCAGAAGGTGGAGTGCAGGGATCTGATCCGGGCAGAGATCGTCGTTTGCCCCCTCCAGGATAAATTCATAGCAGCCCTGCGCAGCCTTGGCAAGAAGGCTGACCGCATCACAATCGCCACGGATTATGACCGTGAGGGCGAACTCATAGGCGTGGAGGCTCTGAGGATAGCTCAGGAAGGGAATCCTGAACTGAGAGCAGATCGCGTCAGATACAGCGCCATAACCAAGGAAGAGATCGTGAATGCCTTCCAAAGGCCAGAGGATGTGGACTTTGACCTGGCTGCCTCAGGAGAGGCGAGGCAGATCATCGATCTGGTATGGGGCGCGGCCCTCACCAGATACATCTCCCTCACATCGGGCCGCCTTGGCAAGGAGTTTCTATCCGTAGGCCGCGTTCAATCCCCGACGCTTGCCATCATCGTCAATCGGGAGCGTGAGATTCAGTCCTTCGAGCCCCAGCCTTACTGGGAGATCTTTGCAGACCTCGAAAAAGATCTGCGGGTGCAGCATGCCAAGGGCCGCATCTGGGAGAAGGCCGAGGTGGACGCCATAATCTCCCGTCTTGGGCCCGAGGGCATCGTTCGTTCCATAGAGAAGAAGCCGAGGGTAGACCGCCCGCCCGCTCCTTTCGATACCACAAGCTTCATTGCGGCGGCGAGCGGGATCGGATTCTCGGCCGCCAATGCCATGCGCATTGCAGAATGGCTATACACCAACGGCTTCATATCATATCCGAGAACCGACAACACAGTCTATCCTCCATCCATCGACCTGCGGGCCCTCACTGCCATCTTCACCAAAGGCGCTTTTGCAGAGGAGGCGAAGAGGCTTCTTCAGGGAAAGATGGTGCCCACGCGCGGTAAGAGGTCCACGACTGACCATCCGCCCATCTATCCGACGGCTCTCATCGAGAAGAGCGCATTGAAGGAGGAGCAGTGGAGGATCTATGAGCTTGTGGTGCGTCGCTTCTTCGCCACCCTGGCTGATAAGTGCGTATGGGAGGCCACAAGCCTGAAGGTGGACATCGGGCCAGAGCCTTTCAGGGCCAGCGGGGCGAGGCTCATAGATGCAGGGTGGAGGTACTACTATCCCTACAGCAAGGCAGAGGAGCATCTCCTGCCCGCGTTGTTGGAGGGCGAGCACCTGCGGCTGCTGGCCACTGATGTGGCTGCCAAGGAGACGCAGCCCCCAGCGCGCTACAGCCAGGGGAAGCTGATCAAGCTCATGGATGAGCTGGGGCTGGGCACTAAGTCCACAAGGCACGACATCATCAGCAAGCTTTATGCCCGCGCCTATGTACAGGGCAACCCCATGAAGCCCACGAATACCGCCTATGCTGTCGTGGACTCGCTGCAGAAGTATGCACCCACCATCACCAAGCCCGAGATGACCCAGACGCTGGAGAAGGACATGACCCTCATCTCCGAGCGGAAGATAAAGGAGGACGAGGTCGTCGAGGAGTCGAGGGTGATGCTCACATCGGTCTTCGACGAGCTGGCAGAGAACCAGGATTGCATAGGCCAGTCCCTCAAGGATGGCCTGCGGACCGACAAGATCGTAGGCACCTGCGAGAAGTGCGGCTCGGAGCTGATAATCAGGCGAGGCCGCAGGGGATCGCGCTTCATCGGATGCTCAGGATATCCGGAGTGCAGGTTCACCCTGCCGCTGCCCAGATCCGGCACAGTGATAGTCACAGACAAGAGATGCGACCTGCACGGCATGAACCACATCAGGATCATCAATAAGGGCAAGAGGCCCTGGGATCTGGGCTGTCCTCACTGCAACTTCATCGAGTGGCAGGCGAAGAAGGCCGAGGCGAAGCCTGAGGCTGGCGCGGGCAAGAGGAGGGCAGGAGGAAGCGGCCTTGAGAGCGTCTCCGGAATAGGGCCAAAGACCCTCGAGAAGCTGGCCTCGGC
>MVRK01000061.1 GCA_002067365.1 Methanosaeta sp. PtaU1.Bin060 | reverse complement strand
AATTTTATATATAATTTGAATTGCCACCTAGCAGCCCTGCGTATCAATACATTGGAACAATATCGATAGCTTCCGCCTAAATGGGTGGATTAGACAATTTTGTGCACGTCGTGATAATCTAGGTCCAAAATACACATTTATACACTAAAAAAGGTCCAACATCACAGTAATTGCAACCAGCCCCAGAGCAGGTTAAGGGGGTTATAGCAAGGGGGCGGTGGATCAAATCCTGCTCCTTCATCACCAGTTGTTAGTCTCTTAGTGACTCTACTTAATTAATATTCTTCCTTCTTTCGCGTAATTATCATCGCTCTCCTGCGTATTTGGCGCGGAAATATTCAGAAATGACCACCGCGGGTAGTTCAAAATATGCCGCGCTAGATCCCGGTTCGATCTGGTCAGGGCTCCGAAATTGCCGCTATCTACCTCTGTCCTGCTTCACAGATCTACCTAGTGCTCTGTAACAAAAGTTTTAAATTTTATATCATACACTATAGTATGTCCTGGGAAGGAAGAAAATACACGTAATCAACTTGAAAGAAGAGGAGCGAAAAGAGCTGAAACGATATCTCAGTAAAGGCAAGTCTCCTGCAAGAAGCCTTACTCGGGAAAGGATACTTCTCTTGGCCGATGAAGGGCGCGAGGACCAAGAAATTGCTGAGATCCTAAAGGTGAGCAAATCAACAGTGAGTCGCATAAGAAAGAGGTATTGCGTTAGTGGTTTGGATCCTTCGCTGCATGAAAGAGGCCGCAGTGGTGCTCCTCCCAAGTTAGATGGTAGAATTGAGGCACAATTAACACTTCTGGGCTGTTCTGAGCCGCCAGATGGTAGATCAAAGTGGACAGTAGGTGAAAGATAAAAATGGCGGATTGTGTAGTTCAGAAAGTTTTTCTAAGTGCCTAAAACCGGCGGCTTATGCTGAGTATGAAGTTGAACAAGGGGCGAATTCACAGGCTAGTAAGCCAAAAGAGGAAGGGCGTGCCCCTGAGAAGACTATAACCGATATGGATGGCCGGACGGTTAGTATATCCGAGCCTTTGAAGAGAGTGGTGACTGCTGGATATGGCATGGCCCCTTGCGTGATGGCAGCATTTGGCGTCGGAGATCTTATTGTAGGAACGGGAGGCTCCCTTTCCTCTACAGCTGGTAAGGAGTACACGCCTACATTTGTACTACCAGTCATTAAGGCATTACCTGATCTCGGTCGAGGCGCAGATCTGAATATAGAAGCTGCTGTGGCCCTCAATCCCGACATTATTATCTTGGAGAAGGATTGTGCCGGGCAGGGTAGTGCATCTGCAGCATACGTGAAGCTCATAGAGAGGTTCTCGCTCTTCAACAATAGCATTCCCTTTGTGGTTCTAAATAATCCTGCCTGTTTTGAGAAGCCGTCTCCAGACACAGTTTATAAAGAGATAACGATTATGGGAGAGCTCTTCGATAAACAGGTGCGGGCTCGGGAGATCATAGATCTGCTCAAAGAGGAGGTGGCTCTGGTCGCTGACAGGACGAAGGATATAGAACCAGACAATAGGCCTTCGGTGCTCTTTATGGGATTGCTCGCTGGGACCGACTATGGCAAGGGCAAGCTGGCAGTATCCGTGCCTGATTATGATTGTGGTACAATCTTCCCGGAGATTACCAACATCAAGAACATCAATACAGGAAAAACAAGGGAACTCATGTCTTCTGAGCAGCTCCTCACGCTAGATCCAGATGTGATAATTCTGCTGTGCTACCCTGGAGGCTATGAGGTAGATATTTTGTATAACTCTGAAGACTACGATGCCCTACAGAAGATGCGTGCCGTAGTGGAGAAGAACGTCTTCACTACGGGCCGGTTTGAGGCCTCCCGACATACGGCTGGCCTCGAATTTCCCATAGAGATGCTAATCGAAGCCAAAGCTGTTTATCCAGAAAGATTCCAGGATATCAAAGTTGGCGAGCAGCTCACCAAGCATTACAAGGCGCTCTACAGCCTCAACGACACTCAGGTGAAGATGCTGAAGGAAGCTATGGCTCTCGACTGGATGGACAAGGACGGATTCTGAATTATCAACTCAGGGTATGCCTGCATGGGTGAAGCCTCCTGAACGTGTGTTGAATTCCTCAGCGTGTTGCAGGGAATTCACCTCCTCGTTTTTTTTGCGCTTAAAATAGCCTAGGTAAATACAATTTAATCTCACTTTAATCAAAAGAGTTATAACTTAGTATGTAATATCTAAAACTCATCCCAACCAATCTCAAGCCTTTAAGGTGGTATATACCGTGAAGTCAATTCTTTCCTTCCTAGTGGTGGCCTCGATTCTTTGCGTGGTATTGATGCCAGCGATGTGCGCTGAGAAGACTATAACCGATATGGATGGCCGGACGGTTACCATATCCGAGCTACCGGAGAAAGTGGTTACAGCTGGGTACAGCATAGCTCCATGCGTGTTGGCGGCTTTTGGAATAGGAGATAAGATCGTTGGGGCGGGCGGTGCGGTCCATCCTGGCGGCAATTTTACAACAGTGCCAGCCTACCTCATTCCAGCCCTGCAAAACATGTCTGATTTGGGCAGAGGCCCTTCATTGAATGCAGAAGCTGCCATCGCCCTTGATCCAGATATACTCATCCTAGAGGTCGACTGTGCCGGTCAAGGAGATTCCACCCTGAAGTATGGTCAGCTTATAGAAAAATTGGATCTTTTCAGAGAGGACGTTCCATTTGTGGTGATCAAAAATGGGGCCTGCTCAAGTCCACCCTCACCAGATAATATCTACCAGGAGATCGAGATCCTTGGAGAAATTTTCGACCAGCAAGCCAAGGCAGAGCAGATGATTAACTTCCTCAAGGAAGAGGTTGATCTAGTAGAGCAGAGAACTAAGGGAATAAATGAGGATGAAAAGCCTTCGGTTCTATTTGCAACCCTCGTTGCCTGGTCAACCACTTCAAAGGGAGCTTTGATTGGATCCGAACCAGATTACGATTGTGCAACGCTCTATCCAGAGATTACAAACATTCGGAATGCCAATACTGGCCAGAATAGGTTGCAGTTATCTGCAGAGCAACTCTTGGCTTTGGATCCAGATGTAATAGTACTTCAGCACACGGGAAAACAATGGATGCCTGAAGATCTCTACGAAAGAGAAGTATACAAAGCCATTCAGGGATTGAAGGCTGTAAAGAACAAACGCATATACTCAACAGGCCATTTGGTGCTTTTTAGATTTAATGCAGGCTTAGAATTTCCCATCGAGATGCTAATAGAGGCCAAGGCCGCATATCCAGACCGATTCGAGGACATCAACGTTGGTGATCAACTCACAAAGCACTACAAAGCGATCTACGGCCTGAGCGACGAGCAAGCCGAAGAGCTCAAAGAATTAATGGCTTTGGACTGGATGGACAAGGACGGATTCTGAATTATCAACTCAGGATATGCCTGCATGGGTGAAGCCTCCTGAGAGTGTGTTCAAATCCTCTGCGTGTTGCAGGGAATTCACCTCCTCGTCTTTTTTTCCGCGCTTAAAATAGCGTGGGTAATTGCGATTTAATCTTACTTGAATCAAAAGAGTTATAACTTAGTATGTTATATCTAAAACTCATCCCAACAATCTCAAGCCTTGAAGGTGGTATATACTGTGAATAAGTCAATTCTTGCTTTCCTGGTGCTGGCCTCGCTTCTTTGCGTGGGATTGATGCCAGCGATGTGCGCTGAGAAGACTATAACCGATATGGATGGCCGGACGGTTACCATATCAAAGCCGCTGGAACGGGTCGTTACTGCGGGCCAAAGCATGGCCCCCTGTGTAATGGCGGCCTTAGGCGTAGGTGATAAGATCGTGGGCACGGGAGGCGCACTCTCAGCTTCCACCAATGAGACCACACCTTCCGTTATCCTCCCTGCCATCAGATCATTGCCTGATTTGGGAAGGGGTTACAGATTCAATCTAGAGGCAGCTGTGGCCCTCGATCCAGATGTTATCATAATGGAGAAGGACTGTGCAGGCCATGGGGATAGCTCGGCGGAATATTCAAAGCTCCTCGAAAAGTTCTCCCTTTTCAACAAGAGTGTTCCTTTTCTGGTAATCAATAACGCCGCATGCTTCGACAAGCCTTCTCCAGATTCAATTTATGCTGAGATAGAGATCCTTGGGGAGATCTTCGACAGACAGGATCGAGCTGAGGAGATCATTGAGCTGCTCAAAGATGAGGTATCTATGGTTTCTGGGAGGACAAATGACATAAGATCAGAATATAGGCAGTCGGTTCTCTTCTTAGGCATGGTGGCTGGGACGGACTATGGCAAAGGCAAGCTGGCGATAATTCTTCCCGATTACGATTGCGGCACGATCTTTCCGGAGATCACCAACATCAAGAACGCTCATACAGGGACGAAAAGAGAGCTAGTGTCCTCAGAGCAGCTCCTCACATTGGACCCGGATGTAATTATTTTAGTGCGCAGCCCGGGCGGTTATAAAGTGGAGAAGCTTTACAATTCTGAGGAATACAAGGCCTTGTATGCGATGCGTGCGGTCAAGGCTAAAAAAGTATACACAACTGGACAGTTAGAACTTTCCAGAAATATGGCTGGCCTCGAATTCCCCATAGAGATGCTCATCGAGGCTAAGGCCGTCTATCCAGATAGATTCCAAGATGTCAATATCGGCGAGCAGCTCACCAAGCACTATAAAGCGATCTATGGCTTAAACGACGAGCAGATCAAAGAGCTCAAGGAGGTCATGGGTTTGGACTGGATGGACAAGGACGGGTTCTAATCTTTTAGGTTCATCCATAAAGCCGATCATGCCTCTTTCCATCTATGCAAAAACGGAGTCAAAATGGCCGGATACCTGAGAGACGCCTCTCTGCTTGATGATCTTGCATGCGAGGAGGGCGACGAGTTCTCAATCCACAGCAAGCTAATAATCCTTCTCGCTCTCTTCGCCCTACTGCTTCTCACCTCATCGGCTGCCGTGGTCTTGGGAGCCTACAAGATCTCGATAGCCGATGTCTACGCTATCATCCTGTCCCATCTCCTGCATTTATCAGAGGTTCAGGAGATGGACAGCCTGAAGGAAATCATCGTCTGGGACCTGCGCCTACCAAGGGTTTTGCTTGCCATAACCGTAGGCATCGCCCTTTCCGCAGCAGGAGCCGCATTTCAGGGGTGCTTTAGAAATCCGCTGGTGGAGCCATACATCCTTGGTATATCCTCAGGTGCCGCCTTCGGAGCGGCAATGGGTATAGTCTTTCACCAATTCTTCTTCTCCGTCCAGGTTTCGGCATTCCTCTTCGGCTCTCTGGCGGTGGCTTTGGCCTACGGAATAGCACGAGTAAACAAGGAGACGCCCACCGTCACCCTCATCCTGGCCGGGGTGATATTAGGCTCCCTCTTCTCCGCTGCAGTCTCAGTCCTCAAGTATATCTCCAACGACAGCGCCCTGCGGGAGATCGTCTTTTGGCTCATGGGCGGTTTTTACTTTGCCAGTTGGAGAGATGTTGCCCTGGTCACTCCGGTAGTGATGCTATCATTTCTGGCCATCTGGTCACTTGGCTGGAAGCTGAACATCCTCTCCATGGGAGACGACGAGGCCAGAGGCCTCGGAGTAAACCCTGAGAAGTACAAGCTGATACTTATCGCTCTGGCCACCCTTATGACATCTATCGCCGTATCGACTGCAGGAATCATTGCCTGGGTGGGCCTGATGATGCCCCACGCTACAAGGATGATCCTGGGGCCTGATCATCGCTTCGTCATCCCCGCCTCTGCCTTGCTTGGCGGCTCATATCTCCTGATATGCGATACAATGGCCCGTACCCTTACCAGCTCCGAGATCCCAGTGGGGATAATCACCTCCCTGCTCGGAGCGCCTTATCTGATCTACCTTCTCAGAACCCGTGGTAAGGCGATTTTGGAGTGATTCGTATGCTACATGTCAAAGATCTTCAATTCCAGTACGGCATGCGTCCGGTACTGAAGGATATCTCCTTCCATGTGAGCGAAGGTCAGCTCTGTGGCCTATTTGGCCCAAATGGCTGCGGAAAGACGACTTTATTCAAGTGCTGTCTTAAATTTCTTAAGAGTCAGGGCGGTCAGATCAAGGTCGACGGCCAGGACATTAGGGACCTCAAAATTGAGGAGATGGCAAAACTTGTTGCTTATGTTCCACAGGAGCATAAACCTCCTTTTCCCTATTTGGTGAAGGATGTGGTGCTGATGGGGCGGACGCCCAGGCTGAGAAGCTTCTTTGGGACGAGTCGAGAGGATCGGCAAAAGGCTCTCGGAGCCCTGAAGCTACTTGGACTGCATGATCTCGCGGGAAGACCTTACAATCAACTTTCTGGCGGCCAGCGCCAGCTAGTTCTCGTCGCCAGGGCCATAGCCCAGGAAACCCCTCTGATCTTCTTAGATGAGCCGACGTCAGCTCTGGATTTCAGCAATCAGATCAGGATATGGAGGATAATGCGCCAGGTTGCTGAGAACGGGGTGACAATCTTGGCCTGCAGTCACGATCCAAATCACGTCTCCTGGTACTGTGATCGTGTGGTGGTTATGGATCATAATCACATCCTGCGGGAAGGATCGCCTCAAGATGTCATCATTGAACCGGTTCTGGATGAGATCTACAGAAACGTCTGTGCGGTCAGAAGCCTGGACGAGGCCAGGATGGTACTGCCAAAGGAGGTAGTAGCCTGTCGGGGTGGATCAAATGATCGAAGAAGATCAAATCGTCCTGCAGATCCGGCTGCTTCTCAGAGGTGTTCAGCATGAGTTACGTGTCGCATTTTATTTTTATCTGCCTTTGTATATCGTTGGCGCTCCAACAAAACGGCTCAGTTGCAGCTCAACCGGCTCTTCTCGAAAACAATTCTTCAGAAGATGTCCCTCTCATTCCGCGGGATATTCTATTTGGCGAAATAGATGCGTTTAGCGTCATGCTGAGCCCAGATGGCTCCAGGATAAGCTATCTGGCTCCTGCAAATGGTGCAACTAACATTTGGGTGGGGCCAATAGAAGATCTTTCCTTAGCCCGACCTGTAACAAACGAGAGCAATCTGGATATATTCCAGTACCATTGGGCTTACACAAACCAGCATCTCCTTTACCTCCAAGATGCGAATGGGGATACGAATTGGCAGATATTCTCCGTCAACCTGAGCAGCGGCAAGATAAAGAATCTAACGGAATCACAGTCAGGTCAAGCCATCGTCCAAGCTTTGAGTTTCAAATACCCACAGGAGATAATAGTCGGTATGAACGATAGAAATCCCGGGTTTCACGATCTATATCGATTGAATATCGAGACCGGCGACAGAATACTTCTTATGCAAAACGACCAATTTCACAAATTCTATATAGATGATGACTATATTATTAGGTTTGCCTCAGAGTTGAATTCCGATGCCGGAGAAGAGGTCTTCGAGCGGACCAAGACTGGTGACTGGAGATCCTTTGCTAAGATCGGATGGGAAGATGAGCTCACAGTCGATGTCCTCGGCTTTGATAGAAGTGGAAGTTCCGTTTATATGAAGGACAGCCGGGATCGCAATACGGCTGCAATCTACTCATATGATACCAAGACACGCGAACGAAAGCTGGTCTTGGAAGACCCCAGAGCAGACTTGGGCGGCAGAGGTTTTTTCAGGCCACTCATTCACCCTACCAATAAAACTATACAGGCAGTGGCTGTTGATTATGATAGAATCAACTGGAGTGTTCTCGATCCAAGCATAAAGGAAGATATGAAATATCTGCAAACGGTCAGCTCCGGCGACTTTTTCGTCGAGAGCCGATCGCTCGACGATAATGCCTGGACGGTTGCCTACATGAGAGACGATGGTCCTTTGACCTACTATTACTACGACAGAAAGACAAGAACGGCAAAATACCTACTATCCCTTCGGGAGAGTCTCGAGTCCTTCCCGTTGGCCAAGATGATTCCGGTCATAATCAAATCGAGGGACGGGCTTGATCTGGTAAGCTATTATTCGCTTCCGGTTAGTAGCGACTCTGATGGGGACAATGTACCGGATCGGCCCTTGCCAATGGTGGTCTTTGTCCATGGGGGGCCCGAGGGGAGAGACTTTTGGGGATACAATCCAATCCATCAGCTATTGGCTAATCGTGGCTATGCGGTTCTCAGCATAAACTTCCGGGGCTCAACCGGATTTGGCAAGAACTTCACCAACGCTGCCAAACTCGAATACGGAAGAAAGATGCAATACGATCTGCTAGATGGAGTGGATTGGGCGGTGAGGAATAAGATAGCCGATCCAGATCGTATCGGAATTATGGGAGGAAGCTACGGTGGATATGCTGCTTTGGCCGGGCTGGCATTTTCGCCGGATGTCTTTGCCTGTGGTGTGGATATGTCCGGCTGGTCCAATCTTACGTATAGTGTTGAGACCACTCTGCCTTATAGCCAGTGGGATCGTATGCGCCTGGAAAATTTTGTAGGGGATTTAAGAACCGAAGGGGGGAGGAAGATGCTTGCTGAGAGGTCTCCTATCAATTATGCGGATTGCATAAAGCGGCCATTGCTTATCTCACATGGAGCCAACGATCCAATAATTGATCAGAACGAATCGGCCCAAATGGTCCAGGCACTGGTTAATCGGAAAGTTCCAGTGACATTCTTGCTGTTTCCGGACGAAGGGCACGATGTTGTCAGGCCAAAGAACAATATTGCATTGTATGCCGTTGTCGAGGCGTTCTTCGCCAGTCATCTGGGCGGACGGTTTGAGCCGGTCGTCGCGGATCTCAAAAACTCAAGCATGATTGTGCCGGTTGGCGCCGATGAGATCCCAGGACTGGATGAGGCGCTAGCTGCTCGGGACAAGACTTA
>MVRK01000060.1 GCA_002067365.1 Methanosaeta sp. PtaU1.Bin060 | reverse complement strand
GCTGAGGTGCAGGAGATATGGTGAACTCCGTGGTCTTCTTTCCATTGGCCTCTTCTGGCCCTGTGTGACTGTCATCCTTGACCTGAACCTCAATCTCACTGGTCCCAACCTCTTTGGCGGTCCAAACCCAATTATTCTGAGGCTGCCAGTCTGTCATCGCTGTGCCGTTCAAGAGGAACTTGAAGCTGAGCGGATCGCCTTCGGGGTCTGAGGCTGATGCAGTGAAGGTCACGGAGGTGCCAGCTATTTGCGGGCTCTCCTTGTCGGCTCCAAGATTCTGCAGAACTGGAGGCTGATTGGGCGGCGCAGATATGACGTAGCTCAACGTCTTCGAGTCATCGCCATCAGGATTGTGCTTGCCGTCCTTCAACCTCACCTCGATCGTGTGCGAACCAGTCTCCATATCGGATGCAGTCCAGGCGGAATCGCCGGACCAAGGGGTCTTCGGCTGGCCGTCTAGGGAGAACTGGTACTGAAGCGGATCGCCTTCGGGATCAGACGCCACCGCCGTGAAGGTCACAGCGGTGCCAGCTATTTGCGGGCTCTCCTTATCAGCTGTCAGACCAGTCAGGGATGGCAGCTGATTCGGGCTCTCTGGGGCTGCTATTACCCCGCCCGATGATAGGTTTTCCATGCCCTGAACCTGAACGGGTGGCTGCGCCGAACCTGACAGCGCCAAAAACAGCCCGAAGATCATGGCTACAAAAAATATGAGACCTACGTTTGCGCATTTATTTTTCAAAATCCTCTCGAAATCAACCCTCATTTCGCCCTCTGTCTCCTGATTTTGCATAATCCATCCCTTTCGCACTTTCTGCTAAACTCGTTTCGAACAGCTCACATCTAGGACTCGGCTGATGGGATTTAAGTAATTTCTTTTCACATTGGTGCTCTATTGGCATCCTCGCCATCCTAGACATCATGTGAACATCTTGTGGATCTTGTGTAAGCGATCAGTAGGTATAATTATTCTCCTCCACTCCACCTGCCTATTTCCGACTTCCTATCGTTTAATACTTTCTATTTTCTTAAAATTTGTAAATGTATTGCATCCGCCGCACCCAAATAATAGTCCAAGCTCACTGTATTTTTGAGCAGCGTTCTCCCGGGAGTATCTGCTCTTAGGGACGAGGAGACCTCAAGCCAAAAAATATATCATCACGATGCATATCTGATGTTGCAATGCGTATATTAGTGATCAACAATTATGGACAGTTCAACCACCTCATAAGGAGGGCCATCAGGGACAAGGTGGAGACTGACCTCATCTCCAACGAGACCCCGCCGGAGAAGATAGCATCCGACGGGCTGATCCTCGGCGGCGGGCCGACCCTCGATCGCGCTGGGAGGTGCGCAGATTACCTGCGGGAGCTGGACATGCCTATCCTCGGAATATGCCTGGGCATGCAGCTCATGGCAACGACCTTCGGAGGGAAGGTCGCACCGGGCACCATTGGAGGTTACGCTGAGGTGGATGTCGAAGTTGTCAGGGAAAACGAGATCCTGAAGGGCCTTCCGCCACGGTTCAGGACGTGGGCCTCGCACGCTGACCAGGTGGTCGAGCTTCCCAGGGAGTTCGAGGTGCTGGCCAGGTCAAGAGTCTGCGAGATCGAGGCCATGAAGCACCTGAAAAAGCCTCTTTACGGAGTGCAGTGGCATCCTGAGGTCGTGCACACAGAGAATGGCCAGGAGCTTCTGGACAACTTCATCGCCATATGCAAAAGATGATCTCCGAAGGAAGCTCTGCAAAGAAAGCTTCAGAGAATGCAGCCTCGGAGAAATCCTTCGCCAGGAGAGCGGAGCAGATAAAAGAGCTGCAAAGGCAAATTGATGCGGCGCGGATGATCTCCCGGAAGGATCTGGCTGCTAAGATTCAGAAGATCGGATTTCGGTGCCTTCGATGTGGAGAGTGCTGCACAGGCGATGAGAACAGCGTCGTCCTCTTTCCCTTCGAGATCAGGCGCATTCTGAGCATCACAGGCGCAGCTTGGCAGGATGTCGCCGAGCCTCCGGCTGCCGGGGAGTGGGACAAGGAAGGTGATTTTCATACGCTTGAGTGGCGACTGAAGAAAGAGTCGGGCTCATGCAAGTTTCATTCCCCAGCAGGCTGCAGGATCTACGGGGCCAGGCCCCTGCTATGCAGCACTTATCCCTTCTACCTCGATGCGGGAGTCCTATGCTGCTCCGAATGCCGCGGCCTCGGGGAGGATATCGACTCGACTGAGGCTGAACGGATTGCAGAAAAGCTGATCGAGCGGAGCATCATTGAGATAAACGAGGCCATCTCGCTCTTGAGGGCCTACAGGGACTTTGAGAGAGGAAGGCCAAAAAAAGGCGGGGCCTGCATTGTGCACGACAGCGAGGGCGAGCACAGAATCTCGCTGCTCTACAGGAAATAGACGATTCTGAATTTAGTTCTTCAACCTGCCCTTGAACTCCCCGATGATTCCAGAAAGAAGCTTCCGCCCGTCCTCATCCTTGAAGAGCGGCGGCTCCCAGTCCTGGACCACGCTCCCATTCTCTCTGTGAACCAGCACCCCTCTCCTCTCCCACGCAGGCGTCTTGGCGAGGTTTATGCCCCTCTGGAAGACAATCTCGTGGATCTCGTGTTCCCTCATGCCCCGCAGCCGCTCCATCGCCTCCTCGGCAGAGAGGCCATCGCCGAGGAGCATGTAAAAGCCATAGGAGAAGACATGGTTTCTCCACGCCTCGTCCTGCCTGGCGGCCAGGTAATCCGCGACCTCCGCCTCGCAGAGCGAAACGATCCTGCAGTCCACGGTGACCAGCCGCTCAAGATCCAGCGAGAGGGCTGCAGAGAGAAAGCCTGCAGTCAAAGAGTCTATCTTCTCCAGCCTTCCCCCGAAGGGCGCATCAAGAAAGAGCATGCTGATCTCGTCCGAGAACGTGAAGGCGAGAGCAGGCGCGAGCCCCGAATCTTGAAAGAGCCGTGCTGAGGCATCGGCCATGGACCTGGCGAAATCCAGATCGTAGGGCTTCTTGCAGCCTTCGAGGATCTTCTTGAAGCCGCGACCGTCGGCCCGCACCACGAGAGGTGCCCGCGCCCGCAGGTTCGAATAGATCTCCCAGCTGGCGATCTCCCTGCTAGCTGCTCTTGCGCTCTGCCTTTGCATTCCTGGTCAGATGCCTGATTACTATTATGTCGCCAACGGCTGTGACCCATCTGTAGGGTATGACAATCCCCTTTCCCTTCTGGTCGAAGAGGTCCTTGTTGACGTCGCCGAGTGCCAGGCCGCTCACTGCCCCTTTCTCAGGGTCCAGGACGACGTCATCCACCTTGCCCACGAAGATGCCATCCTGCGTGTAGACCTCGATGTCCAGGAGAGATGTGATCTCTACATTCATCTTGAATCCCATAAATAAAATTGGTTTTTGATATTAACTTTGCGATGGCCGGATATCTGAAAAACATTATATCTCTCGCGAGACTCTCTTAGGGGTGATGAAGATGATGGTGGTCGGGATCTCAGGCAGTCCCAGGAAGGCCGGAAACACCGAGTTCTTGCTCGGCGAGGCCCTGGCAGTGGCGAAGGAGCGAGGCTTTCAGACAGAGAGGCTGCTGTGCTCCGACCTTGAGATAGGTTTCTGCACCGACTGCGGGGAGTGCAGCAAGGGCAGGCCCTGCCCGGTGGAGGATGAGATGCCCCGGGTTCTCGCGGCCCTCGAGAGCGCGAGCGGCTTGATAGTGGCCTCGCCCGTCTACTTCGGGAGCATCACAGCCCAGCTGAAGGCGGTCTTTGACAGGACGATACCTCTGCGCCGGCAGGGCTTCAAGCTCAAGGATAAGGTCGGCTGCGCCATCACTGTGGGCGGGTCCAGGAACGGAGGCCAGGAGAAGGCCATCGAGACGATCCATGCCTGGATGCATATTCACGGTATGATAGTGGCGGGAGACGACAGCCACTTCGGAGGCATCGCGGTCCGGCCCGCCGCGGAGGACAGGATCGGAAGGAAGACTGTGGTCGCCAGCGCGAACAAGCTCTGCGACCTGCTGGAGAGGACTGCCCATCAAAGGAGCTGCTGGGGCGGGGATTGAGGGGAAGAAGCAGGCCGCGCGAAGGATGATGCCGGAGATTATTTAGCGGCAGAACAGTCTGGCGGGCGGGCCCCTCACTTGGTCACCTGCAATGCTGTACAGGAAGATGCAGGATAGCAGCGAGGCAAAGATCTTCGTCAGGCTCGGCCACCGGCACATGCTGCCCGAAGATTAAGCCGCCTCATAACATGTAAGAAAGTTATATGTAGTATTAGAACCGTCTTCAAAAGAAGATTATTTAAGGTGTTCATATGCTTGGAGATACTTCCAAGGTAAGGCTTTTCGGTAATTCAAGAATAGAGATTGACGATGTTTTTGACAAAAAACGTGGTATTTATTTCGTTCCAATGCTCAATGAAGGCACATCGTCAGCCATTAATATCAATAAAATGCATGGCTATACAGGCAAAGGAGCCAAAGCTGCGGTTTTAGATAGTGGCGTCCTGCCAGAACACCCTTATTTGAAAAATCGATTGGAAGCAATTGAAGATTTTACAGGTAATGGAATTGAAGACCATATGGGCCATGGAACTGTAGTTACTCTAATCATGGCCATGACATACCCAGATATATCAATTCTAAGCGGCAAGGTTTTTGAAAATGACGGGGCCTCGCTGCCAGAACAGATCAACAGGATAGCCCAAGGCGTGAACTGGGCGGTAGATAGAGGTGCTCATACAATTAGTATGTCTCTTGGCTTTGCTAAGAGAAAAGAAGATCTATCCAAAGAGACCAATTGTTCGGAAGCTGTAAAGAATGTATGCGACGCCATCGAACGAGCCATCAAGAACGACATTAAAATCAATGTAGCAGCTGGAGCCAACTTTCCGGCTGATTGTCATAAGTCGATCATTGTAGTGGGCGCGGTCGATCGGAAAAAGCTATCTGAGAATGAGGAACATAGAACATTATTCACAAACGATATCGCCCCTACAATCAGTTATTTCTTTGACTCATATCTAGTTCCGACCTTCGTGTATGAAGGCTATTTATCCCTCAGCAACGGTCTATATGAACAAGCTTTGAAATCTCTGAATACAGCGGTCGGAAAAGACCCACAGCATTATCAGGTTTGGTATTATCAGGGTCTGTGTTTCTATGGTCTGAAACGGTACGCAGATGCGATCCAATCTTTTGATGCAGCTATAGCAATTGATCCAACAGATGGAGATGTTTGGTATCGCAAGGGTATGGCATTAGAGGCCCTTTCACAAAGCGATAAAGCAATTGAATGCTTCGATAAAGTCTTGGAACTTGAAGGTGTAACCTCTTTGCCGTGGACGAATCAAACTGAATCTCTTGAGTCTGAATCCTGTGCCGAAGAGATTAGAAAATATTACCCCCTCAATCTTGATTTCGCATCAGATGCCTGGTGCAATATGGGTTGCTTCTACGAGCAAACCAATCGATATGATGAGGCAGCAAAATGCTATGACAAAGCCATTAGACTTAATAAAAAGAATGCTAAAGCTTATAACAATTTAGGTGGAATTTTGGGGCGTAGAGGGGAATACGATGCCTCAGTAAAATATTTCGACAGAGCAATAGAACTGGATCCATCGATCGTGGATCACTGGTATAATAAGGGTTTAGCCCTTTCCAGATTGAAGAGATATACAGAATCACTAGAATTTCTTGATGAGGCTATTGAAAAAGATCCTTCGTTCGTCATGGCATCGAAGGAGAGAATACGAGTTTTAAAAAAATTGAATGAAGCAGGTTTGAAGGCGAAAAATCAGTCGTCGAGTTAAAAACTGACCAGAATTGATACTGCACCAGAGGTGAAAGGAATGCCCGAAGATGTTGGAGTTCAGATAGACGGAATAATATCAAAAGTTAAGAAAGCTATCAGAGAGGTAGAGCGAAGGTCCTATAGCTCCAAGATGGGAGTCAAAATCGAAAAGCTGGATTTGAGGTTAAAGGCATATAATAATAAAGAAGGGGGGGTGGAGCTAAAATTGCCTATAGTGGATAAGTCACTGGGCCTGGAAGGGAATATCTCAAAAGAAGAGACCCAAACGATAGAATTGACTCTTGTCCCTGTTGAAGAGGTACAGCTCTTTGGAGACGAGAAGATAGAAGATAATTTGGTAGATCTAATTATGGGAATTGAACAGGGAATTAAAAATGCAATTGTTGAAGCTCCTAGATTTAAGCTCCAAAACGCTTCTGTTGAACTTAATTTTATCGTCTGTAGCGGGGGCAAAATATCAGTAATTGCTAAAGGTGGTATGAAATCAGAGACCACACATAATTTAAAGCTTCATTTAGTTGGGTCATAAATTATTTAAAACACAAGAAGGATATTTTGGCATCAAAACCTTGACGCCATCAGCCCGTGGAGAAAGGACTTCAGTTCATGGATCCCCTGTAGCCTTGGCCTCTTCCCGCCTTCGAACCACTATTCGATTACAGGCAGTTCAAGACACGCCTCCCGCTCGGACATGGGCAGTTCTCCTTTATGAAGCAGTCATCCGTCCGTTGGATATCATCGGCGAGGCTAACTGCGATCAAGCCCTTAGATTTCTGCAGAATCTATTCGGAGTGTGCTGGTGCAGCGAGCTGGCTTAATCCAAAGGAGATCAAAATCCCTTTTCGGAAAAAAAGAGCTAATGGACGGCCAGATCCGATGTGCAGTGCGGGCACTTGACAGCAGCCTTGGGTATGCTCTCCTTGCAGTAGGGGCACTCCTTGGTGTTCGGCTCGGGTGGCGCTGGCTTCCTCTTCATGGCGTTGACCTGCCTGATCACGACGAAGATGGCCAGGGCCACTATGATGAAGTTGATGATCGTGTTTATGAAGAGGCCGTAGTTTATGGTCGGCGCTCCCGCTGCCTGGGCAGCCGCCAGAGACGCGTAGCTCTTCCCGTCCAGGGAGACGAAAAGGTCTGTGAAGTTCACCTTGCCAAGAAACAGCCCCAAAGGCGGCATGATGATATCCTTCACCAGAGAATTGACGATCCCTCCAAAGGCTGCGCCGATGATGATGCCCACCGCCATGTCGAGGACATTCCCCTTCATGGCGAACTCCTTGAACTCGCCCACAAAACTCATAGACCCTCACCCGTTGGATTCGAAAACCTTGTCTCTTATTAAAGAGATAATAGATGATAAAATCTTTTGGTCGAAGGCCGAAAGAGACAGAAGTGACATTCGATGGTGCAGGATCAGCGCCTCGCCTCCACCTTCTCCAGGTACAGCCTGCCTGTGGCTGTGATCCCGTAAATCCCCTCCGACCCCTCGACCACCAGGGCCTTCTCCAGCAAGGCCAGATGATACTCCGCCTGCTCCGGCTTCAGATCGAATTCCTTCTCCACTTCCTGCTTCGCCCTGGCTCCAGATCCGAGGAACTTCAGATCTCGCGCCTGAGGCGAAGCTGAAGGACCTCCAGGGCGAACCTGTGCTCCTCCGGCGTCTCCCATGACTTCGCCTCGCCTGGGACCCATCGCGATGGGTCGGATTCTTCGCAGCTCTTGGATTCTCGAAAAGCCTTCATGACCGACACCGTGATGTTATCTCATCGTCGGCGATATAAAGAAGACGAAAGAAGATGTTCCGGCCATCTGGTCGTACATCCGCAAGCTTCTGAATCGTGATGCGTTATTGCTGCCTCGATCCCTCTCTGTGGATCTCACAGGGCTCGCTGCCCATCTCGCATGCGCGACAGATCCCCGCCTCCTCGTCCAGGTGGCGCGCGGCAGTTGCCAGAACTGAGGCATTCACCAGGTTGCCCGCCAGGAAAATGGCCGCAGCGATCTGGTCATCAGGTACCCCCAGGTTGGAGGCGATGCGGATATGAAGCTTCAGGCAGTGGCTGCACCTTATCGCAGCCGATACTGCGATGTAGATCAGCTCGATGGTCTTCATGTCCAGGGTCGAACTTCTCAGGACAGCATTGATGTGCAGTATCTTGGTGAGCAGTATCTCCGGCCTGTCCTTCATGAAATGGAAGACGTAAGGGACCTCTCCGTAGGTGCCCTCTACAGCTTTCAGGATATCCTCTGCCGCCTTCTCCTTTCCCTTTGCCAGAATGGCATCCAGCTCATCCTCGAAGGTCATGATCTCTACCTGAATCCAACAGTCCTGCTTCCAGGAGCCCAATCGTCCCGACCGCCCTTTTGGCTGCCACACGACCAAAGGCACTAGAAGACAAATCCCGTCTCAGAGGCGGGCAATATCCTCACAAGTATATAGTCTTTCATTCGCGAGGGCTTGATTGCGGCTATCTCTTTAAGCCGGACACCCTCGTCGAATGTGACCGCCTCGACTGCATCCTTGTATTCCTCGAAAGGCAGCTTCACCCTCACGCCATTCAGGTTGAGTGCTATTGGAAGCGGCGAATAGGAGTACTCGACCTCTGGCACCTGCTCGCGAACGGCATCCATCACGCGCGGCGGCGAGGTGGTGAGGGGATCCTTGGCGATCTCAGCCCTGGTCCTATCAAGGGCTCTGGCCACTGCGGCAATTATCCTGTCCAGGGTGCCGATCTCCGTGGCCTTCCTGGCGCGGTGAGAGATTCGCCCGACCGCAGGAACGTACTCGAAGGCATAGGGCAGATCGCTCGCCGGCATCTCGGGCCCGCCTGTGACCACAACAGGCACGCTGATGTTGCGATAGAGGCTCTCCTTCTTGCGAATGCACTCTGCAAAGTTGCCGAAGATGAAGACCACAGCATCATGCTCGTTTATCAGTCCAGCCTCGTATTCTGTGATCTGAGCTATATCGCGCCCCACCCCACGGGCCAGGCCGATCATATTTGACTTGGCCCCGTGCCTGCGCAGATATTCGGCGATGTCGCAGGCGGTGTGAGGCAGATGATGGATCGCGAGGGTTGGCGTCACCACAGCCACCTCGGTTCCCGCCAGCGGCGCACGCACCAGCTCGCCCCTGAGCTCGCCTGTCAGGGCCTGCAGGGCGGCCTGGTCCTCAGTCGGAACCAACAGCAAGAGGATTACCTCGCTCTGGGTCACATTCCTCTGAAGGACATAGCCTCCGAGGTCCTCGACCAGCTCGATGACAAGGTCGTGCTTGTACACGCCGCCGGTGAACATCACTGGCTCAAGCATTCTCCATGCTCCTGATCTTCTCCTTTACCTCCAAGATCAGCTCCGGCTTCAAGGTCTCCTCTGCGGCGATGAAGAAGAAGCTGTCCTTGGCCATCTCGTTTCTCCTGTTGCGAAATCCCTCAGGAGCTATCCTCACGAGGGCATCCGTCAGATCCTGCATGAACTCAGCCTCCAGGTCCGCCACCACCAATTCCGAGGGCGGCGTGTCCGAAGCTATGATCACGACATCCCTCACAGGCTGCTCCACCCTCTCGCGCCCATAATGATCCCACAGGACATTGAGGAGGTCAGCCATATGCTCCTCGTCGTTGATCTTGATCTGGTAGCCGCCCTCGACCTTCAGCACATCCCCGACGTCCTTCACAGTCAAAGGCGGTATGCCGGTACGCAGAAGGCCCCGAACGGCGAAGACGGGCTTCTCGATGTCAATATAAACATAAAGCCGTCCGATCGACCTGATCAGGCCGAGGTCCTGGAGGATGTCCATGATGATCTCCCTGTATTTCCTGGCACCGAACTCCTCCTGGCCAGTGGCCTCGACCTTGAAGACCTCCATGGGGTCCATCTCAATCCTCCAGCAACCCCGAGACGAGCAGCGCCGCGCCCACTGCTCCGATGTACTGGGCATGCTTTGGAACCAGCACCTTGACCTTAAGGAGCTGCTCCATCGCCTTTGGCAGGCCCTCGATGAGAGACGTCCCGCCCACCATGATCACAGGCTCCTTCACCTCGACCTCCTGAAGCTGCTGCTCGTAGACCTGCTCTGCGACTGAGTGGCAGGCTGCCATCGCCACGTCCTCGGGCTTGCAGCCCATCGAAAGGCTGTTCACCAGGCTCTGAGTCCCAAAGACTATGCAGTAGCTGTTCATGGTCACATTCTGGTAGTTGCCCCTCAGGGCCAGCTTCCCAAGCTCAGTGATATCGACGCCCAAACGCCGCGCGGTCAACTCAAGGAACCTCCCCGAGGCTCCGGCGCAGATGCCTCCCATTGTGAAGCCTCCGGGAATGCCGTCCTGGACGGAGATGGCCTTGTTATCCATGCCACCAATATCGATCACCGTGGCAGGGCCAGCCTGCGAGTCAGCCAGAAAGACAGCGCCCTTGGAGTTGACTGTGATCTCCTCCTGAACGAGCTTTGCCTCGAAGTGCTTGCCCACGAGGAAGCGGCCGTAGCCCGTCACTCCAAGCGCCTGGATCTCCTCCCTTCGGACGCCCGCCTGCTTCAGAGCAGCCTCATAGGCATCCTCTGCACTCTTGATGACCTCTGTGGTGGGAACCCAGCCAGTCCCCACGACCTCGTTATCCCTCATGACGACTGCTTTGGTCGTGGTGGATCCAGAGTCTACGCCTGCAGTCAGCCCTTTCTGGCGCTCCCTGGCGAGAAGCCCTCTGTACTTGACAGTCGTGACAAGGGCCTCCATCCTCGTCAGGAGAGTCTCCGCAGTCGTCCTCTCTGTGAAGGAGTAGCTGAGGACGGGAATGCGGGAGTGCTCGTGGATGAACTTCCTTATCTCCGAGCGGATGATGGCTGCCTCAGCACAGCGGAAGCACGTCATGACTATCACAGCGTCCGCGAGATCCGGGTTTTGCACAATGCGCACCGCCCTCGCCATCGCCATGTTCAGGTCACCCGAGGCCACTGAGACCCCAAAGGTCTTCTCCACGCTCAGTATGTCCTCAAGGGAGACCTCTGGAAAGATTATCGTCGCGCCAACTGTCTCTGCTGCGCGTTCGATCTCCTTTTGAATGCCGCTGTACTCCGCACCGCAGGAGAGCTGAGCTATGCGAATCACTTCAAACCCTCCAGGAATTTCTTGATATTTTGCACGAAGACCCTCGCCTCGGCATCATCAGTGGGATAGGCGAGGTCGAGGACTGGGATTCCCTTAGTCCTGATGAGAAGCCTGACAAGCTCATTGGTTCGTGAGCAGCCAGCACAGCCCGTCAGCCACCCAGGATCTTTCACTATGATGGCCGCCTCCGCCTCTTCGATCAACGGACCTATCAGCGCCATTCGCCCCCGCACGCCTGATGGTACATCCACTGCAGCGTAGTGCAACCCTTTTTTGGGCTCCTCGGGGGTGACATTCAATGGAGGGGACTCGATCCCCTCTGCCGTGACCAGCGTTCGCACAGCTTCGGGAACTACGAGAGCTTTATGGCCCATCCTCTCCACGAGGTCGGAGAGGATCATGCTCGTAGGAGGATAAACTATGACTTTTGCCATCCGTGTACCTCAGGATAACTCCTCTTTCACTATCTCTTCCAGCTTCTTCATCTGGATGGGTTTCTTCTTTTCGGGGATTGCGGGAGCCTCTGCATCAGATGCCAGTGCTCTTGAGATCATGGGCAGCATCTTGGACTCGGACTCGATCATGTAAAACCCGGGACGCGCTCCACCACCCCTTCGACCGCGGCAGCGGCGCGGGTCTCCAGGCGGAAAGCCCCTGTCCTTGATGAAGATGCCTGATGGGTCCATTGCCCTGATATCCTTCACCAAGGCCTCGATCTCCTTCTCCTCGCCGTTCACTATGACTCCGAAGCAGGTCTCCTTCACGCTAACATCGTATTTTGAGCCATAGATCTTCATGGCGATGTCCGAGGGAAGGATGTCAGACTCAGAAGATGTTATCACATATTTTGTGACCCTCATTTTCGCACCTCCTGGACGTAGATGGTCTCCCCTTCCTTCACGCCCGCCAGCTTTTCAGGCTCAAGAACCCTGCCAATGATGTTCGTGGCCTCGAACTTCTCGCCCGAGGGTCCGTAGCGCTTGTCCTCCACGAGCCTCACTCCCACCAAGCCAATCCTCTTGGCGACCTGGTTCGAGACGCCTATGGATCCGGCAGGAACAGGTCCTGTGGGCTTGTTCTCGGGCAGAAGCTCCTTGTAGCTCGTGGCCTCGATCTCTGGCTTGAAGAGCAGAGTATTCTCGTAGACGAAATAGACTGGCATAGGGCCCACGGGCCTCTCCTTGAGGCCTGTGACGTGCCTGAAGTAGTCCAGCGACTTCGGAGCTTTATCGTCGTACAGATCGATCTTCACAAGGTGGCTGGAGGGAATAGCAGTCAGCTTCACCCTCTTCTCCTTCAAGATCGCCATCGTAGGCCTAGGTTCCTGCTTCACCACCACAGCGTCCTCGCCCTTGTGCCCTTCCACTTCCGTCTCGATCCCGCGCTCCGACATCGTCCTCAAAGCCTTGTCGAGACTCAAGCCGAGGAGCATTATGCGCTCAGGCCTCACATACACAGTCAGAAGGTCGCCCGGCCTCGCCAGCTTCACCATCTCCATGCCAGCGGTGACCCTCGCAACGACGGAATGGCCGGGGTTGGAGGTGCGATCTGCCTTGTATATGAAGACCCTTCCGCGTCCTCGCCCGATGGTGCGTATCGTCGCCACGCCCTCGAGCCTCGGCTCGCGGTGCTCGAAGGCTATCGGCTCAGTCAAAAGCTGATCCGAGGATATATAGGAGCTTGAGACGGAATCGACCTTGAACGCCCCATCCCTCGTCAGTGCCAGGAAGAATTCTGCCCCGTTCGGGGCATCCTCTATCAGCTCCACATCCAGATGGGTGTAGATCTCCATCCCCTCGGAGAGCGGAAGATTCAGATCATCTGTTGCCAGCTTCTCAGTCAGGTCTTCCCACTCGACAATGGGCTCGATGGACTCTATACGGTCTCCCTTCTCCAGCCGATCGAGGGTGTTCTTTCCCCCGACTACGCGCGCCAGGACGCCGCCGTTCGCGGGCGTGCCATAGGCTGCAGTGTGCCTCCTGCGCATGAAGATTAAGTGCGTCTTCTCGGCCTCGAACCCGGCGGCTCCCAGGACCACCTCCCAGCGATTGTACTCGTGAGCCTCCCTGCCGAAGGCCAATGCCGATTCAAAGGGCCCGAAGGCGACGCCGTCTGCAGTTGCCCATCTCGCCTCAGCGCCTTCGATCTTCTCCACACTATCATGCCAGATCCTCTGCAGGTCTGTCTCTGCGATCTCTATTCGCAGCTTGCCCTTGGTGGTGTTGATCCAGTAGGAGTTTGTCTGGCGAGCCTTCTCGCCCCTGCCCATGATCACGCCAAGGATGGTGCCTCTGGCCAGGATGGTTCCAGCTTTGGTCAGAGCATCGGACAAAACGGCAGGAGCCGCAAGATCCATCTCCTTGCCGTCGACTGAGATCCTCAAATTAACTCCCCAACAACTCCTTCTCTTCCTCTTCTGTGATCTTGGCCAGGACCTCGTCTGGGATACCCGCAAATACCGCCCTGCCGTTGCGCATGAGCATCGCCCTGTCGCAGATGTTCCTGACGAAATCCATATCGTGGCTGACTATGACGAAGGTCTCCCCCAGTTCCTCGCGGGCATTGAGGATGGACTTTGTCACCTCTATCTTGGTTATCGCATCCATAGTTCCTGTAGGCTCGTCGAGGATCACAATGCGTGGCTCCTTGATCAGCACCTGCGCCATGGCAATCCTGTGACGCTCTCCCTCCGAGAGTTCGTCCGGCATCTTTTCGAGCACAGCATCAGCCTGATCCTCTGTGAAGCCGACCGTCTCCAGGGTGTGAATGGCCTTTCTCTCCGCCAGCTCATAGGGCAGCGCCAGGCCGATGGATTCAGTGAGGTTGTCGATGACGCTCCTCGAAGGGTAGAGGGTGTACTCCTGATGGAGGATGCCGATATACTTTGTGGCCCTTCCCCGGCCATTGGATCCTAGCACAGTCATATCGACCCAATCCTCACCCACCCGAACATAGATGCTGCCGCTTGTGGGAGTGATGATGCCGCTCAACATCTTGGATAGGGTCGTCTTGCCGCCGCCGCTGACTCCGACGAGGCCGAAGATCTCCCCCTCCTTGACCTCTAAGCTCACGTTGTCCACGGCCTTGACAACGCCCCGATCGATGCTGATGTACCTCTTGGACAGGTCTATGGCCTTGATGATGGGCTCGCCCACCTCGACCTTCTCGCGCTTGCCAAGCTCTCCGGCCATGGCCAGGAACTGAGCTGCCACGTCCTTCGGGTCGCCCTCGGCCTTGATCTCACCCTGATCCAGGAGGATGGCCCTGTCCGCCAGCTCGACCATCACGTCCTCCCAGTGGCTGGTGATGACCAAGGTCATCTTGAAGTCCTCGGCAGAGCGCTTGATGGAATCATGGACCAGTTTGGCTGTAGCCGGATCGAGGGTTCCTGTGGGCTCGTCCGCAAGTAGGATCATGGGTGACTTGGCAAGCTGTCGGGCCAGAACGACGCGCTGCTTCTCCCCGCCCGATAGCTCCCGCGCCACATGCATCAGCCTGTGAGAGAGGTTGACCTCATCCAGCAGGTCAGCAGCACGGTGAATGGACATGGACTCGCCCGTCTCCTCGACAGCCCTCATGACATTCACTATCACCCTCTCGTCTCCATATAGAGCGAAGGTCCTCTGGAGCATGATGGCAATCCTCTTCGCTATGTCGCGCCGCAGCGAGTCGTTTATGTCCAGGGCCACGAAATCAGCATCAACGGGCTTTAGAACCCCGCCGCACCTGCATTTCTCGCCCGCATGGCTTGGCGGCTCTACATGCCTGCACTTCTCGCATCTGGCAACATGGTAGATCACGCTCCCGCTTATGCCTGGAAAAGACTCAACCCCGCGCAGCACATGCATCAGGACGCTCTTGCCGGAGCCGCTACGTCCCAGGATGCCCACCGCCTCGCCCTCCTCGATGACGAGATTTATGTTGCGCAGAGCAACGACCTCACCAAATCGAACCGTTAGATCCCGAATCTCTATAAAAGGTGCCAAACTATCATGCCCCATAAGCTCATTGTAACGCAAGGTTCATTCGATACCAATCCATATACAATGCTACTTAAGGTTATCCGAGGCGGTCAAAGGAACCGACCGATAACGATTGTTACAGAATATCTCCCAAAAGAGCATCAAAGTTGATGATGGAATATATTTCTTAGAGATCTTCCCGGCTGTCGAAGGTGGTTGCATTGATGTCAGAACCAAAGGGTCTTTCCGTTCATGTCCTCTCCATTCATCATATCTTCTCCTCGAAGAAAATGATAATCCAAAGGGTTAAATACATTAGAGTTACTAACCACAAGTTAGTGTTCAGCAGCTTTCACAAAAGAGAGGTTATAGCAGGAAAATGGAGACCCTAGTTCAAGAGAGGCCGGACTCATGCGTCGAGTCCGTTAATTTGCGGGAAACGCAGTACGATTCGGAAGACAAGCTCCTGGACGCCTACTCACTGGCGGTGACCAGCGCTGCACAGAGGGTCAGCCCCTCAGTGGTGAACGTGGAGGTCCACCATATTCGAAGACACGGTAAGCTTCGCGAGCAGAGAGGTAGCGGATCGGGCTTCATCTACAGCGCCGACGGCCTCATCATCACCAACAGCCACGTGGTGCACGATGCAGAGAAGATCGAGGTGACTCTCTCGGATAAGCGCCATTTCACGGGCTGCATCGTCGGCGACGATCCGGACACGGACCTGGCTGTGATACGCATCGACGCGGCAGACGCCGGATCAGCAGACCTTGTTCCCGCCAGGATTGGCGACTCAAGGTCCCTCAAGGTCGGCCAGCTGGTTGTGGCGATAGGAAATCCCTACGGCTTTCAGTGCACCATCACCTCGGGTGTGGTGAGTGCTCTCGGGCGCTCCCTGAGGGCTGGCACTGGCAGGCTTATAGACGACGTCATCCAGACAGACGCAGCCCTCAACCCCGGAAACTCGGGCGGCCCGCTGGTCACTGCCAGGGGCGAGGTGATCGGCGTCAACACGGCGATCATCCTGCCGGCGCAGGGCATTTGCTTCGCCATCCCCTCTCATATCGCCCTCTATGTGGCGGAGAGGCTCATCAGATACGGAAGAATCAGGCGCAGCTGCATCGGTGCCAGCGGCCAGGACATCGATCTGAGCGAGCAGCTGGTAGAGCAGCACAACCTGGCAGCATGCAAAGGCGTTCTTGTATCCTCAGTCGATGAGAGTGGCCCGGCGGCGAGAGCCGGCTTGCAGCCGGGGGACGTGATAGTCCGCCTGGATGGAGAGTCGATAGAGGGCATCGACGACCTGCATAGGCAGCTCTCCGAGGAGCGCATCGGGCTGAGGGCGTCGCTGACAGTGGTTCGGCCTCCCGGAAAGCTGCTGCTGGAGGTCGTACCTGATGAGCGGGCGACCTCTGCTTAAGGCAAAGCCAGATGGTCAGCAGTTCTTCAGGGCTGTGATGGGCACAGCTCACAGAACTAGATTATGCCCTTGGTGCTGGGCACTCCGGCGCCCTCTCTTCTTGCAGCCTGCCTGACAGCCAGCCCGAGGGCCTTGAAGATGCTCTCCGCCTTGTGGTGATCATTCTCGCCCGAGAATCGCACGTGCAGCGTAAGCCTCGCCCCCTGGGTCAGGCTCTCCAGGAGGGGCTTGATCTGCTGGACATCGAAGTCCCCGATCCTCTCTCCCTTGAACTCTCCTAAAAAGACGAGGTAGGCCCTGCCGCCGAAGTCCAGGGCGATCTCGGCCAGAGCGTCATCCATCGGGATTGCAGCCGAGCCGTAGCGCCGAATGCCGCTACAGTCTCCGAGGGCGCTTCCGAGGGCCAGGCCAATGGCATTTCCCAGAGCCTCGGCCTTCCAGAGCCCGCCCTCGACGCGAAGGGTGAGATCGATCTGGCCCGTCCTCGAGAAGGCCGCAAGCATATGATCCAGGAAGCCCCACCCGGAGCAGACGTCTGCCCTGCCCGAGCCATCCAGGTCCAGGCCGACGCATGCCTTGCTGTCCCTGAACTCAAATTCAGCGTCTCCTTTTCTCATCTTCAAGCCCTCCTCAGGGCCTCAAGGGTTTGCCGCACGCCAAGCATGCCCGTGTAGATCGCAGTGCCAGCCACAGCACCCGCAGCCCCGGCTGCCCTCAGGGCCAAGACGTCCTCGAAGGATGTGACTCCACCGGCTGCGATCACAGGGATATCCACAGCCCTCACCAGCTCCCTTGTGGGCGCTATCTCGATGCCCTTTTGCCGACCCTCCACATCGATATTAGTGAAGAGGATTGATCCCGCGCCCTTCTCCTGGAAGAGCAGCCCAAGCTCGACAGCCCTCTTCCCAAGGGTCTTCTGCCACCCCTCGCTGGTGACGTCGCCTCGTCTCACGTCCAGGGCCACCATGATCCTATTGGAACCATATCTCTCCGCCAGCCTCTCCACAAGATCGGGCTCCTTCAGGGCGGCCGTCCCGAGGATGACGCGATCCACGCCAAGATCGAGAATCTCCTGGACGTCCTCCTGCGACCTGATGCCGCCGCCCACCTGGATGAATAGGTCGAGCTTTTTCACGATCTCACGAAGGATGGGCGCATTGATTCTCTTTCCCTGAATGGCGCCATCCAGATCGATGATGTGCAGGTTGTCCGCACCCTCAGCGACCCATCTCTCGGCCTGTGCAAGGGGGTTATCGAGAGCCACGACCTCGGTGCCAGGCACTCCGCCCACGAGCTGCACGCACTTGCCGCCACGCAGATCCACAGCCGGGAAGAAGGCAAAGGACATGTGGGGAAGATTATGCTCATCCTTTAAAGATTTGTTCGCCAATGATGGCTCTTTGAATTTAAAAACTGAATGATTCGGGGGTTTCGATGACAATTACGCCCTGCTGCGATTCTCAGGGCATTTCGCCCTCGAATTCTATGGAACTATCTTAGATATCGCCAGCTCCAGGATATCCTGCGCCCCCGCCTTCTTCAGCTGAGGGATGAGCAGGTTGACCTGGGACCTGTCCACGACAGTCTCCACAGCATAGTAGCCCGAGTTGTACAGCTTCGAGATCGTGGGGTTCTTCATGGAGGGCAGGATGGCGATCACATTCCCGATCTCCGCCTCGGGGATGTTCATCTTCAGCAGGACCTTGCCCCTCGCCCTCATCACCCCCGAGAGCAGGGTCTCGACCGCCAGGATGTCATCGCGCTTCTCCGGGTCCGCCCAGCTCTTCTTGTTCGCTATAAGCTCCGATGTGGACTCGAGCATCACATCGACGATCTTGAGGCCATTCTTCCTCAGGGTGGAGCCGGTCTCTGTGAGATCCACGACGACGTCCGTCAGCTCGGGCACCTTCGCCTCAGTGGCACCGTAGGAGAACTGGATCTCGACTGGTATTCCAAGCCTCTGGAAGAAGGATGCTGTGAGGTTGGGGTACTCTGTGGCCACGCGGCTTCCGGGCTTGATCTGGCTCGCATTCTCGATCTCCAGGCTTGCTGGCACCGCCACCACCAGCTTCACCTTTCCGGGGCCCTGCTTGCCGTAGTTCAGATCTATGACCTTGGCCACCACTGCCCCCGACTCCATGACCCAGTCGGTTCCCGAGATGCCGAGATCGAAGTAGCCCTTGGCGACATAGCCGGGTATCTCCTGGGGGCGGAGGATCTTCACCTTCCCGATGCGCGGGTCGTCGATCTGCGCATTGTACTCGCGCTCGGTTCTCTTGACCTCCAGGCCTGCCTGCTCGAAGAGCTGCAGCGTCTGATTCTGAAGGCTGCCCTTGGGAATGGCGATATCGATCATCCAGAAGATCTGCTTTTTTAGAAGATATTTTTGCCTTTTGCTCAGAATCCAATCCGCCAATGGGCCCGGATCCCGGGCCGATAATATTATTTAGTTTAGTTAGTTCATAGAAAATCGGGATCAATGGCTTCGGGATATATGTCCGCCCACCTGTAGTTCCATCTCGTCCATGATGGCATCATCCTATGAGATGGACAAAAAATAGATGAGTCGGAGATATTCTTCCTGGCTAAAAAGGAATGAATCCAAGCTCCTCTGCGACCTTCTTGCCCTCGGGACCCGTGGCGAAGTCGATGAACTTCTGGGCGCAGGGCTTGGGCTCGCCGAAGGTGTAGAGGAATAGCTGGCGATGCAGCTTGTAGGTGCCATCTTTTATCGTCTGAACGCTGGGTGCAACCCCGTCGATGCTCAAGGCCCTGATGTTCCCTCTCTGGACGTAGTTGAACCCCAGGTAACCTATGGCTTTATCGCTGCCGATTATCGCTGTCTTCACTTCCGCGTTTCCTGCAGCAACTGTGCTTACGCCAGGCGTCTCAGCGCTTTTGCTGCCCATGATGTCCTCATCGAAGGTGTCCCTCGTTCCGGAGCCCTGCTCCCTCGCAATGGCGAAGATGGCCTTATCGGGACCGCCGACCTCCTTCCAGTTCTTGATCTCTGCCGCATAGATCTTCCTGACCTGGTCAGATGTCAACTGCCTGACGCCTGCGTCGTATATGGACTTGCTGACGGCGATAGCAACACCATCGTACCCAATTGCGAATTGCCTGAATCCGTCGCCGTACTTGCTTATCTCGACTTTTTTCACCTCACGGGAGGCCATGGCGATGCTCGATCTGCCCTCGGCGATGGCTGTTACTCCAGCCCCTGTGCCGCCTCCAGTGACAGTCGCCTCGCAATCTCCCTGCAGATCATTGAACACCTCAGCTGTTGCCTCCACCAGAGGCAGTGCTGTCGTGGACCCAGAGATGGTCACTTTCTCTGATAATCCTGCTGAGATCGATCCGATGAAGACGGCAACCAATAACGCAAGAGTTAATTTGCTTATGCTATCACCACAATGATGAAGCTGTTGCGAAATTATGTAAATCTTTCCGAGATAAGAAATATAGATCTATATACTGCATTTGTCAGATATGCCACCTGTATCAGGCTATCCTGCAAAGGCGAGGGCCGAGGAAACTGATGACTGAATTCCAAATAGTTAACCAGAAAAATTTAAACCTTTTAGGCATCATGATATCTATGGGACTGACATGAGAGCTCTTTGGATTCTGTTGATAGTATTAGCCGCCGGAATGCTTCCCCATCCATCCTTCGGCCAGCCGACCGCCGTGGGTGGCGATTACGGCAGGGCATGGCTCATGAATTATGGAAGCAAGAACATCGTCGCGCAGTCCACGGGCCTCTGGGACTGGGGCATAATCCCAAAAGGCCATGTGCTCTCGAATGGGAAGTTGACTGAGCTTGGATCTGTGACATTGATCTATCCGGCCTTTCCCACAGATCCCAATCCCATAATCCTGAATGTGACGATGCCAATCCAGGCGATAACCAGCTTCAACGCAACTCAGCTCAATAACCCGGCCCTCTTGGAAGACCCCTGGACCATCGCCCAGATAAACGGGCGTCCTGTGCTCTACAGAAGCCTGCCCTACTAGGCTGCGATATTTTTGAGCCGTATCGCCCGGACTTCTCGCATTGCGCTCTCTAGACTGCCGGGATTCAATCCACCTGGACGCGCTGGGCGTTCACCACCACGAGCTTGGGAAGGTGCACCTCCAGGATGCCATCATTGAAGCTGGCCTTGACCTGCTCGGGCTTGATCTCCACCGGCAGATGGATCTCCTGCCTCATTCCGAGTGGGCTTGTGTCCCTTCTCAGGTACCTGCCCTCCCTCGCCGGGGCCTTGGCCTCCACATAGAGGCTGTCCTCCGTCACCCTCAGGTCGATATTATCCTTCGAGGCACCAGGCAGGGCGATGATGGCTATCAGCTCCTCGTTGGTCTCGATTAGGTCGATGGCAGCAAGATCATACCCTTTTGACTCTGCCATCTCGCTCGAAACCTCTCTTAAAACCCTTTTCGCAACTTGGCTTGCCTGGCCGGAGACCCTCGCGGCCTCGACTGCCGCCTTACCTATCATGCGCTCAAGATCGCTGCTGCCTGTAGAATCAGATCTCATGCCTAAAATTGAGGCGTTGTTCTCATAAAACCTTTTGCTTTTTCGGACTCTGAAGACGGCCATAGCCCGGCCTGGCTTCCAGGTCTTCATGGAAGACCACCCTTCCACGGACTATGGTCATCTCCGGGAAGATTGCCTGCTGCCCCTCGAAAGGCGTCCATTCGGCACGGCTGTGCAGCCGATCCGCCCTGATCACCCGGACGTTCCTCGGATCAGCTATCACGAGATCTGCATCCATTCCCACCTCAATCCTTCCCTTAGAGACGAGGCCGAAGATCTCTGCCGGCCTCACAGAGAGGGCATCCACGAGCCTATCAAGGCTGAGGAGATTTCTTCTCACTGAGAAGAGCATGAGGGGCAGAAGGGTCTCGACGCCCGGAACGCCCGCGGGCGCCTCCCAGATATCGTCCCTCTTCTCCTCTGGCAGGTGGGGAGCATGGTCCGAGGCGAGGATGTCCACCCGGCCCGCCCGAAGACCCCCCCAGAGGGCGTCGTTGTCCTCGTGGAGGCGCAGCGGCGGGTTCATCTTCACGAAGGAGCCCTGGCTGCGGTAGTCCTTGACGTTTAGGAGAAGGTGATGAGGTGTGACCTCGCAGGTGACATTCTTCCCCAGTTTCCTAGCGCCTGCCACCAGCTCAAGGCCGCGTCCAGTGCTGATGTGACAGATGTGCAGGCGATCTGACCAGGCGAGGGCCTTCTCGATGGCCAGAGCTTCAGCAGCCGCAGGCCTTGCCCTGGAGTAGACCTCCGGCTCGTGGATCTGCGCCAGGGGCGCGCTCTCGTCCCTGATGACCTCTCCGTCCTCTGCGTGAATTGTAGCCAGTGTCCCTGCGGCCCCGGTTCTCTCCAGGATCCTCTGCATCTCCTGGTCGCTGTGCTCGTAGGCGAAGATCTCGCCGATAGCTGTCGCGCCAGCGCTGACTAGCTCCTCGATCTCTCCCGGACCCCCGTTGATGCAGAAGTCCACCACGGAGCCGTGGCGCGCCAGATCCAGCTTCAGATCGAAGGATCGAGCGTCTAGCGTTCTTGGATCTGTATTCGGCTGGTCCACGACTGTGGTGACTCCGCCAGCGGCCGCTGAGACTGAGCCGCTCTCCCAGTCCTCCTTGTATGTGGCTCCAGGATCGCGAAAATGAACATGCGCATCGATTGCACCAGGAAGTATCAGCCGTCCCCGCGCATCGATCCTCTCCTCTGCCCTGTGAGCGCCGCCCAAGGCGGCAATGCGCCCGTCGCTGATCCACAGGTCGATGGATCTCAGGCCAGCTGTGGTGTAGACCCGGCCGTTTAAGACCCCTAGATCAAAGTTTATACCCGAACCTCCTCAGGAGACTGCGCCTCTCCTCGACCTTCGCCTCGTCCTCGATGCCTTTTGGCGGCTGACCGTCTATGACCCCCATGATGCCCCTCCCAAGCTGCGTCTCGGCCACCACCACCTCCAGAGGATTTGCGGTTGCACAGAAGATGCCGCAGACCTCCTGGATAGTCTTGATGGCGTTCAGGACGTTGATCGGGAAGGCCCCCTTCATGAGAACTACGAAGGTGTGGCCGCAGGCGAGGGTCAGGGAATTCTGCTTCGCAGCCTCCATCAGGTCCCTGTCGTTTCCCTCCAGCCTGATGAGACAGTCTCCACTGGCCTCTGAGAAGGCTATCCCGAATTTTGCGCCGGGCACAGTGCCTGCGATGGCCTCATAGAGATCTTCGGCGGTCTTTATGAAATGGCTCTGCCCCAGGATCAGGTTTGATCCCTCGGGAATATTCATCTGTACTGCTTTGAACTCCATCTTCAACCCTCGGATAGAAATTATCAGGTCGGAACTTATACTCATCGCACGCCCCGCCAGATACGCGGCGGGGTGCGCCTTTTTGACTTCAGCCCTTAATCGGCACCTGTATCTCAGTCATCAGCTCCTCAGCCATCACCTTTGCAGGATCATTGAGATAAAGCTCCCTGATTGGACCAGCTATCTCCATGCAGCCCTTCATCATATGCTTGAAGATATCCCTGTAGGTCATATGCAATGTCTCATAGCTGCCTTTATGCACCACGGATAGCACCCTTGTTTCAGGAAGGCTTTTCAGCTCCATGCCAGGGTCGCCTATCTCCAGCCTGCCAACCACTGGCACTGCCACCTCGATGTCCACCACTTTATCCGACAAGCAATCCACCTCGTCCGGGCTGCCCTCGGCGCAGTTCTCATCGTGATAGATCGTCATCAAGGGGCCCGTCATCTTGACCTGATTCCTCTGGTTCTTGGGGTCGAAGACCACTGCCATCAGGTCGCCTATCGTCTTTCCTATCGTCGCGTGAAGCGCGCCTTTCTCCCTTTTGCTCAAAACCCGCAGAGCGGGTACCTCTTTTATTGCCGGCTCAATCAGAGCCATCTTCATCATCTCCTTACATTCCCGTTTGAGCAATGCCCTGATCCTCTGCAGCCTGGCGATCTCGCTCTCTGTCTTTAGGAGCCGCTCTCCCAGCAGCGCCTCGACTGCCATGCCGTCTCCTTTTGCCTCAGCCTCCAGGAAGCTCGCTATCTCTTCCAGGCGAAAGCCCAGATTGCACAGCGTCTTTATCCGGACACCTCGATCCAACTGCTCCGCAGTGTAGTAGCGATAGCCTGTTATGGTGTCTCTGGCCTCTGGCACGAGCAGGCCCTTCTGGCCATAGTATCTCAGCGCCCTGGGAGAGAGCCCCGTGATAAACGAGAACCAGCCGATGGGTATCTTGTCAGCGTTCATTGCTCACTCAGAATGGAGATCGCCTTATTTGTAAGCTCATGCAGTCTGCCCCGGGGAAAGGTTTGGAGCCAGACTGGGCTTAAGATGCAGAAGTCGGTCTCAAGGACACTCAAAACTGAAAATAGAGAATGCGAAAAAGATTTTGGAGCTCTTGATGATGCTTCATGGTTCGATTCTTCTCTTTCACGAGCCTCAAAAAAAGATCAAGAATCGAATACTTCGGGCTTACTTGTTCCTCTGCCCCTTCTTCGGCCCCTTGGATTGCTTAATTATATCAGTGCTCTTCCTCAGTATGAGGACCGTCGTGAAGTAGAAGACGACCATGAAGAGTATTGAGGAATATATCGATGAGCTGACTGATTCCACCAGGCTATGCTTGAGAAAGATGTAGTCGTAGGCAGAGTAAATCACGAAGATCAGCAAGCCGACCACGACTGCCTGCTGGAAAGGCACAAGCTGCCGGAAACGAATGAGCAGATCTTTATAGCTCAGATTGTCATAGTTCACCATAAATCCCTATCTCCGATATCCGTTAACTTCCCTGTCCTGTCCATATAAAGCCTTGTCCACCAGACTGTGGAGAGCGGCGAGAGCACCAGCAGGTTCACGACCCCCGTCAATATAGGCAGTGGCTGAAAGACCCCGGAATTCCCAGTGGAGATCGCTCCCCCTATCATCTGCAGGCCGAGGGAGATCGCCAGTATCACAAGCCAGATGACGAAGACATCGAACTTGTTGTAGCTGAAGAACTTCACGCTGGCCCTGACAGCTTCGATGGGGCCTGTGGAGCCCACCACCAGGGCGTAGGGCGCTGCAGCGAGGACAAGGGAGATCACCAGGGCATAAAGGATGAGGAGGATGAACCCGATCAGAAGGAGGCCCATCGCCTGGGGCTCAGGCTGCAGAGGCCTTGGAAGAAGCACCATTCCAGGAATCAAAAAGAGGAGCCCAGCCACAGTGATAATGCCCGCTATGATATTGGTCAGGAACATATTCACAAAATTCTTCCGGCCCGAGGACCACATAGCTCCTAGAGTGGCCTCGCCAGTCTCCAGAGCCTGCCTCGCCATCCCAATGGCCCCTGAGATGAAGAAGGCGCTGATCAGGGATAGAAGAATGATAAGCAGGAGGAAGGCCCCGATAAGGGCCGGCAGGGTATCCATCAGAATAGGAAACTGCTCCTGCACATCCTCGACGCCCGTCATGTTCAGGTTCTCCAGAGGCGCAAAGGAGCCCGCGAAGGCCGCAGTGATGGGGACTATGATCAACAGCGAGAGGACGACGTCGAGCAGATAGGGAATACACAGGTTCAGGTTCCCCATCCATGTACGAAATCCGCGACCTATCAGATCACCTACGTTCTCCATGCTATCCCTCCAGACCCTTCCATATCTGGTCGCCCACATGATGCAGCGACTTCACAGCCTTTCCTTCACCCTTCATCTCGATGCCCGGTATCAGCGCCCTGCCGATGGCCAGAGGCTTCTTGTGTCTCTCCTCCGCTATCACCACAAGATCACCGGAGGCGATCTCAGGATCGGCGCTCACTATGCCCGGATTCATGATATCTGCCCCGTTCACCACAAACCTCACTGCTCCTGAATCCACGACCACCACCCTTTTAATTGGAACCAGCTCAATGGCACCCAAAACGGTGAAAAATGGCTGGCCATCCACGATCATCACCAGAGGCTGGCCGTTCACGAAGATGAGATCTATCTCCTCATCGGTTATGGCCTTCTCGAAAGACGCCATCCGAAAAGTCGAGGCGTCGGATAGAAAGGGCTCGATGGCCGAGATTATCCTCCTGGCCTCGCTCCCCTTGAGGTGGTGCCTGGATTTTATCTTCATGGTCTCCACGTATCCCGATAGGTTTAAATATGCAACGAGCAAGTTTGAATTCGAAGCCTTTTGCGGTTATCATCGCTGGAGAGAGGTTAATGGGTCAGAGACCGCTTGATATTCTGAATGAATCACTGAATGGACCCGTCATAGTCAAACTCAAGGATGGCAGGGTCTTCAGGGGAGAACTGCAGGGTTACGACATCCACATGAACCTGGTGGTCGATAAGACAGAGGAAGTAGCGGAAGGAGCGGTCACACGAAAGATGGGAACCGTGATCGTTCGAGGCGATAACGTCGTTTACATTTCACCTTGAGGTATTCTAGATGACTAAGGGTACACCATCCATGGGCAGACGCCACAAGAGGTCTCACATCAGGTGCAGACGCTGTGGCAGCATCTCGTTCAATTTCAAGAGAAAAATATGCGTCCAATGCGGCTTCGGCCTATCTTCGAGGCTCAGAAGCCACAAGTGGATGAGGAAGGCTGGCTACTAGGATACTAGGGGTCAAGAGTTGCACGATGCCTGCGGTGTCGTCGGAGTCTCCTTTCAGGAGGCGGGCAATGTCGCCAAGTCCATCTACTATGCCCTATACGCTCTGCAGCATCGGGGGCAGGAAGCCGCCGGGATTTCGGTTCACGACGGCAAGTCCATTCGCACCCACAGGGGCATGGGGCTTGTCTCAGAGGTCTTCGATGATGCCCAGATATCTCTTCTGCGGGGGAGCGTTGGCATCGGGCATGTCAGATATCCTACCACCGGCAGATCGTGCATCGAAAACAGCCAGCCGCTGCTCGTCAAGTACAAGGATGGGGCCATAGCAGTAGCGCATAACGGAAATCTCGTCAACTCCTCTCAGCTGAGAGAGCAGCTGGAGCAGACGGGAGACATATTCTATTCAACCTCTGATACCGAGGTAATAGCGCACCTATTCGTGAGAGAGCTTCTGCGTCATGATCTGCTGGAGGCCGTGCGCGCGCTGATGCACAAGATAGTCGGTTCCTACTCGCTCGTTTTTCTTATGGGAGACACTGTCCTCGGGCTGCGCGATCCCCTGGGCATCAAGCCCCTGTGTTTTGGAAAGCTGGATTCAGGCTATGTGGTAGCATCCGAGAGCGTTGCGGTGGACACCCTGAACGGCTGCCTGGTACGCGATGTGAAGCCGGGGGAGCTGATTGTTCTGAAACAAGGCGAGATGAAGTCCTATCAGCTCGCCCACCTGCCCAATCCGGCCCACTGCGTCTTCGAGTACATCTACTTCGCCAGGCCGGACAGCATCCTCGACGGTCGCCTGATCTACGATGTGAGGGTGAACATAGGCGCAAAGCTAGCAGAGGAGCATCCGGCCGATGCCGACACTGTCACGCCCATCCCTGATTCGGGCATCACCCTCGCAGTGGGCTATCACCAGCGCTCTTGCATCAGCTATCGCGAGTGTCTGATGAAGAACAGGTACATCGGTAGGACCTTCATCATGCCGGATCAGAACATGCGCGAGACTGCTGTGCGCCTGAAGATGAACACGATTCGGCCTAACATCGAAGGCCACAAGCTTATTCTCGTGGACGACTCGATAGTCAGGGGCACGACCAGCCGCAGGATTGTGAATATGGTCAGAAAGGCAGGTGCAGAGGCTGTGCATGTCAGGATAGGCAGCCCTCCGATCCTGGCCCCATGCTACCTGGGCATCGATATGGCCAGCCGCGATGAGCTGATTGCGGCGCACAAGACAATTCCCGGCGTCGAGGCGGTCATCAATGCTGATTCCCTCGGATATGTGAGCCACAAGGGCCTTGTGGATGCGATAGGCATTCCCGCGGAGAACCTCTGCATGGGCTGCCTCACAGGGGTCTATCCCGTCGAGATACCCGGAGAGAAGTGCATAGCCACCCAGACAAAGCTCTCAGAGTACATCGATTCGGAGAGCCTCAAGGGCCCTGCGTGAAGAGCCGGAGCTAAAAGAGACAGCCAAATCTATTTTCAATCAAACCTTCTTTTCCTTTGTCCCGACCATCGCGCTCGCAAGCATCACAGGGCCGTTGAAGTCCCCGCGCGCGCGGCTTGAGTCCACGAAGACATCCTCCATAATCACAGGAGCGCCGAGGGAGCGAACACCGCACAAAAGCAGAAGCGTCCTGAAGATCAGGTTCCCTGAGATGCCCTCGGGCGCTACGAGCAGATCGTCGCCGCGGCAGCTCTCGATCAATATGCCTCTGTGCCTCGCCTCCACGCCAGCCTCGCGCGCCAGAGATGCGATCAGCTCGCCCTCCGCCAGGCTCCTGTCCACGCGCTCGCTTCTCCCAAGATCCTCCATCCTGCCGCCGGAGAGGATCGAGGCCTTGGGCATGACTCCCAGCTGCTTCAGGAAATTTGAGCCGTCGAGCACCAGGCCCAGCCTGTCCGAGACTGTATCGCCCTCGTCTATTCCCACTGGCCCGAAGAGGAACGCCCAGCCTGAAAGCTCCAGAAGCGCCAGCCTTCTCACCCTCACATTGAACCTATCGGCCAGGGCCCTCATCGTCCGCCCTGCAGGAAGGTTGCCGCGCACAGCCCCATCGATCTCTCCCTCGGCCAGGAGCCTGACAAGCTCCTTCCAGGGCTCCTCTGTGGCGATCTGCTCCAGGGCGCAGTCGCAGCACGGCTCGCCGCCCACCAGAAGCAGATCCGCGTACTCGGTGGCCGGCTGAAGGGATGTTATCAGCTGGGCATCCGCATTCAAGATTCCAATGCCGATCCTGGCATGTCTTTTTCTGGCTCTGGCCTCCAGAGAGCGAAGGAATTCCTGGTCCATGATCATCCACGATCCAATTCACACATCCATGAGGCTAGCTTATTCCCGTCACGCATTCCTGGGTCAAGTCGAAGAGAACAGCCTGATCCTTGCCAAAGGCCATCTTGAGCTTCCTCTCCTCGACGACCTTTCCGATGACTCCAGGCGTCAATTCGCGTCTGCTGAAGATCCTCATGACCTCTTCTGCATTCTCAGGCTTCGTCGTCACCACGAATCCCATTCCAGGATACATCTTCAGCCAGATTGAAAGATCCAGGCCAGGAGGGAGAGGTATGGCCTCGAGATCGACCACAGCCCCGACCCTGCTCGTCTCCAGAAGCATCCCGAGGGTTCCGAGAAGGCCAGGGTTCGAGATGTCCTTGCCAGCCCGAACAAGCCCGGCCTCGCCCAGCTCCCTCATCGCACCGAGCTGCTTTTGCAGCATCTCGCGGCCCTTGGAGCTTGTGGAGTCGAAGTTGATGGAGAACCTGGGATGCGCCACACCATCCAGATCTGCTGCGGCTACTACTACCTCGCCCGCCTCAGCAGTGCTGCTCAGGATGACAGAATCCTTCCTGGCCTTCCCGAGGATCGCGACATCCAGGGCGCTGTAAGGTGTATCGGGGTGCAGGTGCCCTCCGACGATGGGTACATTGAACTTCTCGATCCCCTTCTTCATCCCCCTCAGAACTGCATCCGCTATCTTCTGAGAGCTCACGGAGAGGACATCCACCATCGCCACGGGCCAGCCGCCCATCGCCGCGATGTCATGCACATTCACAAGGACTGAGCAGTATCCGGCCCACTCGGGGTCAGCCTCCATCAGCCTGGACCAGATGCCGTCCGCCGCGAGCAGCATCACCTCATCGCCATCGTCGATGACAGCCGCATCTTCTCCGAAAGATGCGATGATGCGCTCTGATTCTATTGGGAAGAATTGGATCAGATTTCCGATTTTCTTCTTGCGGGTTACTCCCACAAACCCGCGAAGCTCAGCCGCCAGAGACTCCAGATTCATCATAGCACGCTCGCGTTTCGATCAAAAATAGATGACGCTGAAGGAGTCTGGAGGCCAGCTGGCAGGCTACAATGCTCTGGCGCACTAAGCACTCGAGGCCCTCAGAATCTCTCACGAAACCGCCGCGATGACCGATCATCATATCCCCTCCATCTTAGACTTCGCCATTTTCACAACAGGCTGACTATGAGGCTTCCACCGACGGTCAGAAGCACATTCGCGAAAGCGTACGGAGCGGCATAGCCCAATACCGCCAGAGGGCTCTCGGATACCTCGACGACCACATTGAGCGAGGCTGTGCAGTTATGCGAGCCGGTTGCAGCTCCGAAGAGGAGTATCGGGTTCATCTTCAGGACCTTAAGCCCTAAGAAGAAGATGACTATGATCGGCAGCGTTGTTATCAGGATCCCGCCAAGGAACACAGGAAGGCCCATCGTCTTGAGTGCGTCTATGGCCTGTGGTCCAGCAGAGACACCTACGCAGGCTATGAAGAGGTTCAGGCCGAGGTCGCTCAAGATCCACCGCGCGCCACCGGGTATCTGGCCGAATGTCGGATGCACCATCCTCAGGCATCCGAACAGAAGCCCCGAGACCAGCACCCCGCCGCCGACGCCCAAAGTCACTGGCACGCCAAAGACAGGGATGACTATGAGCCCCAGGAGAGTGCCGATGATGCAGCCGACTGCAACTGTGACGAGATCTGTGACATTCGTCGGTCTTTCGGCATATCCCAGGAGCTTGACAGCCCTTTCGACATCCTCCTTTGCGCCGGTGAGAGTGAGGATGTCGCACTTATGAATGACTGTTCCCGGAAGGATAGGCAGATCGTGCCCCTGCCTGGACGCGTTGCGCAGGAAGATCCCGTGCGCCAGCTTCGATCGGCCAAGCTCGCCGAGAGTCTTTCCTGCTGCATCTTTATTGAGGACGCACACGTCCATCATCTCGCCGGTGATGTCCATAACAGAAGATCTGTCCACCTCCGGCCCTATCAGCTCGTCAGCATAGGCCAGCTGGGATGTCTGGCCGAGCACCAGGAGTGTGTCCTCGCGCGCCACGACTGTCTCCGGGGTGGTTTCGATGACCTCTTTGCCCCTTTTTATCTTATCAATGGCCACTCTCTCAGGAAAGAGAGACTCGATCTGTGAGACCTTTTTGCCTATGACAGCGCCGTTAAGGGCCGTGTAGGCCCTCATATCGAGCCGGTTCGTCCAAGAGAAGAGCTCGGAACTCTTTTCACCAGATGCTGCACCGCCGCCCATATGCTCTTCGAGCTTTCGCGCCTCCTCCTTCAGGTCTATCCTCAGCAAGTAAGGAGCCAGTTTCAAGAGGAGGATTGTGCCTGCGGTGCCGAAAATATAGGTCACGGCATATGCTATGGCCAGATGAGAGTTGAGCATGCTCTTCGTGCCAGCAGAGACCGTCAGATGCCCTATGGCATCACTTGCGGTTCCAAGCGCTGCAGAGGTCGTCATCGCTCCTGCGAGCATTCCCGCGGCAGTGCCTTTATCGAGATGCATGAACTTACCAAGCAGCAGCGTCGCAACTATCGCAGTGATGGCCACCGCCAATGTCAGCCAAAGATAATTGGCCCCGTCCTTCTTGAGCGATCCAAAGAACTGCGGCCCGACCTCATATCCGAGGGTGAAGATGAATAGCGCGAAGCTGATGTCCTTCACGAGGCTTGGGATCTCCACGCCGACCTGGCCCACGATGATCGCCGCCAGGAGGATCGATGCCGTGGAGCCGAGTGTGAACCCGAATATCTTGAGCCTATTGCCAGCGAAGTATCCGATGGCGAGCGCCAGAAATAGAACCACCTGGGGATTGGCGCGCATTATCTCGGCGATTTCCTGCAACATAGAGTCCTCCTATCTCTCCGACGCCTTCCACGTATTGTAATAGTCCTCGAGCAGACTCGATATGCCCTTGCCGATTGAATCGTAGGCGCTGTCGGGGAGGTTCGCCAGGGATATGCGTACCGACATGTTCGGGGCATCAAACCCGCCGCCGTCCATCAGCACAATCGACTTCTCTTTCGCCAGCCGCCATACAAAGTCGATGGGCTCATAGCTTTTTACGAGGAACTCGGCGAATGCGTCGCCGTAGCGCGTTCGGGCGAGTGTTGGTATGTCGATCGTCGTATAGTAGTGAGCGTCGTAGGCGTTCGTCGGATGCGGTATGCCGATGGCGGCATAAAGCGTCTTGAAGCGAGTGGCGACGATGTCCTGCGTCAATCTCTTATAAACCCCCTTCTTGTCGATGAGGCAATGTAGCGAGAAGAAGACCATCATGACCTGCTGAGGCGTTGAGAGGCCAGCCGTGTGATGGAGCGCCACAGAACGTGAGTCGGCGACCATACGGTCAATCACCTTCATGTGGTCCGGGTCAAGCTCGACTGTGCAATAACGGGCGTGCAGCTCCTCTCTGTCGGCAGCAGGCAGCGAAGCTATACGCTCGTCGAATATGTTATCCTGATGTATCCCTATGACGCCGAGGCGCCATCCCGTCGCCCCGAAATATTTCGAGAACGAATAGACGAGGATGGTGTTGTGGGGAGCTGCCGCCGCCAGGGACTTAAATCCGTTGACGAATGTGCCATAGACATCATCGGTGAGTATGATGAGGTCCTTCCTGCGCGTCTTGACAAGCTCAGAGATCCGATCGAGCGTCTTCTGCTGAATGCTCACCGACGTCGGATTGGAGGGATTGACGAGGAAGAAGGCCTTGACTGACGGATCGGCGAGCTTCTCTATCTCCGAGTCAGGATACTGCCAGTCTGAGTTCTCGTCCTGCGCCACATCGAGCTCGACGAGCTCATAATCATTGAGCCTAGGTATCTCGATGTATGGTGTGAATATCGGAGTGCCAAGGGCTATCTTCTCGCCTTTGCGCAGGATCTTGTTCTCTGCCAGCGTCGTGAAGATGTAGTCGATAGCCGCTGTGCCGCCCTCTGTCGCGAAGAGGTCGAACTTCCCGATGGCGGGATCGCCGCCCAGCATCTCCTGCTCGATGTATTTGTGGATGATCTGTTCGCACAGAGTGAGCATCCTGTCGGGGGTAGGATAGTGGTCACCTAGGACTGCATCGACCATCTCGTTCAGGAATGCGTCGCCGTCGATATTGAGAGTCACGCACACATGCTCGAATATGTCATCGAGGAATTGGATGCCAGCCTCGCCGGAATGCGCCGCTAGATATGTTTTAAACCTTTGAGAGATCCCCTCTTTCTGGGCGACGCCGCCTAGACCGGGGCGGTGTTTAGCGCGCTGCGACTCATCGAGGGCGAAGAGGCCAAACTGGAAAAATCCTTCGCGGGGGGCGATGGCCACCCAGTTAGGGTTTCCCCTGCCTGCATTGAGCATTATCCTCTCGCGACTTGTCTGGGCCATACTGACGAGTTTATTTTTGAGTTCAAAAGGGCTGAGGGCTTCGTAACCTTTCTCTTCAACTGAGCGCTGCATGGCTTCCTCCTGCACATGAACCAGAGCCATTACGTTATAAATCACTATTGGCTGTGGGATAGACCTGCGCCTGAGATGCCGACGAAATATATCCGCAAGATAATGGATGGCCCCGACTGCAAAAGGGCCCGAGAACCCTGACAATGGGAGTTATTGGCATGAGGCGATCGACATGAGGCTGTCGATATGATGCGAAAGGCACATAGAGCGCAAATATCGATAGCCAAACGGCAAAGCTCTGGCTCTCAGCCGATCGATCCGCTTTCTGCCCTAAGTTCCATCGGAAATGTAGCTCAAGAAAAATTCGATGCTTCTACAGATATCGAAAAAAAGGAACTTAGAGAATAATAATATTAATCTTAATTTTTCCTGTTTTCTCTAAACGATATCTGTAGACGTACGCATTCATCAGAAAAAAAGGGGTAAAGCAATAATATATTTGATGAAGATTGTTAAGATGGCACCGACAGCAGTAATGCCCATCAAACTATGCATTAGGCAAGGAGATGCATGCGAGGGGATGTATCCCTCAAGCAGGCATTCAAGGAAAGATGCTTTAATGCGAGAATGGCTAATTGAGCAATGCTAGATGAAACCCGATCAGATGGATTATGACCTGGAAGATGAGGCTGCGTGATGAATGTCAGAGACTTTGAGCAAGGCCGATGCTTTCTCGCAAGGCTCGACCTCGGAGCTGAGATCGTCAGCCAGATATCTGATCTGGCAAAGCGCGAGGGGATCAAGACTGGCACGCTCTCAGCCATCGGTGCGCTGAGCCGAGCCGAGCTGGCCTGCTATGATCAGGCGGCTCATATGTATCAGACGATCAGAGTGGAAGGACCTGTCGAGATGGTCTCAGCTTTGGGAAACATATCCCTCAGGGACGGCCAGCCCTTCGTTCATGCTCACGCTGTCCTCGCAGACGGCGAGGGAAGAACGAGGGGCGGCCACCTCATGAAGGGAGAGGTCTTCGCTGCTGAGATCTGTCTGCAGGAGCTTGTGGGGCAGCCGCTGATAAGAGAGCATGATCCTGCGACAGGGCTCCATCTCTGGGGAGAGCGATGAAGACCAGAGAGTACTTCGACCTTCTTGAAGGCGGCCTCGATGAGGCCATGGCCATCGCCAAAGAGGCACGAAGCCAGGGAAAGGACCCTACGACGGATGTTGAGATACCTCTGGCCGTCGACCTGGCTGAGCGCGTCGAGAAGCTGATTGGGATTCCCGGGATTGCTTCTCGGATCAGGGAGCTTGAGGCGAAGGGGATGAGCAGGGAGGAAGCTGCCCTTGCCATAGGCATCGACTTCGCCGAGGGAAGGCTCGGCCAGGGCTTCTCGAAGATCGAGTCGGTGGAGAGCGCCATTCGCACCTCAGTCGCGCTCCTCACGGAGGGCGTCGTCGCTGCGCCGATCGAGGGCATTGCCCGCGTATCGCTCGGAAAGAACGATGACGGGTCAGATTATCTCAAGGTCTACTACGCAGGTCCGATAAGGTCTGCAGGCGGCACCGCCCAGGCCCTCTCCGTCCTCGTGGCGGACTATGTTAGAAGGAAGGTGGGAATCGAGCCCTGGCGGCCACGGCCGGAGGAGGTCGAGCGCTATGTTGAGGAGATAGGCGTCTACAAAAGGGTTGCAGGTCTTCAGTACTCACCCTCGGACGATGAGATAAGGACCATAGTTCGCAACTGTCCGATCTGCATCGACGGCGAGCCCACAGAGGAGGAGGAGGTCTCAGGATTTCGTGACCTTCCGAGGATAGAGACGAACCGCGTTCGCGGGGGGATCGCCTTGGTCTCGGCTGAGGGAATCGCCCTGAAGAGGCCGAAGCTCAAGAAGCATGTCTCGAAGCTGGGCATCGCAGGATGGGAGTGGCTTGACAGCCTGGCGAGCGGCAAGAAGGACGGCGGGGACTCGAGTCCAAAGTTCCTGCGCGACCTCATCGCTGGAAGGCCTGTCTTCTCGCATCCCTCAAGGCCGGGCGGCTTTCGGCTGCGCTACGGCAGGGCGAGGAACACGGGCCTTGCCGCTGCAGGCATAAATCCGGCGTCGATGCTGCTCCTAGGCGAGTTCATGGCCGCGGGAACCCAGATCAAGGTCGAGCAGCCAGGGAAAGCAGCGGCAGTGGCACCTGTAAGCTCCATCGAGGGGCCAACAGTCTGTCTCCTGAACGGAGATGTCGTGCGCCTGGACTCTGCAGAGGATCTCCTGGCCTGGATGCCCACCAGGCCCAAGGACCCGAGAGCCATAAATACGGCCATCAAGGCCCACGTCTCCAAGATCCTGGACCTCGGGGAGATCCTCATAAGCTTCGGGGAGTTTCTCGAGAACAACAGAACCCTGGCTCCTGCATCCTACACCTTCGAGTGGTGGGCTCAGGAGCTTGCGAAAGCCGGAGGCGATCCCTCGGGAAAGGAGAGGATCAGCGGGGAGGAGGCAGTGGCCATCTCAAGGAGATACGGCATTGCGCTTCATCCGGCTCATACATACCTCTGGCACGACCTGGCCATCGAGGATTTCGAGCGCCTGGCCTCAATGGTCTCCTCTGAGGGCCGCCTGGAATCGGGGGGCCTTCTCCTTCCCCCGGACGCAAAAGATGCTCTGGAGACATTGCTCGTGCTGCACAGGGTGAGTGACGGCTGGATTATCATCGAAGATCCTCTGCCGCTCTTGCTATGCCTCGGCATCGAGCCAGAGGGGCTGCGAAAGAGATGGGAGCGGCTGGAGGAGGCCTCGACCCTGGAGGCTGTGAACAGGCTCGCTGGCATTCCTGTCAGGGCGAGGGCTCCCACGCGCGTCGGGGCCAGGATGGGCAGGCCTGAGAAGTCGGATAAGCGGCTGATGCGCCCGCCGCCTCATGTCTTATTTCCTACTGGCGATGCTGGAGGCAAGTCGAGATCTATCCAGGAGGCTGCGAAGCACGCCGAGGGGAACATCAGCGGGATCGTCGATGTCCAGATCGAGCGCAGGGTTTGCAGAGATTGCGGGAAAGAGGGCTTCGCCTTCCGCTGCGAGTGCGGAGGCTATACAGACAAGAAGAGGGTCTGCCCCAAGTGCCACATTCCGGGCCAGGAGAAGTGCCCGAAGTGCGGAGAGGAGACGACGGCAGCATCCCCGATGCGAGTGGATCTGAAGAGGCTCTACCATGAGGCTCTGGAGCACCTGGGCGAGCGTGAGCCGGAGATCCTGAAAGGGGTGATGGGCCTCTCCTCCAGGGACAAGACGCCTGAGGCGCTGGAGAAGGGAATTCTGAGGGCCAAGCACGGTGTGAACATCTTCAAGGATGGCACTGTCAGATACGACCTCACCGACCTTCCGCTAACTCATTTCCGGCCTGACGAGATAGGTACCTCCCTGGAGAGGCTGAGGCAGATGGGCTATGAAAAGGATATGAATGGCATGCCTCTGACAGGGCCAGAGCAGGTCTGCGAGCTGAAGGTCCAAGACATCATCCTGTCCAAGGATGCGGGCGAGTACCTTCTCAAGGTCGCCCAGTTTGTGGACGATCTTCTTCTCAAGTTCTACGGCCTGAAGCCCTACTACAACGCGAAGTCTCCTCAGGACCTGATCGGCACTCTGATGGTGGGGCTCGCACCGCACACCTCAGCAGGAGTTCTCTGCCGCCTCATAGGCTACAGCACAGCCTCCGCGGGATTCGGCCATCCGTTCTTTCACGCGGCCAAGAGACGCAACTGCGACGGGGACGAGGACTGCGTGATGCTCCTCATGGACGCGCTGCTGAACTTCTCGATGTCGTACCTTCCCGAGAAGCGCGGCGGCAAGATGGATGCGTGCCTCGTCATGACCACGCAGCTCAATCCTCTGGAGGTGGACAAGGAGGCTCACAACCTGGACCTCACTGCGGTCTATCCCCTGGAGTTCTACGAGGCGACGCTGAAGAGCGCGAGCCCCAAGGATGTTGAGGCGAGGTTCGACCTCGTCTCGAAGAGGCTCGGCTCTGAGGCTCAGTACGAGGGCTTCAGGTTCAGCCATGAGACTTCGGATATCGCCGCAGGACCACAGAACAGCGCCTACAAGACCCTGGAGACCATGATCGACAAGATGGATGCGCAGCTCGAGCTGGCGCGGCTGATCAGGGCGGTGGATGAGCGGGACGTCGCCGAGAGGGTCATCAACTCTCACTTCCTGCCGGATCTTATAGGCAACCTCCATGCCTTCTCAAAGCAGAAGGTCAGGTGCGTGAAGTGCGGCACCAAGTTCAGGAGGCCGCCGCTCAAGGAGACCTGCCCCAAATGCGGCGGCAGGCTGATCCTAACAGTTCATGAGGGCAGCGTGCGAAAATATCTTGAGGTCTCAATGAAGGTGGCCGAGGAGTACGGCGTCTCGAGCTACACAAAGCAGAGGCTTGAGCTTCTCAAGATCGAGATCAACTCCATCTTCAAGAACGACAAGGCAAAGCAGATGGGGCTGGCGGACTTCATGTGAAGGCATAGCCTCTCATATCCATAATTTTTCAGCATTTCTGGCCGCTCATGCAGGCCATAGGGCCCTCTTTGGCGGATTGGATGCGGCAGTCTTCGGCATGCATGCTCTGGGAAATATTTTATTTGTGAGGTACAGTTTTATTACATCAGTCGAGAATACAGCCGGTGATATGCCCAGGAAGCTGGAAGCTGGAAAACCCGATAAAATAGAATCTTACCTCACCAAGCGTCAGGTTCAGGTATTGCAGCTCAGGTCCCAAGGGCGCTCTCAGCAAGAAGTGGCAGAACTAATGGGCACCACTCGCGCCAACATAAGTAAACTGGAGCGAAGAGCCCATCAGAACATAAAAATGGCCGAGAGGACGATCCACGATTGGATGAAAATCCAGGCACCTATAAGCCTGTCCATCCCCAAGGGCACAGATATTCTCCATGTGCCGGGCATGGTCTTCAAGGCGGCCGACCTGAAAGGAATACATCTTCCTGTAAACGCCATTGATCTATTAGTCCAGCTTAAGACAGAAGCGCCTTTCCTATTTAAAAGAGAGGCATTGCCGAACGATGTGGAGATTTTCATCACCATCGAGGGCCAAATACTCCTAATTGATGAGAAAACAAGATCATCCAGCCATGAATCATGATCGGCCATGAATTATGATAATAGGGTGTATTTTTGTTTCGTGTATTTTGCATTTTTGATTTTGCATTTTTGATTTTTTTGATTTCAGCCTATCTGATGCACTTCAATTTTTCGAAGAGCTGGCAGAGGGTATGCTCATTGCTCTCTGTAAACTCAAAAGGAGAGCATGTTATGCGTTTGGAGTAGAGGGAGACATCATCAAAGCGGTATAACGTGCCTTCGCACTCCACAGCATCTATGACGCCGGGCAGGACGACATCTGATAACAGGGTCATCGGCGAAAGAAATGCTTCGATGGAGATCACGGGAATCTCGGCGAGATACTCTAAACAAGCTGCTGGGAGATGGACATCCAGGTCGGATGAGATCAGCAGAGCCGCATCCACATCCCTTTCTCGCAAAAGATCGACTGTTGTGAACTCTCCGGGATTATAGCGCGGATATCCTCTGGCGAAATCCAGGCCGAATGGGTAGCCGTAGAGCGCTGAAGCTATCTGGCTGAAGCCTCCCGTGTTGCAATAGCTCTTCAAGGAGCTCATGACAAACCTCGTGAAGCCGTTCAACTCCTTTACAAGGTGGAGGAATAGCTCGATGATGCGATCTTTTCCACAAGAAGAAAACCCCGTTCCGAGATAAATGACTCCAAAATTGCAGCCCTTCATGATCTCCAGCATCTCTTTGATCTGGGATACTGAAACGCCTGTTAGGTCCTCGACCGACGAGTTGGGCTCTTTTCCGTGCAACAGGGTGAGCAAAGCTGAGAGAAGCTCATAATCTCTGGCGGCTTTAAGCTGAATATGAAGATCTGATCTATCAGAGGGAGAGGATCCTCTGTTATTCACAGTTATGATAGTCCTGTCGAGCCAGCCCCTGCGGGTCCAGTAACCTCGTGGATAAATCGCATAAAGGGACATATGCCTCGGCATTGATTCCAGGGGATCTGTGCCCCAGTAAACCGCCAGGTCGGACCTGATTTTGTTTTGGCCTGCGGTAGCGCCGACGCGTCCGGCCTCCTGGACGCCCATAACTGCTGGCCCATCGCTGACCGACGTTGTGGAATCCACCACGCCTCCCAGAAACTCACCCAATGCGAGCCCGACTTTCATGGTTTCACATGAGATATCGCTGCCCATGAAGATGAGGGGACGCTTTGCATCTGCGAGCAAATGGCAGGCCTTCTGCAGAGCATCGTTCCATGGGGAGCCCTCGAGATCTCCGCTTATTCGCATCAGTGGCTCTCTGATCCTTCGATTGCAAACCACCTCCTGAAACTTGGCATTGCCAAGCTTGCAGGCATTGTTCACAATCAGCCCATTTTCGCTGAAGTCCACTTGTATGTCATCGCAGCAGGCACTGCATGCTGAGCAAATAACATTCTTGAACATCTCATTCTCTCCCAAAGTCGAGTTGGATTTATCTTCGCTAGTCTTTACTCATCTTTCCGACTTCGATCTTACATATTGATGCCTCCCGCCGAAAATATCGGATAAAATAATGCCATTCTTTGTAAGCTTCAGCCTGCTCGCCCTTTCGATGGCCTCTACATTCACGCCGTCTGTGACCTCAAGGAGCCCCATATCTTCGGCGATATCGAATAAACCCATGCCCTCAGAGGTTCTGACGATGACTGTGCTCATGCCAGAAGCGCTTCCCATGCGGCCTATGGAAATATCCGATAGCTTTGCGGTGAAGTCCGCACAAGCCTTGCAGCCGGTCTTGACATCTTCTGCGAGGTGCTGCAGTGGAATCGTCCTGAAGCCGCCATCACGCAGTTTTATTGTCATCTTGCCATCGCCAATATTCATGCCATCGAAGCGCCATGCAGGCTCCCCGATGATCTTGGATATATCAGCAATTACGGACTCGTCGTAGGCCTCAAAGCAGAATAGTCCTATGACAAATCGCACTTTTTGTGCAACTCTTTCTGCGAATTCGTTGGAAGACCTTCTCATCAATCCCATGGCATGTACAGAGCATGGTGTCCCGACGAGTGCAATATTTTTTGTGCATTTGATGAGATCTTTCAGGGGCTCTAGTATCGCATTGCTCGTGTATTTGTTTCCTGCACACTTTTTCAGCTCTTTTGCGTCGTAGACGACTCTCGGATATGACCTCTGAGACCACGGGTCCTGGCCCATTACCAGGGCGCAATCTACCAGTTCCTCATCGAGAGCAGCAGTCAATAGTGCTGTGGCCACACCTCCATTTTGAGATCTTATGCTGTCAATCTTCGATTTGGCGTTCTTGATAGAGATGTAAGGCCCAAGGATTTGTGAAGAAATATTTTGATTATTAGCAGGAATACGGGGACAGACATCGAGGCAGGCCTTACAATCAACGCAAGAAGTGATCTGATGCGGCCGGTTTCTCTCATGATCATAAGCGAGCGTGCCGGCAGGACATACTGAGATACAGCCCATGCAGCTGGAACAGACATCCTTCAGCCATACGCTTTTTTCAAGCTCATGAATGGGCAGAAGCAAAGGCTCAATGGGGTCCCTATTCGCAATACCAGAAATCTCTTTTGACTGACAAGAGGGAGTTTCTTCTCGATCCTGTTGATGTGAATTATGACTTGCATCCTCTAAAGGATGTGACATTGAGTCTGCAATCTTCTCCGTGATCATTTTCATGATTATGGCTCCAATCGGTTCAGTCTGTATCACAATGAAGTTTAAGTATGTTTCCATATATGCTAACTTTGATAATAATATGTAAGCATAAACGGTTTCATAGTCGCCGGGCCATCTGAAGATAACCGCGAATGCAAAGGTCGAGCACTGAGTTTTAGAGATGCAAAATGCAGAGGCTCAAGCTTCGAGATCGACTGCACTTTCAAGAACGATAGGGCAAAGCAGATGGTGCTGGGGGCTTCATGTTAATTTGATGAAGATTTTTATTCATTGTTGCTGGCAGATTTTTGAGAATTGGCAAGAGCAGTCACCCTCAAGAAACGGACGACCGCCTTTCCTCAGCGGCTGGTACGACGTCGATGCCAGCCAAGAGCCTGGTCCAGGGCTTTTCAGATCTCCACCAGCCTGTACTCCCTCGTCCCAAGTCCAATCCGGGCTCCGTGCTCCAGCTGCACAGTGCCAAGCGTATTCTCCCAGACGCCCTGGAACTTGTCCCGACCTGGGCTGCTGTTCTTCTGCAGGAGGGTGCCAGGGAGTCCAAGCTGCCGGTTTACGAGATCAAAGGACGCCTGATCGATCGCCACAGGATCGCGCGAGGCAAGGATGCCGATGTCGGGAACTATCGGCGCATCGCTCCAGGGGACGCAGTCGCAGTCCGGCGTGATGTCCAGCAGGAAGTTGAAGAAACCCACGCGCCCCTCCTTGCCTGCAACTGCCCCAAGAGCATACTCAGTCACCCTCTCCAGGAAGGGACGAAGCTCCACGAGCCAGTCGAAGTCCATGGCGTGGGTCGGACAGACGCGCAGGCATTTTCCGCAGCCTGTGCAGAGCGCATGGTCAACTGAGGTGATCTTCTCCTCCACATCGATGGCGCCGACAGGGCAGTTCTCCTCGCAGGCCCTGCAGCCCACACAAAGCTCGGCGAGAAAGATGGGCTTGGCGGAATGCTGCTCCGACTTGCCTGCCGCGGGGGCACAGCCCATGCCCAGGTTCTTGATGGCACCTCCGAATCCGGCTGGCAGATGGGCCTTGAAGTGCGACAGGACTATCATGCTGTCAGCCCTGGCGATCTCGCCCGCGATCTTGACCTCTCTGAAGTGCTTCCTGTCTATCCTGACATTCTCGTAGTACTCGCCACGCAGGCCGTCGGCGATGATCAGCGGCGCTCCTGTGACTGTGAGGCCATAGCCGTGCTCCAATGCAGTCTGCAGATGATCGACGGAGTTTGCTCTTCCACCGCCGTATAGAGTGTTGGTGTCGGTGAGGAAGGGCCGGGCCCCAAGGGCTCTGATCCTCTCAGCGATGGGCCGCACTAAGATGGGGTTGATGAATGTATCATTTCCGCGCTCCCCGAAATGGAGCTTCAGAGCAGTGAGGTCGCCCCTCTTGATCACATCTTCTAGGCCTGCCGCCTCAAAGAGGTTTCCAATCCTGTTCAGCTTGTTTTCCTTGTCGCTTCGCGCCCTGATGCCGGCAAAATAGACATCACTTTGCAACCTGACCACCTCGCGAGATGCCGAGCTTTAGACTGTATAAAAGGCCTCTCGCACTTAAAGAAGTTGGCGGAGGAATCCGGCTCAATTCGCTCGATGAAAACCTTGAAGAGGAATAATCCGAAAGGTGAAGCAGATGAAGGCTGTTCTGATCCTGTCCGGAGGCGTTGACTCCACAACCCTGCTCTACAAGATGCTTGATGATGGCTATCAGGTTCAGGCCCTCACATTCAACTATGCCCAGAGGCACAGGAAGGAGATCGACTGCGCTCGATGGATCGCAGATCGCCTGGGGATTTCTCACTGCATCCTCGATCTTCGCCCCGTCTTCGAGAGCTTGGGCGACAGCGCCCTGCTTGGGGGAAAGGATGTGCCGAAGTGCCACTACACTGAGGAGGCGGCAAAGCAGACTGTCGTTCCCAACCGCAACATGATCTTTCTCTCTGTGGCTGCCGGGTATGCCGAAGCCCGCGAGATTCCCGAGGTCTTCTACGCGGCCCACAGAAATGATGCTACCATCTATCCGGACTGCCGTGCGGAGTTCGTGAAGGCCCTATCTCCCGCCATCAGGCTGGCTACGGCCTGGCATCCCGTCGAGCTTAAGGCCCCCTTCGTAGATATGACCAAGGCGGAGATCGTCAGGCTCGGCCTGCAGCTGAAGGTTCCCTACGAGCACACTTGGTCCTGCTATCGCGGTGAGGAGAAGCCGTGCAGGTGCTGTCCGACATGCATCGAGCGAGAGGAGGCCTTCGCTCTCAGCGGATCAGTGGACCCGTTGCTGATCAGTTCAGGATCGCCCAAGTCTTGAATCCGAAAGAGGGCCACAGGAGTGCTGAGGATGCTGTGACGGACGCTCTTGTTTTCGAGCCCAGGCCCCAAGCGTCAGGATGATATAACCAATAACGAGCAAGGAAGAGGATTGAGCGTCCTCTCAAGGACCCTTTATCCGGGTCGAAGAATGATATAGTGAAGGTAAAAGGTTATGGCAAAATCGAGTCTGACTGTGGTTCTCCTATCGATAGTAATCCTCACAGCTTCGCCTGCAATACCAGCGATCGCTCAGTGTCCATCCTGCAGCAATGAGGACTGGAGCAGCAGCGCCCAGGCATTTATCGAAGGAAGTACGCCGGCAGAGACTCCTGCTACGTGGGGTCCTCAAGCTGCCAGGATGAAGAATTCTCAATTCAGCACAGAGAGGGCAAAAGAGCAGATTAGTGCGGATTCCTCAGGATCAAAGAGTTCGGCTCAGGTGCCCGGCATCGATATCTCTTTAAAAGATGCGAGCGCCATGCCAAATAAAACACGTTCAGAAAGCCCTGTCAATATAACAGCAGTATTCAGCAGTACCTCCAAGGCCTTCAACGAGACGGAGATGGAATCCAGGGCGATCATCAGGAATTCGTCAGGAATCGATGTGGGTGAAGTGAAACTGCAGAGGAAGACAGAAGGTGCCTTTGTCGGCAATTGGAGCGCAAGCCTCCCGCCGGGGGTTTATACTGTGGCCATAGTAGCCTCTGAGGCTGGAAGGTCCAAGACCTTCGAGGATGCCATGACGATCGAAGTGCTCTGATTAAATAATATATAGTAACATATAGCATGGCAATACGCATTTAAGATATATTTTATTATAATTGTTATTATTATCACCCTGCCTGCGGATAGACATCGATCCGGCATCTGAGATTAGTCTTTGTCAATCGTCTAT